>NZ_CP141615.1:1807390-2108622 GCF_035593305.1 Limnochorda sp. L945t | reverse complement strand
AGGAGGGATCCCGCGGGTCGACGCGCACGTGCACCCCTCCGGCCGCGCCCAGCACGGGGACGGCCCGCCGGGCGATGGTGAGCGGCGTGGAGCGGAGATCCTGCACGCTGGTCCCCACCGTCAAGAAGCCCACGATGAGCGACCGCAGGATCATGCGGGAGGCAGGGTGTTCGTCGCGGCTGGTCGTCACGACGGTCCCCTTGCCCAGGTACGTGCCAAACGCGGCGGCCAGGCGCACCGCGAACTCCGGGGTCATCTCGACGTTGGTCAGGCCCGAGACGCCCCGATCCCGGAAAAGCGACTCGTGCCACGCCGAGCCCCAGATGACGCTCATGTTGACCCGGGCGCCGGCTTCGACTACCTTGTTGGGCCAGACCTTGACCTGGGGTGCCACCTTGGCTCCCTGGCGCAGGACGCTGCGATCGCCGACGACGGCCCCTTCGCCGATCACGCAGCCGCGGTCGACGGCCACCTGCTGGCCGAGGATGGCTCCCGAGACGTGCGCGCCCCTCCCCACGAACACCCCGTGCCAGACGATGGAACGCTGGATCGTCGCCTGCTCTTCGACGATGCAGTTGCTCCCCAGTACCGTGTAGCCCAGGATGCGGGCGCCCGGCCCGATCCGGCAGTTATCGCCGATAATGGCCGGCCCCCGGATCTCGGCCGTCGCGTCGATGACCACGTCGCGGCCCATCCACACGTCGTTGATGCGGCGGCCGTCGACGTCGACCTGGACCAGGCCCTCCAGCACGTGGTCGTGCGCCATGCGGTAGGCGCCGATGTTACCGACGTCGCACCAGTAGCCGCTCGACACGAAGCCGAAGAGGGGCGCTTTCTTCTTGAGCAGGACGGGGAAGACGTCCTGGCTGAAGTCGACCGCCCGGCCCGGCTCGATGTACCGGAGCACCTCGGGCTCCAGGATGTAGATGCCGGAGTTGACCGTATCGGAGAAGACCTCACCCCAGCTCGGCTTTTCCAGGAACCGCTGGATCCGGCCCTCGTCGTCGGTGACGACGATCCCGTACTCCAGGGGGTTTTCCACGCGGGTGAGCACCAGGGTCGCCAGCGCCCCGCGCTGCTTGTGGAACGCCGTGGCCGCTGCCAGATCGATGTCCGTGAGCGCGTCCCCGCTGATGACGAGGAACGGCTCCTGCCCGACGAACTCCTCGCACAGCTTGACGCTGCCGGCCGTGCCCATGGGCGACTCTTCGACCGAGTAACTGATCCGCACGCCGAACTCGGCACCATCGGCGAAATGGCTACGAATGTCGTCCCCCAGGTAGTGCAGCGTGGCCCGGATGTCGGTGAACTGGTGGCGGCGCAGCAGCTCCACGATGTGAGCGAGGATGGGCTTGTTGGCGACGGGAACCATGGGCTTGGGCCGCTGTACGGTGAGGGGACGAAGCCTCGAACCTTCTCCGCCGGCCATGACGACGGCCTTCAAGAAGCTCCCCCCCTTAGAACGAACGGAGAAGCGGGGTGAGGTGGCTGGAGCGTGCGACGACGGTTACCGCGATGTGGAGTCGGTCTGGAATCATCTTACCACGCTGGTCGATCGCTGTTCAACGCGGTCGATGGCGGAAAAAGAACGTCGATTTCCTCATGTTTTTGAAACCGCATACGACCTCCTGGGGTCGCACGCGTGCCACCGGTGGAAAAGGACAGGCGCCCCCGCCGGGGCGCCTGTCCTGCGCGGGCTCTCGGCGGTCAGGAGAGCAGGCCGTCGAGAATGGTTGCGTCGAGGCGGCGCACCACTTCCGTCATGAGACGGGCGGCCGCCTCGAAGTCCGACAGGTCGATGATGCTCGAACCCGTGTGGATGTAGCGGGCGGGGACGCCGATCACCAGGGAGGGTACGCCCCGGCGCCAGAGGTGGAACCGCCCCGCGTCGGTCCCTCCGCCGGGCATCAGGTCGAACTGGTACGGGATCCCGGCCTCTTTCGCCGTCTCCACGACGAAGTCGCGCAGCTTGCGGTGCGGTACCATGGACGCGTCGTACAGCGTGATGGCCGGCCCCTTGCCCAGCTTCGACTGGGCTTCCTCGGGCTTGACGCCGGGGGTGTCGCCCGCGATGGAGACCTCCAGGGCGAAGGCCACGTCGGGCTGGCTCAGCTCCGCGAGGGTGGCCGCCCCTCGCAGGCCTACTTCCTCCTGCACCGTGGCGCCCGCGATGAGCGTATTGGGGTGGCCGGGCCCGGACGCGCTGCGGCGGAGCACCTCGACGGCCAGCGCGCAGCCCACCCGGTTGTCGAAGGCCTTGGCCAGCGCCCGCCTGCCGCCTGCCAGGAGCGTGAAGGAGGTGGCCGGCACCACCGGGTCGCCGGGCCGGATCCCCATGGCCTCGACCTCGGCCCGGTCAGAGGCCCCCACGTCGATGAACATCTCCTTCTTCTCCACGACCTTCTTGCGGTCTTCGGGCGACAGGATGTGGGGCGGCTTGCTCCCGACGACTCCGGGTACCGGCCCTTTCTCGCCCAGGACCGTGACACGCTGGGCCAGCATCACCTGCTCCCACCACCCGCCGAGCGTCTGGAAGCGGAGGAAGCCCTCGTCGGTCACGGATCCGACCATGAAGCCCACTTCGTCCATGTGGCCGGCCATCAGGATCCGGGGGCGTTCGGCGCTGCCCCGGTGCACGGCCGCTACGCTACCGATGGCGTCCCGGACGAGTTCGCCCGAGCCTTCCAGGTGGCGGCGCATCACCGCGCGCACCGGATCCTCGAAGCCGGGGACCCCGGCCGCCTCGGTCAGCTCTCGCAACAGCTCCAGGGTCTGCGGGGAGATCGTGAGCGGGGAAGCATCAGCCACGGCTGTCGAATCCCTCCTCGTTTCGTGCCCGTTGGCAGAGTGCGTGACCATTGACAGGCGCAGCCCGCAACTTCGCCCCATGGGCCCGGGATGCCTGCCCGGGCCGCCCGCCCGTTCAGGAGAGGCCGCCCGCTCGCTCCGGGGGCAGCAGGACAGGGCCCGTCCGCCTCGAAGAGAGGCGCCTGGCCGCCCGGTGAGCCCGTGCGGCGCGCCGCAGCTACTCGTTTGGAGATGGAGACACGATACCGAATAGTATGGCAGCGATACGCTTCCGACCAGACGACGGGGCACGGGCGGGAGTGCAGCAGCGGGCTCTGGTGACGTGGAAGCCGGCAGGGTTCCTTTCCCACGACCCGCAGCCGCCAGGCGGCGACGTGGTGCGCAGCGGCGAGCGGCACGCCTTCTTGCGCTTTTCGTGGGAGGGGCCGAGGCCGCTTCGCTTCGAGGTGTGGCTCGACGACGGGTCGCTCCGGCGCCTGCCGGCCGCGCCGATCGCCAACCTCCAGGAGACGTGGTGGTACCGGGTCGAGGTGGAAGCCCGGCGTCCGGCGTTGTCGTACGTGGTAAGGCTCGAGCTGGCGGGGGGCGCGGGCGCCCCCGACGGCCGCTGGCCGCGGGGGGCGGGACAGGCGGCGCCCGCCGGGACGGCGACGGTGTGGTGGGGGCCCAGAGGGTCGTCGGCGGCCATGCCCGGCCCCGGGGAGTGGTGGGCGGTCGACCTGGCGCAGCGGCCGGCCTTCGTCACCCCCGCGTGGGCCCGTACGGGCGTGGCGTACCAGATCTTCCCGGACCGCTTTTACAACGGCGACCCTGCCAACGACCCGCCGGGGGTCGCCGCCTGGGGAGACGCCCCCACCTTTTCCAACTTCTTCGGGGGGGATCTGGAGGGGATTCGGCGCCGGCTCGACTACCTGCAGCATCTCGGCGTGGACGTGATCTACCTCAACCCCATCGTGCAGGCGCCGTCCAACCATCGCTACGACGCCTCCGACTACCTCGCGGTCGATCCGGCGCTCGGCACGGAAGAGACCGTGCGGCGGCTCATCGACGAAATGCACCGCCGGGGGATGCGCCTGATCCTGGACGCGGTGTTCAACCATACGGGGGAGACGTTTTGGGCATTCCGGGACGTGGCGGAGAAGGGGCCGGCCTCGCCCTATTTCCACTGGTACTACGTGTACGAGTGGCCCCTGCGCCGCGACCCGCCGTCGTACGCCTGCTGGTGGAACTTGCCCCACCTGCCCAAGCTCAACACCGCGCATCCCGAGGTACGGGCCTACCTCTTCCGGGTCACCCGGTACTGGATGGAGCTCGGGGCCGACGGGTGGCGGCTCGACGTGCCCAACGAGCTCGAGCCGGGATTCTGGCCCGAGTGGCGCAAGCTCGTCAAGAGCCTCAAGCCCGACGCGTACATCGTCGGGGAGATCTGGCACGAGGCCTCGGGGTATTTGTCCGGAGAGCAGTTCGACGCCGTCATGAACTACCCCCTGCGCGACGCCTTGCTCGACTTCTTCGTTCGCCGGAGCATCGGGCCGGTCGAACTCTGGCAGCGCCTGGGCCATCTGGCCCGGGCGTACCCGGCCCCCGCTTTCTTGACCCTCATGAACGTCCTGGGCAGCCACGACACGGAGCGGGTGCGCACGGCGGCCGGGGGGAGTTCGCAGGCCGTGCGGGCCATGATGCTGTTCGTGGCCGCCTTCCCGGGGTTACCCACCGTCTACTATGGCGACGAGGCCGGCATGACGGGGGGGAAGGACCCCGATTGCCGCCAATGTTTCCCCTGGGACGAGCGGCGCCAGGACCTGCCGACGTGGCGGTGGGTGAGGCGGCTGGCCCGGCTTCGCAAGCAGGTAGGGGCTCTTGCTCGCGGCGACCTGGCCGTGGTCGAGGTGGCGGGCAGCAGCGACGTGGTAGCCTTCGGCCGTTTGCGCGGCGGGCCGCCGGCCGGCGCGGCGCTTTGCGTCGTGAGCCGCAGCCAGGGGCGGGAGACGGTGACCGTGGATCCCGGGGAGGAGATGGCCGATCTGGCGGAGGTGGGCAGGGCGCGGCACGCTCGTGGCCGGGCCACCCGCTGGGTGGACCTCCTCTCCGGCCGGTGCGTGAGCGGGGGGCGCCGGCTTCGCCTTACCCTCGGCCCGCAGAGCGGGATGCTGCTCGTGCCCCACTCGACGTGGGGTGCGCTTTGCCGGTGAGGATGCGGGAGGTGCTGGAGCATTGGGGCGCAGGTTGTTCGGCACCGACGGAGTGCGCGGGGTGGCCAACCAGGAGCTGTCCCCGCTGCTCGCGTTCCGGCTGGCGAGGGCCGCGGGCGCTCTGGTGGCCGGGCGGCGGGAAGGAGGCCGCGAGCGGCCCTTCGTGCTGGTGGCGAGCGACACCCGCGTCTCGAGCGGGATGCTCGATGCGGCCGTCACCGCGGGGCTCACCTCGGTAGGGGTCGATGCGGTGCGCCTCGGGATCCTGCCCACGCCCGGGTTGAGCTGGCTCACCCACCATACCGGGGCCGCGGCGGGCGTCATGATCTCCGCTTCCCACAACCCGGTCGAGGACAACGGCATCAAGATTTTCGGGCCCGACGGCTACAAGCTCTCCGATGACCTGGAGAGGCACCTGGAGGACGTGGTCGAGCGCATGGAGCAGGGAGAAGACCCGCTGCCCCGGCCCACCGGCCGGGACGTCGGGCGGGTGAGGACCGAGGCCGGGTGGGCCGACCGCTACCTCGAGTACCTCGCCGAGCGGGTGCCGGTGGACCTGAGCGGCATGCGCCTGGTGCTGGACTGCGCCAACGGGGCGGCGCACCGGCTGGCGCCCCGGTTGTTTGCGGCGCTCGGCGCCGAAGTGCGGGCCATCCATACCGGGGACTCCGGGGAGGACATCAACGTTTCGTGCGGCTCGACCCATCCCGAGGTCGTGGCCGAGGAGGTCCGGCGCTTCGGAGCGGACGCCGGGCTTTCGTTCGACGGGGACGCGGACCGGTGCATCGCGGCGGACGAGCGCGGCAACGTGGTCGACGGGGACCAGCTGCTCACCATCTGCGCCCTTGACCGGATACGCCGGGGCAAGCTCCCCGGCGGTGCCGTGGCCTGTACCGTCTACTCCAACGGCGGCTTGAGGGAGGCGCTGCGGGCCGCAGGCGGCGACGTGATCGTGACCCCGCCGGGAGACCGCCACGTGCTGGAGGCGATGCGCACCCATGGCCTCGTGCTGGGCGGGGAGCAGTCGGGCCACCTCATCTTCCTGGAGCACTCCAGGACCGGCGACGGTATGCTGACGGGGCTCATGCTGCTCGACGTGATGCGCCGGCAAGAAGAGCCGCTGTCACACCTCGCGGCCCAGATGCGACGTCTTCCGCAGGCGCTGGTCAACGTGCGGGTGGCCCGCAAGGAAGGGGTGCTCGACCGGGCCGAGGTGCAGGAGGTCATCGCCCGGGCGCGAGAGGCTCTCGGCGACGCCGGCCGGGTGTACGTACGCCCGTCTGGCACCGAGCCGCTCATCCGTGTTATGGTGGAGGCGTCCGATCCGGCCCTGGTGGACGAGTGGGCCCGCCGGGTGGTAGCGGCCCTGGAGCACGCAGGGAGCGAGGGGGTGGTGGCGCAGAGCGTGTCCGGATCATAGGAGGTTCGCACACAGTCGCATACCGGCACCGGGAGCGCGCGAGCGGGCAGGAGCGCCGGGCGGCGTCGGCGAGACGGTGCGTGGCTTCGTGACACGGCAGCGCCAGGGCTTGCGGGCCCGTGAGGCCTGCAAGTTGACGAGGTGGGGGATCTCGGATTATCGGCGGGTGACCCCCGGCCCACCACGGTCGTGAGGAGACTGCCAAATCCCGGGAGCGATCCCGGGGACAGAAGGTCTCCAGGTGGTCGTCTCGGTCCATGCCTTCTTCGGCCCCTTCTCCGTCGCGCGGTTCCCGTGGCGCGGGGAAAGGGGCGTCTTCGGCTCATGTGTGGCATCGTGGGCTACGTCGGCAACCGTCCGGCGCTTCCCATCCTCCTGGAGGGACTGCGCCGGCTCGAGTACCGGGGCTATGACTCGGCAGGGGTGGCCGTGGTCAACCACCGCCTGCAGGTGGTCAAGTCGCAAGGACGCGTGGAGCAGCTGGAGCGGCTCGTGGCTTCCCAGGGGCTGGAGGGCCGCTCCGGCATCGGGCACACCCGCTGGGCCACGCACGGGGCGCCGAGCGACCACAACGCGCATCCGCACACGGATTGCTCGGGGCGCTTCGCGGTGGTGCACAACGGGATCCTCGACAACTTCGCCGAGCTGCGAAAGGAGCTCGAGGCCCGCGGCCACCGGTTCCGGTCCGACACGGACACCGAGGTCGTCGCCCACCTTCTCGAAGAGGCTTGGCGGGGCGACCTGGCCGCGGCCTTGCGGGAAGTGACCCGCAGGCTGCGCGGTTCGTGGGCGCTGGCCTGCGTCTGTACGGACCAGCCCGATACCCTGGCGCTCGCGCGCCAGGATAGCCCGCTCGTCATCGGGGTGGGGGACGGGCAGTACGTGGCCGGATCCGACGTCACCCCGGTGCTGGCCACCACGCGGCGGGTCCTCTACCTCGACAACGGGGAGGTCGCGCGGATCGACCTCCGGGGGGTCACCATCTGGGACGCCCGGGGCGAGGTAGTGGGCCGCTCGCCCGTGGAGGTGGCGTGGGATGCGTCGGCGGCCGAAAAGGGCTCCTTCGACCACTTCATGATGAAGGAGATTTACGAGCAGCCGCAGGCGGTCCGCCAGACGCTGGCCGGCCGGGTCGATCCGGCGGCCGGCAGCGTCGACCTCTCCGGCGCCGGGCTGTCGCCCGATCGCCTGAGGAGCTTCGAGCGCATCCAGATCGTGGCCTGCGGCACCGCCTGGCACGCGGGACTGGTGGGCCGGCGGCTCATCGAGGCGTGGGCGCGCCTTCCCGTCCAGGTCGACGTGGCGTCGGAGTTTCGCTACGGGGAGCCGCTGGTCGACGGCCGGACCCTGACGGTGGCCATCAGCCAGTCCGGGGAGACGGCCGACACCCTGGCGGCCGTGCGGGAGGCTCGCCGGCTGGGTTCGCCGGTGCTGGGCATCGTCAACGTGGAGGGGAGTTCGCTTGCCCGAGAGGCCGACTGGGTGCTCACCACGAAGGCGGGCCCGGAGGTGGCCGTCCCCTCGACCAAGGCGTACCTCACGCAGGTCGTGGCGCTGCACCTGCTGGCCCTGGCCCTCTCCCGCGTCGAGAGGCCGGAGGAGGGGCGCATGCTGCTGCAGCTCCCCCAGCGGATCGAGCAGACCCTGGCGATGGAGCCGCGAGTCCGGGAGCTGGCGCGCCAGCTGGCCGGCCAGTCCCACCTGTTTTACATCGGGCGGGGGCTCGACTACGCGGTGGCGATGGAAGGGGCCTTGAAGCTCAAGGAGATCTCCTATATCCACGCGGAGGCGTACGCGGCAGGCGAACTCAAGCACGGCACCCTGGCCCTCATCGAGCCGGGGCGCACTGTCGTGGCGCTCGCCACCCAAGAGGCGCTGCGGACCAAGACCGTGGGCAACATGGTGGAAGTGAAGGCCCGGGGCGGCAGGGTCGTCGCCGTCACGCCGGATCGGCCCGACGCCCGTAAAGAGGTGGAGGTCGCCGCCGACGCGCTCCTGGCCCTTCCCGATGCGCCGGAGGGGCTGCTCCCGGTCCTGGCCGCGGTGCCGCTACAGATGCTCGCGTACTTTGCCGCCGTGGAGCGGGGATGCGACGTGGACCGGCCGCGCAACCTGGCGAAGAGCGTCACGGTGGAGTAAGCTTCCAACGAGGGCGGCGCCTTGCTCGAAGAGGCGCCGGCACCGGAGGCGAGCACTTCCCCATGGGATGTGGGCCGGGCCCGAGCGCGATCGTGGGCGTGGGGGTCGACGTCGTCGAGGTCGACCGCATCGCAAGGGCGCTCGAGCGCCACGGGGAGCGGTTCCTGGAACGGCTCTTCTCGTCCGAGGAGATTGCCTACTGCCTGGCCAAGAGGCACCCGGCGGCCAGGGCCGCTTGCCTGGCGGCTCGCTTCGCCGCCAAGGAGGCGGTGATGAAGGTGCTCGGGACCGGCCGTCGCGGGGTTGCTTTCCATGAGATCGCGGTGACCCACCGGCGAGGGGGCCGGCCGGCCATCGAGCTCCGGGGCCGGGCGGCCCGGGTGGCCGAAGCGCTGGGCGTCGACGAGGTCTGCGTCTCGGTGAGCCACGGGCGCGATGTCGCCGTGGTCGTCGCGCTGGGGGTGCGACGGTGAAGGCCATCAGCGTGGCCTCGATGCAGGAGGTCGACCGCCGCGCCGCGGCGGAGTACGGCGTCCCCAGTATGGTCCTGATGGAAAACGCCGGAGCGGCGGTCGCCCGAGTCGCGTCCGAGATGCTGGGCGGCTCCCCGGCCGGGCGGCGGGTCGTGGTGGTGGCGGGGCCCGGCAACAACGGCGGCGACGGCCTCGTCGCCGCACGGCGGCTGGCCAACCGGGGAGCCCGAGTGCGGGTGTTGCTCGCGGCAGAGCAAGCGGGGGACCGGCCGCGGCTTTCCCCTGATGCCCTGGCCAACTACCAGATCGCGACGCGAAGCGGCATCGAGGTCGTCGCCCTTGCCTCCCTCGGGGAGGACCGTGCCGGCGAGCTCCTGGCGAGTGCGCAACTGATCATCGACGCCGTGCTGGGTACGGGTGCCCGGGGAGCGCCCCGAGGGCCGGCGATGGCCGCCATTGCCGCCATCGAGCGAGTCTCCGGAGCGGTGCCTGTCCTGGCGGTGGACATCCCCTCGGGGGTGGACGCCGATACCGGGCTGGTGGCGGGCGTGGCCGTCCGGGCTACCCGGACGGTGACCTTCGGGCTACCCAAGCCGGGCCAGCTCCTTTTCCCGGGGGCTGCGCTTTGTGGGCGCATCGACGTGGCGGAGATCGGGTTTCCTCCCGCTTTGCTCGAGCAGGCTCCGCCCGCCTTCGAGATCCTGGACGCCCGGAGCGTGCGGTCTTTCTTGCCTGCGCGCCCTTCGGACGCGCACAAGGGGACCTTCGGCCACCTGCTGGTGGTGGCAGGGTCCCGGGGGATGGCCGGAGCGGGCGTGCTGGCGAGCCGTGCGGCCGCGGCGGCCGGCGCGGGGCTGGTCACGTGGGGGCTGCCCCGGTCGCTGCAGGACGGCGCGTTTGGCGCCGTCCCCGAAGCGCTGACGGCCGGCCTGTCCGAGGGCGAAGAGGGGCGGCTGGGCCCGGCTTCGGCCGGAGAGATCCTGGCGCTGCAGCAATCCCGCGACGCCCTCGTCATCGGCCCCGGCCTGGGGACCCACCCGCTCACGCGCCAGGCGGTGCTCTCCGTCGTGGGCAACTGGCAGAAGCCTCTCGTCGTCGACGCCGACGCGCTCAACGCCCTGGCGGCCGAGGGAGCGGAACGATGGCTCCGGCCGGACGCCGGGGCCGCCGCCAACCATCCCGGCCGTATCCTGACGCCTCATCCGGGGGAGATGGCCAGGCTGCTGGGCAAGACGGTCGGGCAGATCCAGGAAGACCGCGTCACGCACGCTCTCGAGGCTGCCAGGCGCTTCGGGGCCGTGGTGGTGCTCAAGGGCGCCCGGACCGTGGTGGCGGCTCCCGACGGGCGCCTGTGGCTCAACCCGGCTGCGTCGGCAGCCCTTGCCACGGGGGGCTCCGGCGACGTGCTGGCGGGGATTGCCGGGAGCCTGCTGGCCCAGGGGGTGGGCGCGGTCGAGGCCGCCCTGGCTGCGGTGTACGTACACGGCCTGGCCGGGTGGATGGCAGCCGAGGGCGGCAGCGTGGGCGTCACGGCTGCCGGCATCGCGGCGCGCGTCGGGGAGGCGATGCGCGGCCTCATGCGGGGCGAGCCGGCGCCCGAGGATCTGGAGCCCGTGCGGGTGCTCGAGTGAGGGCCCTCTCCACGGCCGGTCCGACCAGCGCGGCCGCGGCGGCCTTGGCCAGGTCCCAGCCGATGAACGGCACCACGCCCATGGCCACCGCTCGACGGGCGTTCAACCCCAGCACCAGTGCCAGCTGTGACGCCCCTGCCAGGTAGATGATGGCCACGGCTGCCCCTGCAGCCACCGCCGCGGCGGTGGCCGGCGCGCGTACCCGCGCCCGGCAGAAGGGCATCCGGTAGAGCGCGCTCGCCGCCACGGCGGCGACCGGGAAGCCCCAGAGATAGCCGCCGGTAGGGCCGAGCAGCACCCCGGGGCCGCCGCTCGAGCCCGCGAAGACGGGCACGCCCGCGGCGCCCAGGGCAAGGTAGAGGGCCATGGCCCACCCCGCGGCCCGAGGGGGCAGCACGATGGCCGTGAGCAGCACGCCCAGCACCTGCAAGGTGACCGGCACCGGCGTGAAGGGCAGGGGAATGGCGACCTGGGCCAGGACCGCGACGAGCGACGCGGCCATGGCGGCCCGGGTCCACTGCGACAGTGTCGAGGGCGAAGCGACGGACGACATCATCCTGGTCAACCTCCTCGTTCGATGGACCCCGGCCCGCCGGGGTCGGCGGCCGGGGGTCCCCCCGCTTCCCGCAGCGTCACGTCTCCCGCGTACAAGCTCTGGCGGGCTCCGCCGGGTCGTTCCAGCACCAGCGCGCCGTCTCCCGCCAGCCCGGCGAGCCGTCCTTGCCACGAGCCGAAGGGCGTCCGGACCTCCACCTCCTCGCCCTTCCACGCGAGCAGGGAAGAGGCCTCGGCGACGAGAGCCGCCGCCGGTAGTTGCCCGGGCTCGAAGCCTCCCAGGAGACGATGGAGGGCTGCCAGCACCCGGCCCAGGACTTCCGCCCGGGGCTGTGTCCACCCCAGTTGCCGCAACCCTATCGGAGGGAGTCCCCCGCCTGCCCGGGCAGGGTCGAGCTCCGGCGTCTCCACGTTGATCCCGATCCCTATCACGGCGAAGCGCACGGTCTCCTGATCCGCCGAGAGCTCGGCCAGGATGCCGGCGAGCTTGCGGCCGCCCGCGATCACGTCGTTGGGCCACTTGACCCGGGCACCGGCGCCCGGTACGGCGCTTTGGACCGCCCTGGTCACGGCGACGGCGCTGGCCAGGGAGAGGAGAGCGACGAGGCGCGGTTCGAGTTGCGGACGTAGCAGGACGGAGAAGTAGAGTCCGCCCGGCGGCGACAGCCAGGTACGTCCCCGGCGGCCCCGGCCGCTCGTCTGCCGGTCGGCTACCACGACGGTGCCGGCGGGGGCTCCTGCCTCGGCCAGCCTTCGGGCCTCGTCGTTGGTGGAGCCTACCACGGGAAAGAAGTGAACGGGCAGGCCGGCCAGGGAGGGGGGCAGCGCCATGGCGACCTCCCAGGGAAGCGGCAGATCGGGAGCCGAAACCAACCGGTAACCCCGGCGGGGCGCCGCGTCGATCCGGTACCCCCAGGCCCGGAGATCTTCGAGCATCTTCCAGACCGCGGTGCGGCTCACGCCCAGGGACCGGGCCAGCGACTGCCCGGAGATCGGCTGCCCGGGCTGCAGCGCCCGGCGCAGCGCCACCATGGGCGCGGATGGGGCCGTGGAAGCGAACAAGTCGGGCCGGACACCTCCTGCGCGTGGCGAAGGGTGTACAGGGTTAGGGTAAGGAAGGAGCGGCCAAGTGTCAACTCATTCCTCCAAAATGGTTGACGTTTCGCCCGTTGCGGTCCCGCACGCCGAGGCGTCGTCTTCCGGCGGCGGCGAACCGGCGGGGCCCCGGCGCAGCTGGGTGGAGGTGGACCTCGGCGCGATCGCGGCCAACACGCGGGCGTTCGTTGAGCTCGTCCAGCCGGCCCAGGTCATGGCGGTGGTCAAGGCCGACGGCTATGGCCACGGCGCGGTGGAGGTAGCGCGAGTGGCGCTCGAGGCGGGGGCGCGCTACCTCGCCGTCGCGACCACCTCCGAGGGGGTCGCGCTGCGCAGCGCCGGCATCGACGCCCCCATTTTGGTCCTCGGAGTCGGCGGGGCAGCCGAGCCCCTCGACCGGCTCGTGGAGGCGGGCCTGAGCGCGACGGTCACCACGGAGCAGGCAGCTCGGAGGCTCGACGCGGCGGCCCGCTCCAGAGGACGCCGGGTCCGTGTCCACCTCAAGGTGGACACGGGCATGGGACGTCTGGGCGTGCTGCCGGACCAGGCCGCCTGGCTTGCGGGCCGGGTCGCGTCGCTGCCGGCCGTGGAGCTCGAGGGCGTTTACTCCCACCTTGCCACCGCCGACGATCCCGACCTCTCCTATGTGGCGATCCAGGCCGCCCGGTTCCGGGAGGCGGTGGCATCCGTGGAGAGGGAGCTGGGCACCCGCGCTCCGCGCCTTCGCCACCTGGCCAACACGGCCGGAGCGCTCTCCTCCTCTGACCTGCGATGGGACATGGTGCGCATCGGGCTGGGGCTTTACGGTTACTACCCTGCTCCTCACCTGCAGGATCGGGTCGCCTTGCGGCCCGCGCTCCGCCTGATGGCGGCGGTCTCGGAAGTGCGCACCTTGCCCGCCGGCAGCGGCGTCAGCTACGGCAGGACCCACGTGACCACCCGGCAGACCACCATCGCCACCCTTCCCATCGGGTACGCGGACGGATACACCCGCCGGCTCTCCAACCGGGGCAGGGCCGCCATCGGGGGCCGGGTTTACCCGGTCGTCGGGCGCATCTGCATGGACCAGTGCATGGTGGAGACGGGCGATGACGCTCCGCCCGTGGGGGCCGTGGCCTGCCTGCTGGGCCCCGGAGACCAGGGCGAGATGACGGTGGACGAAGCAGCCCGCCTGACCGGGACCATTCCTTACGAGATCGTGACACAACTCGGTCCGAGGCTGCCCCGCGTCTACATGAGACGTTAGATGTCCTGACATCCTGCCTTGTTGGCCCGGCACGGGCCGGATATGATAAGAGTAAAAAGGGGTGTCGCTTCCATAGAGCTACCGGCCCTTGTGCAATGGGCCAGGAGGACCCTCCGGGGCATCCGGCCGTCGATGGGACGAGGGGGTGTGTGCCGACCATGCCTGGAGTGGAGCCGACCGTGCCGGTCTATCCCATCGGGGTCGTGGAGCGCCTGACGGGCCTGAGCGCGCGCCAGATCCGCTACTACGAGAAGGAGGGGCTCCTTGCCCCCAGCCGCACCCGGGGCAACCGACGCCTCTTCTCCCCGGTGGACGTGGAGCGCTTGCGCCAGGTCAAGAGCTTGATGGCCCAGGGGCTCAACGTGGAGGGCGTCCGGGCCTACCTGGCTTCCCAGGGCGGGGCGGCGGCGCCGGCGCCGGCGCCGGGCGCTACGCCGGCGGCCCACGAGGCCGGTCCTGCAGCGCCGGGCCCCGGCGGGCAGGAGCTCGCCGGCGAGGCAGCCGTCGGAGGTCCCGCTGCGGGACCCGGCGGAGACGTTACCCATCCGTCCATTTTCCGCCAGGCCCGGGGGCGCAGGCTGACGTCGCTGTTTCCGGTCGATCATCAGGACGAACTGGTCCGCTGGCTGGAAGAGCAACGTCAGCAGTAATGGCGAAAAGGTGCAGGAACCGCGGCGAGCGCGGCGTACACCGCTGCACATGCACCCACGCATGGGCGAAAGGGAGCTCGAGGAGCCATGGATGATGCATCGGCCGCGGTGATTCGTCGCGCACGGGAAGATGCCGTCGAGTTCGTCCGCCTGCAGTTCACCGACATCCTGGGCGTGGTCAAGAACGTGGCGATCCCCGTTCGCCAGCTCGAGCGCGCGCTGGAGGAGGGGATCATGTTCGACGGGTCGTCGATCGAGGGGTTCACCCGGATCGAAGAGTCGGACATGCGGTTGCGGCCCGACCCCTCCACCTACTGCCTGTTTCCGGGGCTGACGGGCGAGGCCCGGGCGGCCCGGCTCATCTGCGACGTGGTCCGTTCCGACGGGGAGCCCTTCGAGGGCGATCCGCGGATGGTCCTCAAGCGCGTCCTGCAGCAGGCTGCCGACATGGGCTTCCGGGTGATGCTGGGGCCGGAGTGCGAGTTTTTCCTGTTCCGGCGCGATCCCGACGGCAAGCCGACCACCCAGACTCACGACGAGGCCGGGTACTTCGACCTCGGCCCGGTCGACCAGGGGGAGGCGGCCCGGCAGGAGATCGTCCTGGCACTGGAGTCCATGGGCTTCGACGTGGAGGCGAGCCACCACGAGGTGGCTCCGGGCCAGCACGAGATCGACTTCAGGTACGACGACGCCCTGGTCACCGCCGACCGGGTGGCCACCCTCAAGGTCGTGACCCGGACGGTGGCAGCGCGCCGCGGGCTCCACGCGACGTTCATGCCCAAGCCGATCTACGGGGTGGCGGGCTCGGGGATGCACACCCACCTCTCGCTGTTCCGGGACGGCGAAAACGCGTTTTACGAGCCGGCCGGCCCGTACCAGCTCTCCAGCGTCGCGCTGCACTTCGTGGCCGGGCTGCTCGAGCACGCCCGGGCCTTCACGGCGGTGACCAACCCGCTGGTCAACTCGTACAAGCGGCTCGTGCCGGGCTACGAGGCGCCGGTGTACATCTCGTGGTCCGCGCAAAACCGCAGCGCCCTGGTGCGGGTGCCCTCCGGCCGGGGCCGATCGACCCGGGTGGAGTTGCGCAGCCCCGACCCCTCGGCCAACCCGTACCTGGCCTTCGCGGTCATCATCGCGGCGGGGCTCGACGGCGTGCGGCGCAGGCTGTCGCCGCCCGAGTCGCACAACAAGAACATCTACCACATGACGGCGGAGGAGCGGCAGCGAGCGGGCATCCGCAGCCTTCCGGGGTCGCTCGAGGAGGCCGTCAACGAGCTGGTCAAGGACGAACTCGTCGTCGAAACGCTGGGTTCGCACGTCTTCTCCCGGTTCGTGGAGGCCAAGCGCATCGAGTGGGACGTGTACCGCACCCAGGTCCACCGGTGGGAAGTCGAGCAGTACCTGGGCACTTTCTGAGCCGGAGGGGTTCATGGAAGGAGAGCTCACCCACCTCGACGACCAGGGACGGGCCCGCATGGTGGACGTGTCGGGCAAGGACGTCACCTTGCGGGAGGCCGTGGCGCGCGGCTACGTGGAGATGGGGGGTGAGACGCTCCAGGCCATCACCCAGGGGCGCGTGCCCAAAGGAGACGTGCTGGCGGCGGCCCGCATCGCCGGCACCATGGCCGCCAAGCGCACCGCCGAGCTGATTCCGCTCTGTCACGCCATCCCGTTGAGCGGCGTGGAGGTGCACCTGAGGCCCCTGCCCGAGCGCCAGGCGCTGGAAGTCGAGGCCCGGGTGAAGGCGCGGTGGGTGACCGGCGTCGAAATGGAGGCGCTGACGGCGGTTTGTGTCGCCGCGCTCACGGTGTATGATATGGCCAAGGCTCTGGACCGCGGCATGCGGATTACCGGCGTCCACCTGGTGGAAAAGTCGGGAGGCCGCTCCGGAGCCTGGAAGGCAGTGGAGTGAGGGGCGGGGCCGGGATGCGTTCACTCGAGGCGGAGGCGAGCCCTCTTTTGGGCGATATCGAGTCCGTGCTGCTCGAGGAGGCGCGCATCCGGCAGCGGGTGCAGGAGCTCGGCCACCAGATCTCCCACGAGTACAAGGACCTGGATCCCCTCTTCGTCGGGATCCTCAAGGGCGCCGTCCTCTTTCTGTCCGATCTGCTGCGGGCCGTCTCGATCCCGTCCACCGTCGACTTCATGGCCATCTCGAGCTACGGGGCGGGCACCAAGTCGAGCGGCGTCGTGCGGATCCTCAAGGACCTGGACCACCCCATCGCCGATCGCCACGTGATCATCGTGGAGGACATCGTCGACACGGGGCTGACCCTTCGCTACCTGCTGGACAACCTCCAGTCCCGCAAGCCGGCCAGCTTGCGGGTGTGCGTGCTGCTCGACAAGAGCGAGCAGCGGCAGCTCCCCGTGCACCTCGACTACGTCGGCTTCTCGATTCCCAACCGGTTCGTGGTGGGGTACGGGCTGGACTACGCGGAGCACTACCGCAATCTGCCGTTCATCGGCATCCTGAGCCCTGAGGCCGTCCAGAGAGGTTCGCGCTGAATGCGGCCGGTCATCGCCGTCGACCCGGCCGGTATGCCCGGCGCCGAACGGGTGCTGGTGCTGGACCTGGGGGCGCAGTACACGCTGCTCATCGCCCGCAGGGTGCGGGAGCTGGGCGTGTATTGTGAGGTGCTGCCGGGGGACGCGCCGGCGCAGACCATCCTGTCCCGCAAGCCGCAGGCCATCATCCTCTCGGGCGGGCCCTCCAGCGTGTACGCCGAGGATGCGCCCCGGCCCGATCCCGCGGTGTGGGAAGCCGGCGTACCCGTCTTGGGTATCTGCTACGGGATGCAGCTGATGGCGCATGTCCTGGGCGGCGAGGTGCGCCGGGGGGAGCGGCAGGAGTTCGGACGGGCGGAGCTCGAGGTGCTGGCAGCCGACGACGGGAGGCCGGGGCGGCTGTTCGAGGGGATCGGGTCGCCGGGAGCGCGCATGACCTGCTGGATGAGCCACGGGGACCTGGTGCGACGGCCGCCTCCCGGCTTCCGCACGGTGGCCCGGACGCCGCTTTCGCCGGTGGCGGCCATGGAGCACGGGTCGCGCCCCTGGTTCGGGGTGCAGTTCCACCCCGAGGTGGCCCACACGCCCTTCGGCTCCGAGCTCCTGCGCCATTTCCTGTACGACCTGGCGGGCCTGCGTGGCGGGTGGAACATGCACGCCTTCGTGGAGCGCGCCGTCGACGAGCTTCGCCGGCAGGTGACCGGGGGGCGCGCGGTGGTGGCCTTGAGCGGCGGAGTCGATTCGTCGACGGCGGCGGTGCTGGCACACCGGGCGCTGGGCGACCGGCTGACGGCGATCTTCGTGGATCACGGCCTGCTGCGCCGGGGGGAGCCCGAGACGGTCGAGCGGGAGATCGGCGGGCGGCTCGGCGTGCCCGTGACCCGCGTCGATGCCCGGCAGCGCTTCCTCACCAAGCTGGCCGGCGTCGTGGACCCCGAGGAGAAGCGGCGGATCATCGGCCGAGAGTTCATTCGGGTTTTCGAGGAAAGCGCCCGAGGCGTCCCCGACGTGCGCTACCTCGTCCAGGGCACGCTCTACCCCGATGTGGTGGAGTCGGGCGGCGGGCGCACCGCCACCATCAAGTCGCACCACAACGTGGGCGGGCTGCCGGAGCAGATGCAGCTCACGCTGGTGGAGCCGTTTCGGTACCTCTTCAAGGACGAGGTGCGCAGGGTAGCCCGGGAGCTGGGGCTTCCCGACGCCATCGTGCACCGTCATCCGTTCCCCGGTCCGGGGCTGGCGGTGAGGGTGGTCGGCGAGGTGACGGCCGAGGCCCTGGAGACGGTGCGGGCGTGCGACGCCATCGTGCAGGAAGAGGTGGAGAGGGCCGGGTGGGCCGGAGAGGTCTGGCAGGCCTTCGCCGTCTGGACCGGTGCCTGGAGCGTCGGGGTCAAGGGAGATGCCCGCCATTACGGGCCGGTCATTGCCGTGCGGTGCGTGCAAAGCGACGACGGCATGACGGCCGACTGGGTACGGTTGCCCTACGAGGTGCTGGATCGGATCTCTCACCGCATCACCAACGAGGTGCCCACGGTCTCCCGGGTGGTCTACGACGTGAGCGCCAAGCCGCCTGCGACCATCGAATGGGAGTAGGCGACCTCGCCCCGGCTCGAAAAGCTCCTGCAACGCATTGTTAACACCCCTGTTGACGAATCCACGGGGCTCCTTCCGAGGAGGCCTTTCCCGGCGCGTCGAACCCACCGTCGGAAAGGGGTGGCCAAGCGTTGCGCACACTCGGCACCAGGGCCTGGATCGTGGCAGCGCTGCTGGTGGTGGCGCTGGCGCCGGTCCCTGCGACAGCCGCGGGGGCCCGGACGACCATCACCTTCTGGCATGCCATGGGCGGGCCGCTGGGGGAGACCATCAAGGCGCTCGTCGACGAGTTCAACCGTGCCCATCCCGGCGTGGAGGTCGTGGCCCAGTACCAGGGCAACTACGGGCAGTTGCAGCAGAAGATTCTCGCATCGGTGGCGGCCGGCCAACCCCCGGTCGTGGCGCAGTCGTACAGCAACTGGACCGAGCAACTGCTCGAGGCGAAGGCCATCGTGCCCCTGGATCCGTTCGTCAAGGGGCCGGACGGTTGGAGCAAGGAGGAGCTGGCCGACTTCTGGCCGGTGTTCCTGGAGGCCAACCGGTGGGACGGCACGCTCTGGAGCATCCCGTTCAACAAGAGCATCTACGTGCTCTTTTACAACGCGAGCCTCTACAAGGAGCTCGGGGTGAGCGCTCCGGCCGACTGGGAGGCGCTGCTCAAGGTCTCCAGGGCGGCCACTCTCAAGCGGGGCGGGGAGATCGTCCGGCACGGCTTCGGCCTGCGGCCCAACGTCGACCAGTTCGCCCTTTTCCTGCTGACCAACGGCGGGGAGTGGCTGAGCCCGGACTTCCAGAAAGCCCGCTTCGCCGAGAAGCCCGGAGTGGAAGCGCTGCAGTTCATGGTCGACCTGCTTCACAAGTACCGGGTGGCGTACTACATCGAGGGCTACATGGAGCAGGACTTCGCGGCCGGCAAGGTAGCGGCCTATGCCACCTCCGTTCCCGGCCGCCCGTACGTGGAGCAGGCGGTCGGCGACAAGTTCGAGTGGGGGATCGGGCCCCTGCCGACGCGGTCGAGCCGGCGGACGCCGGTCGCGGGCACGGACCTGGTCATCTTCAGCAAGGCCACGCCGGAGCAACAGAAGGCGGCGTGGACGTTCGTGAAGTGGCTGGTGGAGCCGCAACAGACCGCCCGCTGGTCGATGGAGACCTTCTACTTGCCGGTTCGCCAGTCCGCGATGAAGGTTCCGGCGTTCCAGGAGTACTTGCGCCGGGATCCCCGCAACGGCGCCGCGCTGGTGCTGCTGCCGTACGCGGTCACCGACCCTCCGATCCAGGAGTGGAACCGGATCCGCAACTACATCTCCGACGCCGTCGCGCAGGCCTTCTTGTTGAAGGCGACCCCTCAGGCGGCGCTGGAGGAGGCGGCTCGCAAGACGGATGCGGAGCTCGCTCGGCGTCGCTAGGCCGGCGCTTGCCCGCGTACAGCCTCGACGGGAGCAAGGGGGGGCGACGACGCGTCTTTCGAGGACGGCCTGGTGGGCGCGCTCCTGTCACGGCCCTGACGTGGTCGCCGGGGCGCCGGTCATGGCGCGGCGCCGTCCTTCTCCCAGGTTACGGGCCACGGTCGCGGCGTTCTTCTTCTTGTTGCCGGCGCTGCTGCTCCTGGGGCTGTTCGAGATCGGGCCGGTCTTCTACTCCTTCTACGTGAGCCTGCTGCGATGGAACATCATCGGCACCCCGGAGTGGGTCGGCTTCGCCAACTACCTCGCGCTCCGGGGCGATCCCGACTTCTGGCAGGCGTGGCTCAACACGGCGTACTACGTGCTGCTTTCGGTGCCGACCACCATGGCGCTCGCCCTGCTGCTCGCCTCGGCCCTCCACCGGCCCCTCGTGGGCCTCGGGGCGCTTCGCACCGCTTACTTCCTGCCGTACGTCACGGCGGCCAACGCAGCGGCCATCGTCTGGTTTTACGTCTTTCACCCGGAGGCCGGGGGGTTGCTCAACGAGGCCCTGCGCCTGGTGGGGTTGCCCCGCCAGCGATGGCTCCTCGACCCGCGCCTCGCCATGCCGGCGGTGGCGATCACCCAGGTGTGGCACCTGCTCGGCTACCAGGCGGTGCTCTTCCTGGCCGGGCTGCAAAACATCTCCCGAGAGTACTACGAGCAGGCGGCCATCGACGGCGCGTCGGGCTGGCGCCTGTTCCGGTACGTCACCTGGCCGCTGCTCTCCCCGACGACCTACTTCGTCTTGATCATCTCGCTCATCGGCGCTTTCCAGGTCTTCTCGCCGGTCTACATCATGACGAGGGGTGGCCCCCTCGACAGCACCATGGTGCTGGTCTACTACCTGTACCGCCACTCGTTCGAGTACTTCGACTTCGGGTACGCCTCGGCCATCGCCTACGTGCTCTTCGTCTTCCTGTTCGTGCTGACGCTGGTGCAGCGGCGCACCATCGGGACGCGGGTGCACTACCAGTGAAGCGCCGTGACGACTTCGTGCGATACGCCGTGCAGGTGGCGCTGGTGGCGGGCGCCGTGCTGGTCGCGGTGCCCTTCCTGTGGATGCTCGTCACCTCCCTCAAGGAGCCGGACCAGGTCTTCACCCAGCCCATCCACTGGGTCCCGCACCCCGTGCGCTGGCGAAACTACGTGGAGGCGTGGCAGGCGGCGCCGTTCGCCCGGTACTTCCTCAACAGCGCGGTGGTGGCGGTGGTCACGACGGCCGGCCAGCTCGTCGTTTCGGCGATGGCGGCGTACGCCTTCGCCCGGCTCGACTTCTACTTGCGTGAACCGCTGTTCGCGCTCTTCCTGGGCACCATGATGATTCCCGAGCCGCTGCGGCTCGTCCCCAACTTCCTGGTGCTGTCGCGCCTCGGCTGGATCGACACGTACCTGGCGCTCACGGTGCCGTGGATGATCAGCGTGTTCTCCATCTTCCTGTTGCGCCAGTTCTTCCAGACCATTCCCCAGGAACTCGAGGACGCCGCGGCCGTGGACGGCTGCCCGCGCTGGCGCTTCCTCACTCAGATCCTGGTGCCGCTGGCCAGGCCTGCCGTGCTGACCGCAGGCCTCTTCACCTTCATCGGGAGCTGGAACGCGTTCTTGTGGCCCCTCATCGTCACCAACCGGGAGACGATGCGGCCCATCCAGGTGGGGGTCGCGACCTTCTTCCAGGAGTACGGCACGCTGCCCAATCTGGCCATGGCCGCCTCGACGATGGCGGTGGCGCCGGTGCTCCTCTTCTTCTTCCTGGTGCAGCGGCAGTTCATCGAGGGTATCATCCGGACGGGTTTGAAGGGATGAGACGTTGAACGGCCAGGGTCTTTCGTTGAATCCTCCCCCCGGCACCTACGACGCCCTGCCCCCGCAGGCGCAGGAGCGCCGGCGACTGGAGGCCCGACTGCGAACGCTCTTCGAGCTGTGGGGCTACGAGGAGGTCATCACCCCGACGTTCGAACTCTACGAGGTGGTGGCGCAGGCCGGGGGCCAGCCTTCGGGGCGGCAGACTTACCGGTTCGTCGACCGGGACGGCCAGGTGATGGTGCTGCGGCCCGACTGGACGGCGGCGGTGGCGCGCCTCGTGGCGGGGCGGATGAGGGGGGCTCCCCTTCCGATCCGCCTGTTCTACGTCGGCAGCGTCTTCCGATACGACCGGCGCAGGCCCGACGACTCCCGGGAGTTCGGACAGGCCGGTGTGGAGCTCATGGGTGCGCAGGGGCCGGTGGCCGACGCGGAGGTCATGGCACTGGCGTGGGAGAGCTGCCGGCAGGCGGGCATTCCCGACCCCCACGTCGAGGTGGGGCACGCCGGGTACGTGCAGGCCTTGCTGGAGCAACTTCCGGTGGAGAGCGCACAGGCGGCCCGCCGGGCGCTCGTGCGGCGCGATCTGGTGGCATACGAGGCGGCGCTTGCCGGAGCGGGCGTGCCGCGGCCGGTTGCCCGGGCCCTGGAGGCGCTGGTCGACGCCCGGGGTGGCGTCGAGGTGGTCGAGGCGGCGTACCGGGCGTGCCCGGCCGGCGAAGGGCAGGCGGCGCTGCGGTCCGTCCTGGAACTGTTCGAGCACCTGAGGGCGTTGGGTCTGGAAGACCACGTGGCTTTCGACCTGGGGATGGTGAAGGACCTCGACTATTACACGGGTGCCATCTTCGAGGTCTACGCGCCGGACGGCGGCGCGTCGCTGGCCACGGGCGGCCGGTATGATACGCTGCTCGGGCGGCTGGGCATGCCCCTTGCCGCGACGGGATGCGCGGTGAGCCTGGACCGCGTCCTCAACACCCTGTATGCCCTGCCCGGCCGCCGCTCGAGGCAGCGCAGCGGCCCCCAGGTCTGGATCGTACGGGGGACCCGGCCGCAGGGTCCCGAGCAGGGCCCGCCGTCGGGTGCGTGGAAGCTGGCGGCCGTGTTGCGGCAATCGGGGATCTCGTGTGCGCTCGATCCGCTGGCGAGGCCGCTGCCGGAGAGCTTGCAGGAGGCGCGGCGAGCCGGGGTCGAGTGGGTGGCTGCTCCCCTGCCGGAGGGGGCTTTGGGCGAGAAGGGCGAGCCGGCGCTGGCGGCAGCCTCTCTCGTGGACGCTACCGATGCCGGCGCCGGGCAGGTTGCGTGGACGGCCATGGACCTCGACACCTTCGTCCAAAAGGTGACCCGGGGCGGCCCGGCGTAGAGTACCTTCCCTGAGACCGGCCGCAGGGCCATCCCGGTACGGCCGGCTCACGTCCGAAGGGGGCGATGCGTCGTGGCCGTGTGGGTCTGCGCACAGTGCGGCTATCAAAAGGAGGCGCGCTGCAAGCCGCGCAAGTGTCCGGAGTGCGGGGGAGCGGCGTTGACCAAACGAGAGCCGCCCGCTGCGGCGGAGGTGGCAGCGGCCGCTTCCGATGGGCGCAAAAAACGGGCGGCGACCTCCTCGGCCGGTCGCGCTCGGGCCAAGGCTTGAGGTGCCGGCGCGTACCGGCGGGCCTGCTCGGCACGGGTGGTCTCCGGCATTGATCGGTGCCACCCGTGCGTGTTAATGTTGCCACGAATCTCGCGCCGCCGCCCGTCTCCCCGCGGACCGGGACGGCGGAAAGGGGTCTGGGGTCGCCGGTGACCGATGCTTCGAAGCAGCCGCTCTTGACCATCGCCCTCCCAAAGGGGCGCCTCACTTCGGAGGCGGTGGCCCTCCTGGGGCAGGCCGGCCTGGACGCCAGCGCGGTGCTCGCCGACTCGCGGGGGTTGGTGAGCGTGGACCACGGGGCACGGGTGCAGTTCTTGCTGGCGAAGCCCTTCGACGTACCGACCTTCGTGGAGGCGGGGGCCGCCGACGTCGGAATCGTGGGGAAGGACGTCCTCCTGGAGACGGATCCGGGCGTCGTCGAGCTCCTGGACCTGGGTATCGGCCTTTGCCGGCTGCAGCTGGCCCTACCCGCCCGAGCCGGGGGCGACGGGACGGACGGGCCAGACGGGGCGCTCCCCCGGGAGCGGGGCCGGCCGCTGAGGGTCGCGACGCGCTACCCGCGTACCGCTGGGCATTATTTCGAAGCCCAGGGGATCCCTGCGCAGGTCATCGCCCTCCACGGCTCCATCGAGCTTGCGCCCAGGGTCGGGCTGGCCGACGCCATCGTGGACCTGGTGCAGACAGGCCGTACCCTGGCGGCCAACGGCCTGGTGCCCGTGGCCACGCTCCATACGATCTCGGCCCGGCTCATCGCCAACCCGGTGCGATGGAAGCTGAAGCACGACGCCGTCCGCCGCCTGCTGGGCGAGCTCAGGGCCGTGGTCGCTTCTCAGCGGGTGGCGGCGGGGAGGACGGCATGACGCTGTTGCGGCGGTTCGTGGTCGAGCGAGACGGGTTGGAGGCCATTTTGCAGGCCGTCCGGCGGCCGCCGATGGCCGAGATGGAGGCGCCGCCGCGCGCCCGGACGGTGCTCGACCGGCTCTTCGGGCCGGGCACCCGGCCGGTGGAGGCCGTGCGCCGGATCGTGCAAAGCGTGCGCGAGGAGGGAGACACGGCCGTTGCCCGGTGGACCCGGGAGCTGGACGGGGTGGAGCTTTCCCCGGAGCGGCTGTGGGCGGGCCCCGAGGCGATGGAAGCGGCCCTGCAGGATCCGGCGGTCGCTCCGGTCGTGCCGGCGCTCGAGGCGGCGGCTGCGACCATCACGGCTTTCCACCGGCGCCAGATCGCCGCTCCCATCTTCGAAACGACCGCTCCGGGCGTCGTGGTGGGATGGGTGCCTACCCCTGTCCAGCGGGCGGCCATCTACGTTCCCGCAGGGACGGCCCCGCTGCTCTCCACCGTGTTGATGGGCGTCATCCCCGCCCGCCTGGCGGGGGTCGCCGAGGTGGTGGTGGCCACGCCGCCGCCGGCGCACCCGGCCATCCTGGCGGCCGCCCGGGTGGCAGGGGCGTCCCGGGTGCTGCAAGTAGGCGGGGCGCAGGCCATTGCAGCCCTGGCGTACGGGACGGCGTCGATCCCGAGGGTGGACGTGATCGCAGGCCCCGGCAACCTTTTCGTGCAGCTGGCCAAGCGCGAGGTGGTGGGGGCGGTGGGCATCGACGGCCTGGCCGGGCCGACGGAGGTGCTCGTCCTGGCCGACGCTTCGGCCAACCCCCGGTGGGTCGCCGCCGACCTGCTCGCACAGGCGGAGCATGCACCCGACGCGGCGGCCATCGTGGTCTCCGACGCGCCGGCGCTGTTGGACGAGATCGACCGGCAGCTCGAGGTGCAGCTCGAGACCCTTCCCCGGGCTTCCGTGGCCGCGGAGTCGCTGGGCCGCTGGGGGGCGGCGGTGGCCTGCCGGCGCCTCGACGTCGAGGGGCTGCAGCTGGCCGAGGCCATCGCTCCGGAGCACCTGCAGGTCGTCACGGCGGATCCTCTGGTGCTGGCCGGCAAGGTGCGCCGGGCCGGGGCGGTCTTCCTCGGGTCGCACACGCCCGAGGCCCTCGGCGACTACGCCGCCGGGAGCAACCACGTGCTGCCGACCGGCGGCACCGCCCGGTTTGCCTCCGCGCTCGGCGTCCACGTCTTCACCCGCATGACCTCGTGGGTGCACGCCTCACCGGGTGGCCTCGAGCAGCTCGCGCGGGCCGTGCGGGTCCTGGCCCGGGCCGAGGGCCTCGAGGCCCACGCCCGTTCGGTGGAGGTGCGCCAGTCGTCATGAACGGAGTCCGCCAGGCCGAGGTCGAGCGGAGCACGGCCGAGACCCGGATCCGGGTGCAGCTGCACCTGGACGGCAGCGGCACTAGCCGGGTGCGGACGGGGATCGGCTTTTTCGATCACATGCTGGCGAGTTTCGCCCACCACTCCCTCTTCGACCTGACGGTCGAGGCGACGGGCGACTTGCAGGTGGACGGGCACCACACGGTGGAAGATACCGGTCTGGTGCTGGGGGACGCGCTGCGACGGGCTCTCGGCGACTGGCGGGGTATCGTCCGGTTCGGCGATGCGGCCGTGCCCATGGACGAGGCTCTGGTGCTGGCGGCGGTCGATTTGTCGGGCCGCCCCCTGCTTTCGTGGGAAGTTCCCACTCTCGACGCCCCCGGGGCCCGCCTCGGCGAGTGGGACGTGCAGCTGGCCCGGGAGTTCTTCGGCGCTCTCGCTTCCGCCGGCCGGTTCACGCTCCACGTGCGCGAGCTTTCCGGGCGCAACTTGCACCACGTGGCCGAGGCGACGTTCAAATCGGTGGCAAGGGCCCTCCGAGAGGCGGTCGCCGTCGACCCCCGGCGCCCGTCGGCGATCCCGTCGACCAAGGAGACGCTGCAGGCATGAACGAGCTCCGGCCGGATCGGGCGGTGGCGCCGCTGGACGTGCCCGGGCGGATCGGCCTGGTCGATTACGGGATGGGCAACCTGGCGTCGGTGGAACGGGCGCTCGTGGCCGTGGCCCGGCGGGCCGAGGTGGTGCGGGTCACGGCCGCCGCCGCACTCGACGAGGTGCAGGCCGTGGTGTTGCCGGGCGTCGGCGCCTTCGAGGCGGCGATGCGCAGCCTCCGGGAGCTCGGCCTGGATCGAGGGCTTCGGGCTTACCTCGACGCGGGGCGGCCGCTTCTGGGCATTTGCCTGGGGTATCAGATCCTGTTCGAGGCCGGCGAGGAGAGCGCACGAGAGGCGGGCGGCGCGCGGGATTGGGTGCCGGGGCTCGGCTACTTCCCCGGAGTGGTGCGCCGCTTCCCCCCGGGCGTCACTGTGCCCCACATGGGGTGGAACCGCCTGGAGCTCACGGGGACGGCCTGCCCCCTGTTCCGACCGGGCGACGCCCCGCCCTACGTCTACTTCGCGCACTCCTACTACCCTGCCCCACAGCAAGCCGGCGTGGTCACCGCCTGGTGCCGGGTGGGGGCCGTGCGGTTCGCCGCGGCGGCGTGGCGGGGCCGCGCAGGCGGGGTGCAGTTCCACCCGGAGAAGAGCGGCGCGACGGGGCTGTCGTTGCTGAGGCGGTTCGTGGGGTGGGCGCTCGGTGCCGGGGCGGAGGGCGACGAGGCCCGCGGGGCCACGGTGGCATGAACGACGAGCCTTTCTGGGTCGTGCCGGCCATCGACCTGATGGGCGGGCACGTGGTGCGCCTGCGGGCCGGGCAGTTCGACCAGGTGACCCGGTACCCCCTGGAGCCCACGGAGTGGGCACGCCGGCTGGTGCAGGAGGGGGCGAGCCGGCTGCACGTGGTGGACCTGGACGGAGCCCGGAGCGGCCACCCGGTCCATCTCGAGGTGCTGCGGCGGATCGCCTCGGCCGCGGGGGTGCCGGTCCACTTCGGCGGGGGCCTGCGCTCTCTCGATGCCGTCGAACGGGCGCTCGCAGCCGGCGCGTCTTGCGTGATGCTGGGCACGGCGGCGCTGCGCCACCCCGAGATGCTGCAGGAGGCGTGCCGGCGGTTCGGGAGCGAGCGGGTCTGGGCGGCGGTAGACGTGCGGGGCGGGCGGGTGACGGTGGCCGGATGGCAGGAGCCGTCGCACGAGGCTCCTGAGGCGGTCGCAGAGCGATTGGCCCGCCTGGGCGTGCGGTGGGCTCTGGTCACGGACGTCGCGGCCGACGGCACGATGCGGGGCCACGACCCCTCGGCCGCACTGGCGGTAGCCGGCGCCGGGCTGCAGGTGCTGGCAGCCGGCGGCATCGGTTCCCCCCACGACGTGGAGCGCCTCGCCGCGCTGCCCGCTTTACGGGGCGCGGTGGTCGGGCGGGCGCTTTACGAAGGGGCGCTCGCCGTCCGGGAGGCCGTGGATGCAGCCGCCCGGGGGGTGAAACGGCGCAGTGCTGGCCTGCCGCATCATTCCGTGTCTTGACGTGGATCACGGCCGGGTCGTGAAGGGCGTGCAGTTCCGGCAGCTCCAGGACGCCGGTGATCCGGCCGAGCTGGCGCGCCTTTACGAACAGGAGGGCGCCGACGAGGTCGTCTTCCTCGACATCTCGGCCTCCGCGGAGGGGCGCCGCACGCTCGTGGAGGCGGTGCGCCGTACGGCCGAGCAGCTGTTCATTCCTCTCACCGTGGGCGGTGGGGTGCGCACGGAACAGGACGTGCGGGAGTTGCTGCTGGCCGGTGCCGACAAGGTGTCGGTCAACAGCGCGGCCGTGGCCGACCCGCAGCTGGTCACCCGCCTGGCCGACCGCTTCGGGGCGCAGTGCGTGGTCGTCGCCATCGACGCTCGCCGCACCGGCACCGGCGCCTGGGAGGTCTACACCCACGGGGGCCGGCGCCCCGCGGGCCTCGACGCCGTGGCGTGGGCCGAGGAGGCGGTTAGGCGGGGGGCCGGAGAGCTCCTGGTGACCAGCATGGACCGGGACGGCACCCGTTCGGGCTACGACTGGGAACTGCTGCAGGCCATCACCCGGCGGGTAGACGTGCCCGTCATCGCATCGGGTGGCGCCGGCTCGCTCGATCACCTGCGGGAAGCGGTCGTGCTGGGGGGCGCCGACGCCGTGCTGGCGGCCTCCATTTTCCACTACGGGCAACACTCCATCCGGGAGGTCAAAGCGTACCTCTCGGCCCACGGCGTGCCCGTGCGGCCATGAGGGGGGAAGCCGATGCACGCGATGCGCCGCCTGGCCAGCCTCGACGACGTGCGTTTCGGCCCGGACGGGCTGGTGCCCGCCGTGGCCGTGGACGAGGCGACGGGCCAGGTGCTCATGCTGGCCTACATGAACCGTAGCGCGCTCGAGGCGACCCTGCGCACCGGGCGCGCCACCTACTTCAGCCGCAGCCGCCAGAGCCTGTGGGTCAAGGGCGAGACGTCCGGCAACCGCCAGGACGTTCGGGACGTGCTGCTCGACTGCGACGGCGACGCCGTGCTGCTCGTGGTGGAACAGCACGGCCAGGGTGCCTGCCACCTGGGGGAGTGGAGCTGCTTTCACCGCACGTTCCCGGTTGCGGTCGAACCCCTCCCTACCGGCCCGGCTGCCGCACCGGAAGGCGGCGGGGTACCCACGGCCGCGGTCCTGGACGCCCTCCGCTCGGTCATCCGGCAGCGCCACCAAGATCCGCAGCCGGGCTCCTACACGGCTTCGCTTCTCGAGCGAGGGATCGACGCCCCGCTGAAGAAGCTCGCGGAGGAGGCCGGCGAGGTCATCCTGGCCGCCAAGGACGTGGACCGCCTCCGAAGCGGCGGCGCCGGGACCCAAACGGCCGGCGGCCCCGAGGAGGCGCGAACGGCGCGTCCCGGCGAGCTGGCCAGGGCGTACGACGCGCTCGCCTGGGAGGCGGCCGACCTGCTGTATCACCTGCTGGTGACCCTCGAGGCGGCGGGGCTGCCCTCGGAGGCGGTCTGGCGCGAACTGGCCCGCCGGCGCCAGAAAGGCGGATCGCACTGACTGCTCCTCATACCCGATCCAGAGCCGGCGAAGCGCCGCCGGCCGCGCTCGTGCCGTTCCTGCAGGGCCTCAACGAGGCGCAGCGAGAGGCGGTGCAGCACGTCGAGGGACCGCTTCTGGTGGTGGCCGGCCCCGGCAGCGGCAAGACCCGGGTACTGACCTACCGCGTCGCGTACCTCATCGCCACCGGGGCGGCCGCGCCCGACGAGATCCTGGCGGTCACCTTCACCAACAAGGCGGCGCAGCAGATGGTCCAGCGCCTGCGCCAGCTCCTGGGGCCAGGCCTGTCCGAGAGGGCGTGGGTGGGGACGTTCCACGCGACCTGCGTGCAGATCCTGCGCCGTGACGGGCCGCACGTGGGAGTTCCCCACGACTTCGCCATCTTCGACACCCCCGACCAGGTGCAGGTCATGCGCGAGGCCCTCAAGGCCCTCAACATCGACCCCAAGCGCTACGACCCGCGCGGGGTGCTCGCCGCCTGCTCCCGGTGGAAAAACGAACTCATCGGGCCCGAGCAGGCCGCCGCCGAGGCCCGCTCGGTCTACGACCGGACGGTGGCGCGGGCGTTCGAGCGCTACCAGCAGCTCATGCGAGAGGCGAGGGCCCTCGATTTCGACGACCTGCTGGTGGAGACGGTGCGCCTGTTGCGGGAGCACCCGGCGGTGCTGGAGAAGTACCAGCGGCGCTTCCGCTTCATCCTGGTGGACGAGTACCAGGACACCAACCATGCCCAGTACCAGCTGGTGCGCCTCCTGTCGCAGGCCCACCGCAACCTCATGGTCGTGGGCGACGAGATGCAGTCCATCTACGGCTGGCGGGGGGCCGACATCCGCAACATCCTCTCCTTCGAACGGGACTACCCCGGGGCGCGGGTGGTGCGGCTCGAGCAAAACTATCGTTCGACGAAGACCATCGTGGAGGCGGCCAACCGGCTCATCCGCCACAACACGGAGCGCCTCGACAAGCGCCTGTGGACGCACAACGCCGCCGGCGCCCCCATCACCTTCTGCCGGGCCGAGGACGAGCGGGGCGAGGCGACCTTCGTGGCCCTTCAGATCCTGCGCGGCGTGCAGGAGGGCAAGCGCTCGTGGGACAGCTTCGTGCTGCTCTACCGCACGCACGCGCAGTCCCGGACGTTCGAGGAGGCGTTTCTGGCCCACCAGATCCCGTACCGCATCGTGGCGGGCCTTCGCTTTTACGAACGCAAGGAGATCAAGGACATCCTCGCCTACTTGCGCCTAATCGCGTCGCCGGGCGACGTGGTGAGCCTGCGGCGGATCGTCAACGTGCCGCGGCGGGGCGTGGGAGAGACCACCGTCGAACGCCTGGTGGCGTGGGCCCGGCAACACGGCGTGGAGCCGGGCGATGGGGCCGCGCTGGAGGCGGCGTGCGAGGCGGGCGTGTTTACGCGGCCCGTGGCTCAGGCGATGCGGGCCTTCGCCGGGCAACTCGTGCGGTGGCGGGCGCTGGCGGGCGGGACGCTCGGGGAGCACGGCCTCACCGGGCTCGTCGAGCAGGTGATCAAGGAGTCCGGGTACCTCGACATGCTCAAGCAGGAGCGGACCGAAGAGGCTCAGGCCCGCATCGAAAACCTCGAGGAGTTGTTGTCGCTTGCGACGCGCTGGGAGCAGGAGCATCCCGAGGGCGGGCTCGACGACTTCCTGGCGCACGTGGCACTCATGTCCGACGTCGACGACTACGACGAGAGCGCCCGGGTGGTCACGCTCATGACGCTCCACTCGGCCAAAGGGCTGGAGTTTCCGGTGGTCTTCCTGGTGGGGATGGAGGAGGGGATCCTGCCGCACGCCCGCAGCACCTTCGAGGCGTCGGACCTGGAGGAGGAGCGCCGGCTGTGCTACGTCGGCGTGACCCGGGCCAAGGAGAAGCTCTACCTCACGTGCGCCCGCAGCCGGGTGATGTGGGGGCAGCTGGTCGCCAACCCCGTGTCGCGCTTCGTCGACGAGATGCCCCGGGAGGCCATCGAGGACGTGAGCGAGACGTGGTCGCGCGAGCGGGTGGAGCGAGAGGCGCTCAGCCTGGCGCAGCGCGCCGGGGCGGCAGCCCGGGGTGCGGCGAGCATAGGGCCTGCCCCGCAGGCCACAGGGCGGGGGGCTGCCGATGGAGCGGGCGGCCCGGCGCCCGGCTGGAAGCCGGGCGATCGGGTCGTGCACGACAGCTTCGGGGAGGGCACGGTGGTGGCGGTCGACCCGTCGGGGCGGCGCGACGCCATCCTGACCGTGGCCTTCGAGGGCGCCGGCATCAAGCGCCTGATGGCTTCGGTGGCTCCGATCCGCCGGGCGTAGGCGGGCTCTGTGCGCTTTCCGGCGTCGTGGCGGCCGCGCCGAACAGCCGGCGCATTTCGGCCTCGATCGCCTCGATCTCCGCGAGCTTGGACTGCAACTGCACGAAGATCTCGCCGTGCGCCTCGATGCCCTTGCGAGCCAGCAAGAAGACCGCTTCGGACCGGCTGCGTGCGACCCCGGCCCTGACCATCGCGTCCACCGTGCGCAGCGTTGCCTGATCCAGGCGCACGCTGACGACCGTATCGCGGGGGCCGCCCTCCAGCACGGCCCGGATCTCCTGGGTCGTGGTCTCGGGGGTGAGCCCCGCTTGATGAAGCAGAGCCGTCTCCGGGTACGCCGGGGAGCGGTCGACGATGGCCAGCAGCAGGTGCTCGGTGCCCACGTACCGGTGGCCAAGGAGCCGGGCCTTCTGAAGAGCGGACAGCAGGATCTCCTTCGCCTCCTGCGACAGCCCCGGCGGGTCGGAGACCGCGCCGGCTTCGACGGGCTTGGGCGGCAGGAGCGCGGCGACCTGTTCGGCGAGCAGAGGCCGGGCCTTCTCCTCGATGACTCTCACCGAAACACCATCGGAGCGGAGCACGCCCAGGAGTAAGTGTGGAGCGCCAACGGGCTGGCTGCGCTGGCGGGCCTCTTCCATAGCCACCCGCACCGCCTCCCGGGCCTTCGAGGTGAAATGTCCCTGGGCCATGGCGGCCTCGACGGCGAGACCGGTGCGCTGCACGAGCGGGGCATCCGGGCCCGACGAGAGGCGGTCCACGATGGCCACGAGCAGGTGCTCGACGAGCACGAAGGGGTAGCCATGCAGCCGGGCCCGCTTCACGGAGGAGAGCAGGATCTCCTTCGCCTCGTCGGAAAGCGCCGGCGGCTCGGCCGGCGCTTCGGACTCGGGCGGCTTCGGCGGGAGCAGGGCCATGACCTGATGGAGCATCCACGTTGGGTTGCCGACCAGTTTCGGCGCGAGCTCCTCGGAGAGGAGCGCGGCCACGAGCAGGTGGTACGGGCCCACCGGCTGGTTACGTAACCGGGCCTCCTCCGTGGCCTGCCGCACGACCTTCCGCGCGGCTACCGAGAAGCGCTCGAGCGCCTCGGCCGGCACGCCCGGCGGCTGCTCAACCATGAGGGATCACCGCCCTCGCCTCGAGGTGCGGGAGAATCGTAACTCAATGACGTAGCCCCGGCAAGGCGGTGTACACCCCGTTTGGCACCGGCATGGGCCCGCGTAAGCTCGTTCATGCCGTCCGCACTGCGTCACTCGCGTAACAGGCTGCCGCGGCCGGCGTTTCCTCGACCGGGATGTCGCCACGCGGGATTCGCTCACGACGAACGGCCCCGGCGCCCGCACGGACTCACGCCGTTCGCCACCCGGCGTTCCGGCCGGGAGGATAACCTCGGGCCCCGGCGTTAGGCTCATCGGTGCCGCGTGCCGGTATGATCGCGGTGAAGACGTTCCCCCGGAGGAGGGGCCGGGCGGATGACCACGGCGACCCCGAGCTCGTACCCGGCATACCTGGCGCTCTACGAGTCCGGCGAACTCGAGCGCCGGGCCGGGCGCGCGGTCGCCGCGCTGGCCTCCTGCCGTCTGTGCCCCCGCAACTGCGGCGCCGACCGCCTGGTCGACCAGCGCCGTGCCTGCCGCACCGGGCGCCTGGCTCGGGTCGCCTCCGCCTTTACGCACCACGGGGAAGAAGCATGCCTGCGGGGCCGGCGTGGCTCCGGCACGATCTTCTTCTCGTGGTGCAACCTGCGCTGCGTCTTCTGCCAGAACTTCGACATCAGCCAGGCAGGCGATGGCGCGGAACTCACCGCCGAAGAGCTCGCCGCCCTCATGCTGCGCCTGCAAGCCGCCGGCTGCCACAACATCAACCTCGTCACCCCGGAGCACGTCGTCCCCCAGGTGCTCGAAGCGCTGGTCATCGCGGTGCGCGGCGGCCTCCGCCTGCCGCTCGTGTACAACACCTCGGCCTACGACTCCATGGAGAGCCTGGCCCTGCTCGACGGCGTGGTCGACATCTACATGCCGGACTTCAAGGTGTGGGATCCGGACGTCTCCCGCCGCCTGCTCAAGGCGCCCGACTACCCCGAGGTAGCCCGCCGGACCGTCAAGGAGATGCACCGCCAGGTAGGCCCGCTCGTCATCGACGAGCACGGGCTCGCCCGCCGCGGCGTGCTGCTGCGCCACCTGGTCATGCCGGGCGGCCTCGCGGGAACGGCCGAGATCATGCAGTGGGTGGCCCGGGAGCTGTCGCCGGACACGTACGTCAACCTGATGGCCCAGTATCACCCGGCCGGTCGCGTGCTGGCCGAGCCTCGCGCCTTCCCCGAACTCGCCCGCCGCATCACGCGCGCCGAGTACGAGGCCGCGCTCGCCGCCGCCCGGGCCGCCGGCCTGTGGCGGTTCGACCGCGGCGGCTGATCCAACCTCGGCTGCCAGGCGCTTCGAAAAGAAGCGTGCCTTTCGCCGGCCCGTAGCGCCGGTTCCTCCCCGGAGGCTTCCAATACGGCGGGCAGCCTGGTACCTGCCCCGCCCGACGCCGAGAGCGCACGCTCAGCGCGAAGTCATGAGCCAGGGGGAGCTCCCAGTCCAACGAACCGCAGCCAGAGGGGCACCGTCCACTGGGCCAGCAAGGCCCCGGCCGCCAGGAACGGCCCGAACGGTAGCTTGGTCTTGCGGGTCGCCCGTCCGGTCAGCAGCAGCCCCGCCCCGACCACGCTCCCGAGGAAGCTGCCCCAAACAAGCGTTCCCAGCGCCCCCCACGGCCCCAAGAACGCCCCGATCATGGCGAGCATCTTGGCGTCCCCGATGCCCATCCCGCCCCGGCTGGCCCATACGATGACCAGAATCGTGGCCGCTCCCACAGCGGCGCCGACGAGAGCCTGGTTCAGCCCAACTGACCAACCGGCGGCGGCGAATCCTGTCGCCAGCATGAGCCCCGTCACCGTGAGCGCGTCGGGCAGCGTGCCCGCCTGGAGATCCGTCAGCACGAGCGCAACGAGGAGCGAGAAGAGCGTGGCGCGCACCACCCACATGGCGGGAGTGGCGCTGGCCAGCCACAGCAACACGAAGCCTGACGCACATGTTACCTCGAGCAGCGGGTACATGGGCGAGATCCGGACGCCGCAGTAGCGGCATCTCCCCCGGCTCCACACGTAGCTCACCAGGGGAACGAGGTCCGCGGCACCCAAAACGTGCTGGCAGTGGGGGCACCGCGAACGGCCCCGCACCACCGTGATGCCTCGAGCCAACCTGTAAACGGCAGCGCTCACGAAGCTACCGACCGCCATCCCCAGCACGGCCACGAACGGGATCACGAGGCCCACCGGCAAGTTTACGCCACGGTCACCAAACTCCGTTGCGCGGAACCCCCTCCTGGGCCACGCTCCAGACGGTCGTTCCGGTAAGCGTGGGCACCTCGACCTGGATTTCGATGCGAACGACCGGCGTACCGTCGGACAGGTGCTGTAGACTCGCCGTGAAACCTGCGACGGGGGCGAGCAGCGTCTCCCGCACCGCGGTGGCCCCGCCCGAGGTGACGGTCAACGTCAGCGCCCCTGCCTCGCAGGCGTAGTCGTAAACCGTTTCCCCGCCCGGGGTATCGACGCGGTACTTGAGTTGCGCCGTGCTGGCGCCGACCCCGCCGGGGACGACGAGTTTGCTGGCAGCGACCACTCCCGGCCGCTGCGCGCTGCCGTACAGCATCTGGGAGAGCACGGCGGTGACCATGCTTTCGGCACGGGCCCTGGCGGACAGCACTTGGTCAAGACGCACAAGCCCGATGATGGCGCCTACCAGCCCGGATAGGACGATCCCGAGAATGGCCGTTGCGAGCATGACTTCGAGCAGGCTGAAACCCGCCCATCGGCACGCGCGTGGCCCGTGTGCCGTACGTCCGAGCCTTGTGCCTGGGCGCGTTTTCATGCTGGCTCAGAAACCCTCTTTGGCCCGGAGCAATGTGACATCGGCCACCAATCGGCCCGTCTCCTGATCCCTTACCTCGATGGTTACCCTCACCAATAGGGCGGTCTTCAGATCAGTTTCGGGTGGTTCGGCCTGTCGCGTGCAGCGAAGAGCGAGTCCCCGAGGGACGGGTATGGTTGATGGGCATTCTTCACCGGGAAATCTGACTAACTGCTCCCATGGCATGCTCTTGATCTCTTCGGCCGTCGACGTCAATGTTGCCGTGGCTTCGGTCAACTGGCGCCGGTGGGCGTCGATCCGGACGATGGTGCTGTACAGGACATACAGGCCACCAAGGGCAACAGCGACGATCACGATTCCTGCGAGTACTTCGATCAGGCTAAAGCCCTCGACCCCATCTTCCTGACAGCCGCTAGGCTTTCGAGCACGTCCGGTCACGGGACCACCTGGACCTCTTTCCAGGATCCGGATATCATCCGGGATGGGTTCGTAAACGGAAACTTTTTAAACGTGGGATCAGCATAAACGTCCATACCATAGCTGTCGCCACAGCCCAATGTCCACGTGAAGATGAGTACCTTGACGGTGAAGGAATTGCACTGGTCAGTTATGGCCTGGCCCACCAAGGACCCTTTCACTTTAGGATCCGACCAAGGGAGGGAGACACCGGTAATCCAACGAGTGGGAGCGTAAACGGCCATCTGGGATGGGGGCGAGCATAGTGGCCGGAAGAGTTTACACAGGTCTATGGAAAACTCGGGGAAGGCCTCTTTCAACGCGTTCGTCAGCGTATCAAGAATCATCTGAATGATGCTCGTGTACGGGTAGATGGTCGCGGGGCCGGATCCTTCGTTCGACATCACGAAAACGACCCCACCGGTCTCATCACCCTCCGGGCGGGTCACGACGATCGCCGAGCCTGGACTTGTGGTCAGCGCCTGCTGAACATGAAACACCACGTACTCGCTCGTATTGACGTTGAGCTTGCTGCCTAGCACGGTGGAGCCAAGAGTGTTGGCGCCCAGATGAATGCTACCGTAGGTGTAGAAGTTGACTTTCGCGCCTGCCGAGACGTTCAGAGTTACGCCGTCGTCGACGAAGAGGTCGCCGTTGATGAACAGGTTCATTGCCGCGTCCGGGGACACAGTGACCGTGGTCCCCGGCCCTAGATACAGGGGCCCGTCGACCCTGTAGTCGACATGGCTTCCAGCGGGGACCGTGACCGACCCGCCTGGCCATCGTGTCCACCCGTGCGGGGGCGAGATTTGGTCTATTGGCTTGAATGTCAGGAGCGGATCGAAGTAGTCAGCCTCACACCCAGCAGTGACCACCTTTTCCCGGGGGAAAGGGGTGGTCGTAAGCCTCAGCCTCGCGCTGAACCTTCGGTGAACGCTGCCACTCCACCCGTCTGCATAGACCGTTCGCGCGATGTCCGGGCACCGCTCGCCGTCCTTGCCGTTGACCGTCACCCTGTACCAGCCGGGGACCTCCGCGGTCCAGGGATCGTTGCCGATGGCATCTGTCTCCACGGCGTGGATGGCGACGTTCATCCCCGACTCGGCGGCGTAAAGGGCTCGAGCGCGGTCGAGGGCGTGCCGGGCGGCCCGCAGAGACGCTGTGCTCACCAGAGCCAGCCCGCTCGCCATCACCATCACCGCCGTGGTGAGGATGAGGGCCATGACGAGGAAGTAGCCCTCTTCGCCGCGGCGGGGATCACGCCCGCTGGCACGGCGCGGCCGCCAGGACGAGAAGCCTGGCGCCCATCCGGGCCTCTGTTTGCATCGGGGGTTGCACATGTGGCTCACCCCATTTCCGGGTGGATTCGGCCCGTGACCTGCCCGCATCCAGCAGGACGATGCCGCGCCCGTCCCGCTGGCCGGGCCGCGTTCAAAACGCCCACCCCACGTCGAGACCCAACCACAGGCCCGGCGTCCTGCGGGGCAGCTCCACGAGCGCCGCATCGCCCCATACCGCCGGCACCCACCGCACGAACGGCTCCAGGAACAACGGTACCCGCTCGATGGGCGTACGCGCTCCCGCCTCGATGCTCACGACGGTCAGGCCTGTGCCGGCTGCCACCGAGCCCACCCCGGCGTTGGGCCAGATCACCTCGCCCCCCAGCCCCAACCACGCGCCGCCCAGAGACGACGGGTAATACCAGCGCCAGCTGAGACCCAGGCCCCAGGCACTTGCTCTTTCGCTACCCGCCGAGACCGGAGTCAGGACAAGGCTGGTGGTCGCCGTTTGTGCCGTGCCCACGGGCCGTTCGACCCCGATCTCCCACGCCGACTCCTGGGCCCCGGCGGCATCGAGCCGGATGGCCCACTGCTGCGGGCGCTCGAAAGACGGCATCTGCCACCTGGTGCGTTCGCCGGCCGTCGACCCTTGCTCCCGACTTCCCGGAGCCGCCGCCCCGTTGGAGCCTGCCTGGCCCTGCTCGGCTTTCGCTGTCGCCCCTTCGCCCGGCAGGACCCTGGGAATGAGGAAGATGAGCATCTCGCTCTGCTGCTGGTCGGTGCGGGTGGTCGAGAAGAACCCGCCCAGCACCGGAAACTCCTTGAGCACCGGCAGGCCCGACACCGTCTCGCTCTCCTGCTGGTTGATGAGCCCGCCGATGACGATGGGCTCGCCGTCCTTGACCCGGATCCGGGTCTGAGCCTTGCGCGTCCGGATCTGGGGCAGCTGTTGGTCGCCGGCCACGCGGTAGCCGGCGATGGTGCTCACCTCCGGCTTCACGTCGGCCGTGATGGTGCCGTCGCTCCCCACGAACGGCGTGATCTCCAGCCGCACGCCCGCTGTGATGGTCTGCAGCGTGTCCGGGGCGTCGCCCTGCCCCTTGAGGATGATGGGGATCTCGTCGCCGATGAAGATGGTGGCCGCCTGCCCGTTGATGGTCGTCACCTGGGGCCGGGCGAGCAGACGGCTCCGTCCCTGCTCCTCGAGGGCATGCAACGTGGCCAGCAATTCCTCCGGGTCGAGCCTGACCGAGCCGAACCGCGGGGCCAGCGACACCCCGACCCTCGGCAGCTGCCATGCCAGACCCAGGTCCTCCGTGGCGTTGCCCAGCACCTCCTCGACCCGGGCCTCGATGAGCACCTGGGCCGGCGGCCGGTCGTACTCGGCGACGAGCCGGCGCAGCGCATCCAGCTGCTGCGCCGTGCCTTGCACCACCAGCAGGTTGCTGGCCTCGTCGACGCGGATGGCCCCCTCCGGCAGAACCATGGTGGCGAGCTGCTTCATGGCCGCCGCCCGCACGTAGTTGAGCCGTACGAACTCGGTAGCCGTCTCTTCCGCCGGTGGAGCAGGCTTCGGCGCCGCCGGCCGATCGGGCCGCACGCCCTCCGGGTCGAAGCGGGCTTCCAGCGAGGATCGGGCGCCCACCACCAGCGTGTTGGCCGACAGCACGTACGCGAACCCCGTCGCCCGGGCCACCATGTCGACGGCCTGCTCCACGCTCAGGCCCTTGATCGCGAGCGTCGCCTTGCCCGTGAGGTCGGGCAGCGCGACGAAGTTCCATCCGGCCGCGTCGGCCAGCGACGCGAAGATCTCCCGTACGTCCGCGTCTTGAAAGGCGAGCGACACCTGCGCCTCCTGTCCCTCGCCGGAGGCCCCCGCGCCCGGTACCGGCGCTGCCGCCAGGGCCCCGGTCGCCGCAGCCACGGCGAGCCCGAGCAGGGCGAGACCGGCCGCGGCGAGGCGGGACCACTTGCCAGCCTGCACGGTGCCGCTCATCGCAGCGCACCACCCGCCGGGGCCGCGATCTCCTGCCCGTCGAGGGCCAGGGTGACCCCTTCCTTGGTGACGCTCGTGACGACCAGCGGCCCGACCTGGCTTCCCTCCCGGACCACGTAGCTGCGGCCGCCGATCTCGACCAGCGCTCGCAGCTCGTCGCCGACCTGCATGATGCCGGCCACCCGCACGGACGGCCGGTCGAACGACCTCAGCAGGGCCTCCGCCCGCTGCATCTGCGCCGGCGTGCCCTGCAGCATGAGCACGCTCGTGCCGGGCACGCTCTGGGCCTTCACGTCGGGCAGAGCCGCTGCCAGGAGCCCCGCCGCGGTCTCGACGGGGATGAAGTGAAGCTCGTAGGCCCGGGCCTGCGCCGCAGGGGCGCTCTGGGTCTGCAGCGCCTGCGGGCCCGGAGGAGTGACCACCAGGAGGTTGTCCTCGCCGATGCGATAGGTGATCCCCGTCTGACGGGCCACAATGTCGAGCGCGTCCTTCACCGCCGTGCCGGGCCGCAGGTAGAGCGTGACCGTCCCGGCCAGCTGGCCCTCGACGACGAGGCTCATGCCGCCGGCCTTCGCCAGGGCCAGCAGCACCGTTGCCACGGGAGCGGCGTCGAACTGCAGCTCCGGGATGGCGGCCACGTCGTGGCGGGCGAGGAGTTGCTTGGCCCGGGCGACGTCCTCTTCGCTTCCCCGCATCACGATGGCCGACGACCGGGTGTCGACGACCGTTTGGATGCCCGGTACGACGGTCTTGACCAGCCGTTCGGCGTCGGCGGGGGCCAGGTAGCGCAGCGCCACCGTCGCCACCGCCTCCCGGGCGAACTGTGCCTGCAGCCGCTGCGGCGCCGCCACGATGAGCGTCCCGTCGACGATCTTGTAGCCCAACCCGCTCGCCCGGGCCACCAGGTCGATGGCGTCCATGGCGGGGATCCGGTGCAGGAAGAACGTCACCTGGCCGCTCGCCGACGGGTCGACCAGCACGTTGAGGCCGGCCAGCTCCCCGAGCACCTGGAAGACGTCGGCCACGTCGGCCTTCTGGAAGGCCATGTCGACGAGCTCGCCCCGGCCGGCGGGGGTGGGAGCAGGCGTCCTGGTACCGTTTGCCGGCGGCGAGCCCGGCGGGCCTGCCGGCGCCGCCGCCTCGGCTGCCATGCCACCTGCGGCGTTCAGGGTCGCCGCCGCGAGAGCGAAGGCCCACGCCAGCGCGATGATGGCCAACCTTCCCGATCTTCGCATCTTGCCGGTCTCCTCTTCTGCCGTTTTCCCGTAAGCTCTTCCACGGGCCGTCACGGCTCCACGCGCAGGGGAACGAACACCCGCCGGCCCTCTACCTGCACGTCCACCCCGCCGGCGCGCACGGTACGCACCGTGAGCCGTCCGAGGCGGGTGCCGTCACGCACCAGGTGGCTGCGTTCGTCGACGACGAGCACGGCCATGAAGCCGTCGGAGCCCCGGGCGATGCCCGTCACCCGCAGAGCCGGGACCTCCGGGCTCGGCGCTTGCGCCAGCCTGGCTTCGACGGCGGTCCTGTCGGACGGCTCGAAGGGGTTGGACGTCCCGCCCGTCGTGCTCGCTACGGGAAGGGGAAGCGCCTTCCACTCCACCGCCCGGGAGACCGGGTCGTCCGCTGCCCGTACCGCCACCGTGAAGCTCAAGGACGCCCGGACGGCCGGCGAGCCGGTCACCTCCGGAGCCGGAGAGCCGGAGGCGGCGGAGGGGGAGAGGGGACCCGCCGGCTGCCCCACCGGCACCCCGGTGACGGCACCCGACTGCTGCATCGCCAGCATCTGCAGGTAGGAGAAGAGCGCGGCCACCTGCGAGAGCCGGTCGGAGAGCGCCGCCTCACTCCCGGCCCCGGGGCCTGCCGTCACACCCGGCTGCGTCCCGCCCGGGGCTTGCCCTGCGGCCTGCCCAAGCAGCGGCGAGAACGGGACGTTGGCCTGGGCCTGCGCCTGGGACGGCGCATGGGCCGCGAGGCGCGCTGGTTCCGGCGGTGGCGCGGGCGACACGGCGAGGGAGATGAACTGCACCCCCTCGAACGCTCGCTCCATCGTCTCGACGAGGCTCACGAGCCCGCCGTAGGGCCCTTCCACCTCCACGTCGAACCTCACCGATCCCCCGCCGGCGGCTGCTTTGGCGTCCGGGGCAGGGGCGGCCGGCCCCTGCAGCGAGTACGTCACGCGCAGCGGGCGCAATCCGGCGACCTCCGCCGCCCTCGACACGAATCCCGCCCCGCGCGGGAGGTCCTCCACCCGCGGCGTGCGTTCGGCCGCTCTGGCCTGGCGCGCGCGAAGCGCCTGGAGCGCCCGCTCCGCCTCCGGCAGCGCGAGGCGTGCCCGGCTCAGGACCTGCACCTCTGCCTCGAGGCGGCTCGCCTCGGCCAGCATGGCCGCCGTCCGGACCGCCACGGGCCGGTACCATGCGAGGTAGTAGGCGCCGCCGCCCAGGAGGAGGGCGACCACCATCGCCGGGGCGAGGGGCACGCGCCCGCCGAGGCGCACTCCGGCACGCAGCTTCAACGTCGCTCACCCGCCGCCGTGCTCCCGGCAGAGCTGCCCGGTGCCGCGCCCGGCGCGGCCTCGCCTGCGGGGCTCACCGCCAGTTCGCACGAAAACCTCACGACCCCGCCCGCCCCCTCGGCGCTGACGCTGCCCTGGGTTTGCCGCAGGACGCCGTCCGCCGTCAGGTGTGCGAGGAAGGCGGTCACGGAAGCCGCATCCGTCGCGAGTCCCTCGAGCTGGAGGCGCCCTTGCGACCAGGCGAGCCGGGTCAGCCACACCGTGCCCGGCCGCCGGGCGGCGTCGGCCATTCGCCGCGCCAGCTCCGAGAGGGGCCTGACCCCGGCTTGTGCCTCGCTTTGCCCCGTGCCCGCCTTCAGCGCCTCTTCGACCCGCCGCGTCTCGTCTCGCACCCGAGCGAGCTCCTCCTGGTACGGCTGGAGCTCCGCCACCACCCGCCGCAGCGACGTGACCCGCCGTTCGGCCTCTGCCAGCTGCTGCTGGTTGAAGTTGCCCAGCACGACGGCCACCGTCACCAAGAACACTCCGACCACCCCGAGGATCGGCTCCAGCGGCACCAGGCCCTGCTTGACCCGGTCCTCCGGGGGAATGAGGTTGACTCTCACGGCCCCTCCACCCCCCGGAGCGCCAACCCTACGGCCGGCGCGAAAAGCGGCGCCAGCCCCTCGCCCACGGCTTCGCCGACCCGCGGGTCAAGCTCCAGGCCCTGGAGCGGGTCGGCCGTCTCCACCGGATACCCCAGCTCCTCGTGGAGCAGGGCCGCCATGCCCGGTTGGAGCGCCCCGCCCCCGGAGAGCACGATCGCGTCGACGGCCCCGTCGCCCGGCCCCGCCGCCTGTGCTCCCTGAGTGCGCACGTACTCGAGCGTCTGGGCCAGGGCGTCCAGGAGCGCCTGGACCGTCCGGCGAAGCGCCGGGTGGCTGCCGGAACGCTCCAAGAGCGTCCCCAGCTCCTCGCTTTGCCGGGCCGCCTCGGCATGCTCCCGGGAGGTTCCCAGCACCTCGGCGAGCGCCGCCGTGACGCGGTCCAAACCCATCGGCAGCAGCCGGTAGAGCTCGTAGCGCCCGTCCGACGCTACGTACACCTCGGTGAACGCGTCGCCCACGTCGAGGTAGCAGACGTGCCCGGGCCGCCGCACCGCCCGTTCCAGGGCGAAAGCGTTGACCTCCAGCACCTCCGGCGGAAGCCGCAGCTCTTTCAGGAGCTGGACGACCTCCCGGACGACGGGCCTCCGGGTCGCGACCACGCCGACCCGGGCCTCGCCGTCTGCCGGCTGCTCGAGCACCTCGCAGTCGACCAGGAGGTCATCGGCCTGTTCTCGGGGAAGCTGCAACAGGTCGACCATCTCCCAGCGGGCCGCCTCGCGCAGTTCGCCGGGGGGCATGGGCGGCAGGGTGAGCGTTCGCACCAGGAACTCGGGGCTCTTCATGGCCACGACGACATGGAGCTGCTCCAGGCGCAGCCCGCCGAACGCGGGCCTGAGCGCGTCCCTCAACCTCTCGCGGGCCTCGATACGGCCCTGGGCGATGGCCTGGGCCGGTACGGGGATGCGCAGCAGGCGTTCCACCCGGTGCGAGCGCCGGCGGCGCCGCAGCTGCGCGACTTTCACCTCTTTGTGCCCGAGGTCGATGCCGACCACCAGTTGCGCCACCTCGCCGGCCCCCTACTGGACGAGCCCCGCCGACTGGAACAGCGGCAGCATCACCGACGCCACGATGAGCAGCACCACGCCGGCCAGCACGATGATGATGGCGGGTTCGAGCAGCGAGATGAGGGTCTTGACCGCCCGCTCCACCTCGCCGTCGTAGCGGGTGGCCAGGTGCTCCATCATCTCCTCCACGCTGCCCGTGGTCTCCCCCACGGCGACCATCTGGACGAGCAGTTCGGGGAAGAGTTTCTGGGCCGCCATCGCCTTCGCGACGCTCTGGCCTTTCTCGACGCCGGCGATGACGCCCGCCATCGCCTGGGCCATCGCCTCGTTGCCCACCACCCGCTGCGCCGCGCGCAGCGCCTCGACCATGGAAATCCCGCTGCGCAGCCCGAGCCCCAGGGTGCGGGTGAGGCGGGCGAGCACCGTGCGGGTCACGAGCCCTCCGAAGATGGGCGCCCGCAGCAGGAAGCGGTCCCGCTCCAGGCGGCCGCGAGGGGTGCGCACGTACTGGCGCAAGGCCGTGGCTGCGGCGACGACCGCCGCTGCGACGGCCCACCACCACCGCGACGTGAACTCCTGCACCCCGAGCAGCACGCGGGTCGCCAGGGGCAGCGGCATCCCCGCCTGCCGGAAGAACCCCACGAAGGTCGGCAGCACGAACAGCAGCAAGACGTTGATCACGACCAGCGCCACGATGGCGACGAGGGTGGGGTAGGCGAGGGCCTCCCGCACTTTGGCCCGCAGTTCGTGCTCCCGCTGGTAGTACGCGCCGGTGCGGTTGAGCACTTCCTCGAGGGCGCCCGTCACCTCGCCGACTTCGACCATCTGCACGAGCAGCTGGGGGAAGACGTCGCCGTGCCGCCCGAAGCTCCTGGCGAGCGACGACCCGGTGGAGACGTCCCGGCGCACTGCCTCGAGCGCCTCGCGCAGCCTGCGGTTGGAGGTCTGCTGCACGAGCAGCCGCAGCCCGTCGGCCGCCGTCAGCCCCGCCCTGAGCATCATGGCGAACTGGCTGCACAACAGCGCCACGTCGGCCGCCGAGGGCCTGCGCCCCCGGCTCAGGACGCCCAGCGCCCCGGCCCCGGCGCCCGCCCCGCGCCCGGCCGCCCCTCTGGCGCCGGCTCTGGAAGCAGGCCGCACCGACGAGACGTAGAGCCCTTCCTGGCGCAGCCGCCGTACCGCCGCCGCGCTGTCCTCGGCGTCGATGACGCCGCTGACCGCCCGCCCGGTCTTGTCCCTCGCCCTGTACTCGAAGGGAACGGACACCCCAACCCCTCCCGGCGCCTGCCCCTTCTTGCTGTGCCGCTACTCCCGCTTGAGCGCCAGCATCTCCTCGGGATCGATGAGCCCCCGCTCCAGCAACGCCCGCATGGAGGCCTCCAGCGTGCGCATCCCGAACCGCGCCCCCGTCTCGATGGCGGCCGGGATCTGGTGCCACTTACTCTCCCGGATCATGGTGCGGATGGCCGGCGTGGCCACCATCACCTCGCAGGCCAGCACCCGCCCCTGCCCGTCCGCCCTCGGGAGCAGCCGCTGCGAGATGACCGCCTGAATGGTCGAGGCGAACTGCAGCTGGATTTGCCGCTGCTGTTCGGGCGGAAACATGTCGATGACCCGCTCCACCGTCTCCGCCGCGCCCCGGGTGTGAAGCGTCGAAAGTACCAGATGCCCTGTCTCGGCGGCCCGCAGGGCCGTGGCGACCGTATCCAGGTCCCGCATCTCCCCGACCAGCACGACGTCGGGGTCGGCCCTGAGCGCTCCCCGCAGCGCGGCCGCGAACGACGTCGTGTCGGTGCCGATCTCCCGCTGGTTGATGACGCTCATCTTGTGGCGGTGCAGGTACTCGATGGGGTCCTCCAGCGTGATGATGACGGTCTTACGGTGCTGGTTGATGTGATCGATCATGGCGGCGAGCGTCGTCGACTTGCCGCTGCCGGTGGGCCCGGTCACCAGGATGAGCCCGTCGACCCGCCCGCAAAGGTCGGCGACCACCGGGGGCAGCCCGAGCTGGTCGAGCGACGGGACCTCGGCCGGGATCACCCGGGCGGCCATGCCCCACGAACCCCGCTGGCGAAAGACGTTGCACCGGAACCGCCCGACCCCCGGCACCCCGTGCGACAGATCCACCTGGCCCTGTTGCTCGAACGTGCGCAACAGCCCCTCGTTGAGGATGGGCCGGATGAGCCCCTCCAGGTCCGCCGGCATCAGGACCTTGTATCCGTCGAGCGGTTCGAGCCGCCCGTGGATGCGCAGCATGGGTGGCACGCCCGAGGTCAGGTGGAGGTCCGAGGCGTGTCGCTCTACCGTGATCCGCAGCAACGTATCCAGCGTCTCGTTCATGGGCGCACCTCTTCGGCCTCGAGACTCGAAGGTTGTTCAGTCCCTGCGGTGGCGAGCGCGGCCGCGGCCTCGCCCGTGCCGCCGGTTTGCCATGGTTCCTTGCCGTTCCACTCGTCGAGGCTGTACAGCGCCCGGAAGACCTCGCCCACGGTGGTGATTCCCATCAGCGCCTTGGCGATGCCGCTTTCCTTGAGCGTCTTCATGCCTGCCTTCATGGCGAGCTGCCGCAAGGTATCCTCGGAGGGCTGCCCGGCGATGTGATCGCGGATGGCCCGGTCCACCAGGAGCACCTCCTCGATCAGGACCCGGCCGCGAAAGCCCGTGCCTTCGCACACCTGGCAGCCGCGCCCCCAGGCGAGGGGCTCGCCGTGATAGGCGGGGCCGAGGAAGCTCCGTTCGGCCGGCGTGAGCTCCGGCACGCCCGTCGTCCGGCAGTCGCGGCAGACGGCCCGCACCAGGCGCTGCGCGACGACCCCCACCAGGGTGGCGCTCAGCAAGTACGGCTCGACCCCCATGTCCATGAGCCGCACCACGCTGCCGGGCGCCGAGTTGGTGTGCAGCGTCGAAAGCACCAGGTGCCCGGTGAGGGCTGCCCGCACCGCGATCTGCGCGGTCTCCTGATCCCGGATCTCCCCGACCATGAGCACGTCGGGGTCCTGGCGGAGCACGCTGCGCAGCGTGTTGGCGAAGGTGATGCCGGCCCGGGGATTGATCTGCACCTGCGTGATGCCGTCCACGTGGTACTCCACCGGATCTTCCACCGTGATGATGTTGCGCTCGGGCGTGTTGAGCGCCTGCAAAAAGGCGTAAAGGGTCGTCGACTTGCCGCTCCCGGTGGGCCCCGTGAGCAGGATGAGGCCCTGGCGCTGGCGCAGCATCTCGTCGACCTGGAGGCGCGCCTCGGGCAGGAAACCTAACTGGTCGAGCGTGATGAGCCCGGCGCTCCGGTTGAGCAACCGCACCACGGCCTTCTCGCCGTGGATGGTCGGCATGACGGAGACTCGCATGTCGACCTGCGCCTCGCCGATCCGCATCTGGATCTGGCCGTCCTGCGGGCGCCGGTGCTCGGCGATGTCGAGCCCGGCCATGACCTTCACCCGGGAGACGACGCTCGGCATGAGCTGGCGGGGAACCGTGCTGACGTCTCGCAGCAGGCCGTCGATGCGAAAGCGCACGCGCAGGCGATCTCTTTGCGGTTCCAGATGGACGTCGCTGGCCCGCCGCTGGACGGCGTCGGCCAGGATGAGGTTGACCATGCGGACGGCCGGGGAGTTGGGGTCGATGAGCTCCTGCTCGTTGAGAGGCTCTTCCTCGGGCTCGATTTGCTCGACGACTTCCTCGGTGGAGAGGGCCAGGCTGAAGACCTGCCCCCGCGCCACCTCGATCTCCGGCTCCGTGGCCACCAGCGGTACGACGTGCATGCCGGTGGCCGCCTGCACGTCGTCGAGGAGCATGACGTCCATGGGGTCGACCATGGCGAGGAAGAGGGTGCTGCCCTCCACCCGCACGGGCAGCACCCCTTCTTTCAAGAACCGCTCGGGCAGCACGCGGGCGAGCTCGGGGCGGAGTTCCACCTGGTCCCATCGAACACGCGGGATGCCGAGGTACGCGGACAGCGCGTCGGCCATCTGGCCGGGGCTCACGAGCTCGAGATCGAGCAGCGCCCGCACGATGCTCTTGCCCGTCCGCCGCTGCTCGGCCACGGCCTCCTGCAGCTGCGCTGGGGTGACAAGCCCCTGGTCGACCAGGGTATCTCCTAGGCCTCTACGCCCCGTGATCCGCACCGCGTTGCCCATCCCCGAGGTCCCTGCCGCTCAAACTTCACATCTGCGGCAGTTAGAGAGCGCTAGTCCTGACTACAGGCACCTGAGGGCGGCTTAATGCCCGTTGTCACCGTGACCTCGGTACTTGTACGGCCACTTCGCACAGCGGTGACTTTCCAGGTCGTATCGTTTTCGGAAGGGCAGTTTACCCAGAAGCCGGCTTTGGTTCCAACAGAGCCGTCACTGGGTAACAGGGTCAACTCCGCTGTATCCAGCCCAACCTCAGAGAGGTTCTTCGTGGTGGTCGCCTTTGAGGCATCGGCAGGGCTCGCGTTGTTCTCCAGTTCGTAAAACTGTACCGCGGTACGGAGTGCGGCCGCAAACTGCTGTGCGGAGCTGTTCACCGCCCGCTGAACGAACTGGTCGTATGCCACAAACCCACCGGTGGCCAAGATGGCGATGATGGCGACGACCACCATGAGCTCCATCAGCGTGAAGCCTTTGTCGTTTCGAAGGGACTTGAGCACCTTCCGCCAGCGGTTCCGCAACAGGCTCACGAGAAGCCCTCCTTTCGAACTATCACGAGCTCAGAGGCTCCAACTCTTCTGAGGCATCGAGTTTGAATCCCGAGCGGCTTCAACGCCTCCTCCCATCCCTCATGGGGGTTGCTGCTCTGTCTCCGCTTCTGCCAGCCGTGCTGGATCGAACCGCAGGCCCGCCGGGTCTCGGGCGACCAGCACCTTCCGGCGCTCGAGTCGAGCCAGGGCTTCGTGCACCACGGCGGCGCTGGCGCCTGCGAGACAGGCCAGATCCTCCGGGCCTGCCGGCAACAGCAGCAGGCCGGACCCGTCGAGTTTGCCGGCGACCCGAGCCAGGTGCAGGACCGCTCCGGCGACCCGTTGCGCCTCACGTGCCGGGTCGGCGGCGACGTCCGGGAGCAAGCCCGGCGTGGCCGGGGCCCCGTGCGGAGAGCGACCGGAGAGCAGGGCGAGCGCCAGCCGCAGCCGCGGATCGCGCTCCACCAGCTCCAGTACCACCCGCCGCTCGAGCCTCCACACGAGGGCCTGTCCCACCGAACGGCAGCTCGTACGATAGGGAAGGCCGTCCATCACCTCGCCCGCTGCGAGCACCCAACCGGGGCCCACCAGGCCGGCGACTCGAAGCTCGCCCGGCGACTCCTCGCGAATCAGCTGGGCCAGCCCGGAGTCGACCAGGTACAGGGCGTCGGCCCGGATCCCCTGGGTGAACAGTCGCTCGCGCGCCGACAACTCCCTGGGCTCCAGCGCACGCGCCATCGCTTCCCGGGTGGAGCCGGCAAGGCACCGAAACGGGACAACCCTGGTAACCGCCGTAGCCCGCCGTCCGAACGCCGCGGATGCGCGCGACTCTGACGCTTCCTGCACCGCCGCAGGCCTCCCTTCGGCCGGTAGCCCCCCATGCCGAGGTAAGGCGAGGGAAGGAGAATCCCGCACGGCGAGTCCACTGGTGCGAGCGCACCGTCACCTGCCGACGCGGCAGGAGTGTGCGAGACGAGAGCGAGTGAAGGCTCGACTGCCCTGCGGCGATGCCCGCGCAGCCTTCGCCCCGGAGCTTCCGACGGTACCGGGCCTGGCTGTCCAGCAGGCTAAGATGCGTGGCTCGGGCTGTTGGTCGATATCCTACCCACCCCCTACCCCGGACGTTGGTACGATTCGACAGTTTCAGTAAGCTTCCTCCAGACCAGACAAGGAGCGCCATGGGATCGAGAGGAATGTTACATGCGCATAGGTCTTTAGTCTTGGGACCCTAGACAGGTAGGAACGACCCTTCCTGGGGGATACGCCGGCCGCCGGGGTCGCCGGAGCAGCGGCTCAGAAGATGCGGCGCCACCAGGGAAGGCGCGGGACCGGCTCGCCGGCGACGAGGGGGATGCGGGCGAAGGGCTGGTCGGCCAGGTAACCCTCCAGCTCTCCGACGGGCTGTCCGGCCCCCACGGGCGCGAAGAGCTGGCGCAACCGCACGACCCCTCGCACGTCTTTCACCTGCCGGATCGGCACGGTGACGGCGAGCCGGTCGGCGGCCATGACGCGCACCACGAGGTCGGACGAGGCGCCGGCCACGGGCACCTCCGCCACCACGTCGCCCCGGCGGGCCAGTTCCACGACCGCAAAGGCCGAAAAGCCGTACTCGAGCAGGCGGGCGCTGTCGGCCCAGCGGTCGGAGCTTCCGAGCACCACGCTGATGAGCTGCATCCCTTCCCGTGACGCCGCCGCCACCAGGCAGTTACCGGCCCGCGAGGTGGTGCCCGTCTTGATGCCCGTGGCGCCCTCGAAGCTCCACAACAACCGGTTGGTGTTGTGCCACGTCTTTTGCTGCGACAGCGCCGTGTACGCCCGCCGCCCGACCACGGCCGCAAACGTGGGGTACTGCATGGCCGTCTTCGCAAAGAGCGCCAGATCGTACGCCGAGGTGTGGTGCTGGGGGTCGTCGAGCCCGTGGGGGTTGACGAAGTGGGAGTCGTACGCGCCCAGCTCGCGGGCACGCCGGTTCATCATGGCGGCGAAGCCGGAGACGCTGCCGCCGACGTGTTCGGCGATGGCCACGGCGGCGTCGTTGCCCGAGGGCAACATGAGGCCGTGGAGGAGTTCCTCGAGCGTGTAGCGCTCGCCGGTGGAGAGGTACGCGGACGACCCCGTCACGCCCGCCGCCCGCCGGGAGACGGTCACGGCGTCTTGGAGGCGGCCCGATTCGATCGCGAGCAGCGCTGTGATAATCTTGGTAGTGCTGGCCGGCGCCCGCCGCTGGTGCTCGTCCTTGGCATAAAGGACGGTGCCGGTGGAGACCTCCAGCAGTAGCGCCGCTTCCGCGGAGACGGGGGGGCCCTGGCGGGGGTCCTGCACGTAGCGCACCGGGAAGGAGCCCCGGATGGGCGTGGTGGTGACCAGCGGCCGGTCGACGACGCTTTGGGGCAGGAGCGCCCCGGGCGTGTCGGGCGCAAGCGTGAGGGCCAACGCGGCCACGGCCGTGAGGAGCACCAGGAGCGTGGCGGGGGAAGGCCATCGCAGACTCTGAAACCCTTGCCGCCGCCGAATCGACACGGTCGCTCCCATGCTCCTCGTCGCTGGTATGGGGATGGCCGATCCCCGGGCTTCCGGCCGGGAAAAGGTGTATGCGTCCCCGCAGGGGGACATGCGAGGGCATGGGCGGGGAGGAGCAGCAGGAGAGCATGGCACGCAACCGGACGACCACGCAGCCCGTCGAGCCTCCTGACGGCCGGGCGGCGCCGGCGTCGACGCCGCCGGCGGCACCGGCGGCGGTGCCCGAGGAGGTCCGGCGGCGGGTCGACCAGCTTCGCCGGGCCATCGAGCACCACAACTACCGCTACTACGTGCTCGACGCCCCCGAGATCTCCGACGCCGAGTATGACGCGCTCATGCGGGAGCTGGTCGAGCTCGAGCAGCGCTACCCGACGCTGCAGTCGCCCGACTCCCCGACCCAGCGGGTGGGAGGGGCGCCGCTGCCGGAGTTCGGCACGGTGCGCCATCGCACGCCCATGCTCAGCCTCGACAACGTCTACTCCCTCGAGGAACTTCGCGCCTGGGACGCCCGCATCCGCCGCCTGCTTCCCGGCGAGAGCGTCCAGTACGTGGCCGAACTCAAGATCGACGGCCTCGCCGTCTCGCTCGAGTACGAACAGGGCCGCTTCGCCCGGGGCGCCACCCGCGGCGACGGCGTCACCGGCGAGGACATTACCCAAAACCTGCGCACCATCAAGAGCATTCCGCTGCGCCTACGCGCCAGCGCCCCGGTGCGCCTCGACGTGCGCGGCGAAGTCTACATGATCAAGAGCGAGTTCGCCCGGCTCAACGAGGAGCGGGAGCGGCGGGGTGAGCCCCTTTTCGCCAACCCGCGCAACGCCGCCGCCGGCTCGGTACGCCAGCTCGACCCCCGGGTCACCGCTTCCCGTCCGCTCAACATCTTTTGTTACCAGGTCGGCACGCTGGAGGGCATCGACGTGCCCTCGACCCACTGGGAGCGCCTGCAGCTGCTCAAGGAGCTGGGCCTGCGGACCAACCCCAACAACCGCCGCTGCGACAGCCTCGACGAGGTGATCGGCTTCATCGAGCACTGGGCCGAGCGGCGCCACCAGCTCGACTACGAGACCGACGGCATCGTCATCAAGGTCGACCGCATCGACCAGCAGGAGCGCCTGGGCTTCACGGCCAAGAGCCCCCGCTGGGCCATCGCCTACAAGTACCCGGCGGAGCGGGCCATCACCAGGGTACGGGCCATCGAGGTCAACGTCGGCCGCACGGGGGCGCTCACGCCGGTGGCGGTGCTCGACCCGGTGCGGCTCGGCGGCACCACCGTCTCCCGGGCCGGGCTGCACAACGAGGACATCATCCGCAAGCTGGACGTGCGGGTGGGCGACTGGGTGGCGGTGCAGAAGGCGGGCGAGATCATCCCCGAGGTCGTGGAAGTGCTCAAGGAGCGCCGCACCGGCGAAGAGGTACCCTACACTTTCCCCGAGACGTGCCCGGTCTGCGGCGCCAGAGTGGTGCGCCCCGAGGGCGAGGCGGTGTGGCGCTGCGTCAACCGCCGGTGCCGGGCGCAGCTCGTCGAGGGCCTCATCCACTTCGCCTCCCGCGACGCCATGGACATCGAGGGGGTCGGCCCGGCGCTGGTCACGCAGCTCGTCGAAAAGGAGCTCGTCAGGAGCCCGGCCGACCTCTACCGCCTCACCGAGACCCAGCTCGCCGGCCTGGAAAGGATGGGCCCCAAGTCGGCCCGCAACGTCGTCGAGGCCATCCAGGCGAGCAAGACGCGGGGGCTGGAGCGCCTTTTGTACGCGCTCGGCATCCGCCACGTCGGCGAGGGGACGGCCCATGACGTGGCCGAGCACTTCGGCGACATCCACGCCGTTGCCCGGGCCTCCGTCGAACAACTGATGGAAGTGCCCGACGTGGGCGAGGTGGTGGCGAGGAGCATCCGGGAGTTCTTCGACGAACCCCGCAACCAGGAGCTCGTCGCCGAGCTCGAGCAGCTGGGCGTGGCCATCACCCAGGCGCGGCGGGAGGCGCCGCCTGCGGCGGTGGCGTCGCCTTTCCTCGGCAAGCGGGTGGTGGTGACGGGCACGCTCTCCCGGTACTCGCGCCGGGAAGTGCAGCAGCTGCTCCAGTCGCTGGGCGCCCAGGTGAGCGACTCGGTGAGCAAGAAGACGGACTACGTCATCGCAGGGGAGTCCCCCGGCTCCAAGCTCGACAAGGCCCGGGAGCTCGGGGTGCAGGTGCTCGACGAGGAGAGCTTCTACCGCATGCTCCCCGAGCGGTAGCGAAAGGCGGGAAAGGCCGAGACATGGCTGGCATCACGCCGGAAGAGGTGCGCCACGTGGCGCGTCTTGCGAGGCTCGAGCTGACGGACGAAGAGGTGGAGCGCTACGCCCGGCAGCTGGGCGACATCCTGAGCGCCGCGGCTCGCCTCGGGGAGCTCGACACCGAAGGGGTCGACCCGACCTTCTACCCGCTCCCGCTGCAGAACGTCATGCGGCCGGACGCGGTGCGGCCGTCGATGCCCCGGGAGAAGGTCCTGGCCAACGCGCCCGAGCCGGAGCAGGACATGTTCCGGGTGCCCCGCATCATCGAAGAAGGGTAGTACGCATCCATGGCCGATCCATCGTCGCTGGTCTTCGCCAGTATCCGGGAGCTCGCCGGGCTGCTCCGCCGGGGCGAGGTCACGGCCCGGGAGCTGGCCGAAGCGCACCTGCGCCAGATCGAGCGGGTCGACCCGTCGGTCGGCGCTTATCTGACCGTGGTCGCCGACCGGGCGCTGGCCCAGGCCGGCGCTGCCGACGAGCAGCTGCGGCGGCTGCGGCAGGAGCCTCGCTCGCAGACCGCCTCGAGCCCCTCCGGCTTGCAGAGCTCGGCCGGCGGGCCCGAGCTGCTGCTCGGGATCCCGTGGGCGTGCAAGGACGTCCTGTGCACGGCCGGCGTGCGCACGACGTGCGGCTCGAAGATGCTGGAGCAATTCGTGCCGCCGTACAGTGCGACGGCCGTCCGGCGCCTCGACGAGCGCGGGGCGGTCATGCTGGGCAAGGTCAACATGGACGAGTTCGCCATGGGCTCGTCGACCGAAAACTCCGCCCTGGGCGTCACCCGCAACCCGTGGGACCTGAGCCGGGTGCCGGGCGGCTCGAGCGGGGGGTCGGCGGCGGCGGTGGCCGCAGGAGAGGCGGTCTTTTCACTCGGCTCCGACACGGGGGGCTCCGTGCGGCTGCCGGCGGCCTATTGCGGGGTCGTGGGCCTCAAGCCGACCTACGGGTCGGTCTCCCGGTACGGGCTCATCGCCTTCGCCTCCTCGCTCGACCAGGTCGGCCCGCTGGCCCGGACGGTGGAGGACGCCGCGCTGGTCTACGAAGCCATCGCCGGGCATGATCCCCTGGACTCCACGTCGGCGCCCCGGCCCCCCGAGCCCGTGCTCCGCACCCTCGAAGAGGGCGTGAAGGGGCTGCGGCTGGGCCTTTCGCCCGACTACTTCGGCGAAGGGCTCGACGGCGAGGTGCGGGAGGCGGTCATGGGCGCCGTCCGGCGCCTGGAGAGGGAAGGGGCCCAGATCGTCGAGGTGCGCATCCCGCACCTCGCGTACGCGCTGCCCGTCTACTACATCATTGCCCCCTCGGAGGCGAGTTCCAACCTGGCCCGCTACGACGGGGTGCGCTACGGGCTGCGGGTGCCGGGCGACGACATCGTCCAGCAGTTCTCCAAGACCCGGCGAGAGGGGTTCGGCCCCGAGGTGAAACGGCGCATCATGCTCGGTACGTACGCCTTGAGCGCCGGGTACTACGAGGCGTTTTACCTCAAGGCGCAGAAGGTGCGCACGCTCATCCGGCGCGACTTCGAGGCGGCGTTCGCCAGGGTCGACGCCCTGATCACCCCGGTGGCGCCGACGGTGGCGTTTCGCATGGGGGAGAAGGTGGAGGACCCCCTGCAGATGTACCTGACCGACATCTACACGCTCAGCGTCAACCTGGCGGGGCTGCCGGGCGTCTCGGTGCCGTGCGGCTTCTCGTCGCAGGGCCTGCCCATCGGGCTGCAGGTGATCGGGCCCGCTTTCGGGGAGCCGCAGATCCTGCGCGTCGCCCGGGCGGTGGAAGAGACCAGCGGCGTACGGGGAGCAAGGCCCCGGGTAGCGGTGGGGGATGCACGATGAAGGCCCAGATGCCGGCCCAGGCGACGGCGCAGGCGCAGGCCGCCCCGAGCGTGCCGCCGGGGTGGGAGGCGGTCATCGGCCTCGAGATCCACGTGGAGCTCGCGACCGAGTCCAAGATCTACTGCGGGTGCAGCACGCGCTTCGGAGCGCCGCCCAACACGCAGGTTTGCCCCGTCTGCCTGGGGCTTCCCGGGAGCCTGCCGGTGCTCAACGAAAAGGCGGTGGAGTACGCGGTGCGGGCGGGGCTGGCGCTCCACTGCCGGATCGCGCCGTACGCCAAGTTCGACCGCAAAAACTACTTCTATCCCGACCTGCCCAAGGCGTACCAGATCTCGCAGTACGACCTGCCGCTGTGCCGGGACGGCTACCTCGAGGTGGAGGTCGGGGGGAGGACGCGGCGCGTCGGCATCATCCGGGTGCACCTGGAGGAGGAGACCGGCAAGCTGGTGCACTCGACGGCCACCATCGCCGGGAGCCGCTACTCGCTGGTCGACTACAACCGGAGCGGCGTGCCCCTCATCGAGATCGTGACCCAACCCGACCTGCGCACGCCCGAGGAGGCGCGCCTTTTCCTCGAGGAGCTGCGCAGCGTCATGCAGTACCTCGGCGTCTCCGACGTCAAGATGGAAGAAGGGTCGCTCCGCTGCGACGCCAACATCTCGCTGCGCCGGCCCGGCGAGACTCGCCTCGGCACCAAGACCGAGGTGAAAAACATCAACTCGCTGCGGGCCGTCGAGCGGGCGCTGCGCTACGAAGCTTACCGGCAAGCGGCCGTCCTGGAGGACGGGGGCCGGATCGTCCAGGAGACCCGGGGATGGGACGAGGCGAGCGGTACCACCATCCCCATGCGCAGCAAAGAGACGGTGCAGGACTACCGCTACTTCCCCGAGCCGGACATCCCGCCGCTGGCGCTGGACGAAGCGTACGTGGAGCGGGTGCGCCAGAGCCTGCCGGAGCTCCCCGCGGCCCGGCGCCGGCGGCTCATGGAGCAGTGGCAGCTGCCCGCCTACGACGCCTGGGTCATCTGCCAGCACCCGGCGCTGGCCGGCTTCTTCGAGCAGGCGGCGTCGCGGTGGAAAGACGGCAAGACCGTGAGCAACTGGGTGATGGGCGAGGTGCTGCGGATCCTGGGCGCCTCCGGCGAGGAGCCGGGGGTGCTCGCCGGGCGCCCCGAGTGGGTGGAGCACCTCGTCGAGGTGCTGCGCCTGGTCTCGGCCGGGCGGATCTCCGCCAACGTCGGGAAAGAGGTGCTGGAGGAGAGTTTCAAGAGCGGCCGCGCTCCCGAGGAGATCGTGCGGGCCCGGGGGCTGGAGCAGGTCGGCGACGAAGCGCAGCTGCTCGCCTGGGTGCGGCAGGCCATCGAGGCCAATCCTGACGCCGTGGCTTCTTACCGCGCGGGCAAGGCGCAGGCGGCCGGGTTCCTGGTGGGCCAGGTCATGAAGCTCTCGAAAGGCAAGGCCAACCCCAAGACGGTCGGCGAGTTGATGAGGCGGGAGCTGGGAGAGCCTGGGACTTCCTCCTCGTGACCCTGCTCGAGCGCAGCCGGGAGGCACCGGGGCGGCGCGGCTGCCGCGACGGCGCCACGGGCAGACGCCCGGGGGCTCCGGAGCGGAGGGGCGGGTGCAGGCTGCCCGGCGCAGGCTCGAGGCATCGGGGGTGCGGGTGACGCCGCAACGGCTGGCGGTGGTGGAGGTGCTGGCGGCGCATCCGGACCGCCACTTCAGCGCGCTCGAGCTGTACGAGAACGCCCGGCGGGCGCATCCGGACCTGGGGCTCGCCACCGTCTACCGGACGCTGCCGCTGCTGGAGCAGGCGGGCGTGGCCAACCGGCTCAACGTGGGCGAAGAGGAGGACCGGTTCGAGTTCGGGCTCGAAAAGGGTCACTACCACCACCACCTGATCTGCCTCGGCTGCGGCCGGATCTTCGAGTTCAAGGAGGACCTGCTCGAGCCGCTCGAGCGGCGGATCGAGGCGGAGACGGGTTTCCGGGTGGTGGACCATTCGCTCCACTTCACCGGCTACTGCCCCGAGTGCCGGGCGGCGGGGCGCGATCGGGAGGACCGACGAGGGCCACTTCAGGAGGGGGCTCCAGGCCGGCAAGAGGGGTGAGGCTGTGGCTATCACAGCCCTCGGCGGCGCCCGCACCAATGCGGGCCCCGCTGGGTGGCGGAGGTCAGGCGGGTGCTCGCCCGCCACCATGCATTCCCAGACAGAGTCCGTCGGCAGACGGCTCAGCTCAGGCGGGGGCGATAGAGAGTAACCCCAGGCCCAGGGCCTTGCCGTGTCCGAGGCCGTTGACCAGTGCCTGTTGGAGACCTCTCGGGTCGGTAACCTGGAGGTAACCGTCATACGTCACCGACCACAAAACGATGGGTGGGTCTTGCCGGCGCTTGCGAAAAGCCCGGCGCTCCGCCGACGTGACCTGACAACTGGGAATCCTGGTGCCTGCTCCTGCCTCATAATAGAGCAGCCTGAACCCATGATGCTCACCCTGGCGTTCGAGCCAGGCAATCTGGTCTCGTTCGCTTCTCAACCCGTACCGTTTCCCGCCGCGAGTAACGGTCGCGTTGGCCTGGAGGCGGAACCGGAACACCTGTCCCGCCTGTACGCGCTCGGGCAGAACGAACCTCTTGGTCTGAGGTTCCTCGCGCAGGTAGCCAGAGTAGCCGTCTCTCGCCTGGAGCCGGTCCCAGGGCGGTAGGGCGATACTTTGGAGCAAGAGGGTCGGCCTCGTAGGATCCCGCCCGCGCTCCAGGCGCCAGAGGAACCGCCTGACCTCGCACTCCTCGAACACCCAGGAGAGAGTGGAGTGCATCTCGTACGGGTTGGAGATATCGCGCCGCGCCAGGGGATGGCGCGGATTCAAGCACAGCTTGGAGAGGTACACGGTCCCACCTCTTCGCGTCGATGAGTGAAACTGCTGACGTACCGGGCCCCAAACCGACGGCGTGCGAAGGGTGCGAGTGGCTGGTCCATGCAGAGCCGGCCGCTGCTTGACTCGATCACGAAGCGGATCACTTCGGGCAGGTCCTCGACCAGCGGCGGGTAACGCCGTAGCGCTTCGTCCAGGTGCGCGTCCACGAGCGCGTCAGGAAGCCACACAGGGGCAGAGGGCAGGTACCCTTTCCTGCCGAGGAAAAGGGTCCAGCGTGGGGCGCGCAGGCTCTGGTAGACGGCTTCCAACAAGGGCCGGTCCGGGCCTTCGAGTCCCACCAGGAAGGCGGCATCGGAAAGGTAGTACCGTCGGCTCTGCACGGTAGGCTGGAGACCGGCCCCGTCGGCTCGCAGGACCTCCTGGGCCGTCTGGTAGTCGTAGCGTAGCGCACCCTCGCGGTCTACGCGGACACCCATTCGTAGGGCTGCCAGATCAGAGATGTCCTCATCGCGCCCCCGCCCGAGGGCAGCGGATACCAACCCGAGCACCCCGCTCTTGGAGGGCTCCAGGGCAGTGTCACGTTCATCGAAGCGGCTGCGTGTTCCCCAGGATTGCATGGGCCCCTGGAGTCGCAGGAGTAACGTGGGCACCTATTTCACCTCCAGCAGCGTCCTCACTCCGTCCATCGCTGCTGTGAGGGCTTCGTCGAAGCTGGGTTTCACGTGCTCCCCGTGGTAGCTCACCGTTGCATCCGTCAGGTTGAGCAAGGCGACCCACTGGCGCCGGGCACGTCCATAGGCCCGGTCGAGGGTCTCCCATGTCGAGAGGAGAGCTTCCACCGACAAACCCGAGAGGCTCCGGCGATCCCGGGCCCGCACTGGTTTCTCGAAGGCACCGGCGAGGTTGCGCGGCGCAGCCGCTTCGGACGTCACAAGAGCCACGAACCCCGGTAAGTTATGGGCGGCGAAACTGTTTTGCTTGCCGGAGGGCAAAGTGAGCGTGAACCCTCGCAGGAAGGCCTCAACGCCCTTGGCCGCAAGTTCCCTGTCGCCCTGGAGGCTCTGCACCAGCTGGCCCAGGTCCACGTTGGCGTAACGATAAAGGCAGGCGGAATAGAACTCGACATCCCCCATCATGCCGGCGCCGGTCTCCTCCTTGGGATTGAGGTCGTCCACTGCCGTGTAGAAGTCGAACTCGCGGTCGACCTGATGGGTAGAGAGGGCGTGGGCCACCTGGGCAGCCGCGTCTATGCTCCACTTGGGCTCGTCTGCCAGCATGCGCCCGAACAGCGCCAGATCGACGGCCTTGCCGCCGTCGAGGATTGTCTCCAATGCCTTGTGGAGGTCGGAGGGGACGGCGGCCTTGGCCGCCTTCTTCTTGGCCTTGGCCTGGCCATCGCCGGCCTCAGAGCTCGCAGCGACTTCGGTGAGAACCTGCCAATGACCGTGGATGATATCGGCGAGCCGGGATATCTCTCGCCGGCCCATGAAAAGGAGGTACTGGGTCAGCTCCCTGTCGTCGACCGCAAGTCCCATTCCGCCGAGAGCCGCCTTTGCGACTCGCCGGGCCTCGTCTCGGGAATGGCCTTGGACTTCGAGGCGGTCCGTGAGCTCGTCCACCAGGCGCTTGGTACGCAATGCGAGGTCGTCTGGCTGTAGCGTTCCGTGGGAAAGGGTTGCTTTGAAGTAGTCGCGCACGGCACGCTTCTGCGACTGGCTGCTGAGCCGGGCACGGCGCACTCCGCCAAAGAACGCGTCTTTCGGACTGCCCGTATCGTCGCGGTTGAGGTTGGATGGGGCTACGTTTTGAATGATGTGAATCTCGACCAGGTTCATACCTTCACTGCCTCCTCCGCTGGGGTTGGCTGCGTGCCCATGGCCCGGTAGAAGGCCCTGGCCCACTCCCTCTGAATCTTCCGGTCGGGTCGAAACCACTCCACCACGTCTGTCAATAAACGTACCCAGTCCAGGGCCATGTTCTGCGAGCGGGTAACCAGGATCACGGCGTGGCGGAGCCGGTCGGGAAGCTGGTCGCGATCGGAGTCCAGCAGGGCAACGAAACGAGCCTCGATGCTCGCGCTCTTGCGCGTGATGCGTAACTCTGCCATGGCCTCCGGCAGGGTCTTCGAGCCGCTGAAGGGATGCAGCGCGAAAAGACCTGCCACGAGGTAATACGCTTCCCTCTGCCAGCCTTCGTAGTCGCGCACGAACGGCTCCACATAGGGATAGGAGGGCACGAACGACCCGGGATGGAAGGCCAAGCTGCGCCTTAAAGCTGCAAGAGGGCCCCTGTTACTGGCCAGTCCTTCAAGGAAACGGACGAACTCTTCCGCTTTGGTGGCGACCACCTGATCACCTCCCTTTCAATGCGGCAAAGGCTCCGACGCACCGACGCTCTCCAGCCTCGATCGCCCTGAGGTGCCTCGAATGCGTGCCGACCGTCCGCACGGTCTGCTCCCAGGCAAGCCACATGGTCTTCGAAATGCGGTCGATCCACGCATCGTACGCTTCATCCACCCCTTTGTGGGCCACGTCGTCGAGGTAGGCCGAAAACGCCGTTTCCAGGGAGGACCAATACGACGACATGAGGGGGAGACTGTGGAGCAAACGGCTCACTTCCTCCGCCGGAGGCTCACGACCCGCGGGAGAGAGAAGGGCCCGGGCCAGCACATAGCCCGCGGCCCGCAATTGGCTACCGCTTTCGTTGGCCACGCTGACCGCCTTCCGAATGGCCGCTGCGGCGTGTGCATCGAGGGCCTGCAAGGGAAACGGGTAAGTCTCCCGCCGTGTCGAAAGCACCTTAGCTTGGTCCGTTACCTGGCCCAGTACCGACACAGGCACCAGCAGTGCAAGACGGTCCGTCTCGAGCAGAAGGCCGCGTGCCTGCTCGAGTACGTTGGGCACTCTGTGGGTGTCCCCCGGAAGGAGGGACTCGAAATCTCGCCAGAAGGCTCGATCCCGACTCAAGCGCACAGGCCTTTCCTGGCCTGCGTCGTCCTTGGAGTAGGCGCACATGGGATCCCAGTAGGGCTTGTCTTGTACCGGTAGCACCCCGGGGCCGTAGGCGACATAGCGTACCACAGCATCGGACTCCGGCAGCAACCGTACGGACCTTGAGAGCCACGTGTAGACTCTCGTGCGACCCTGCACGCTTGCTTCTGTCCGGTGGCCCTCCACATCACGGGCGCGGTAAGGTGGACCCTCCCAGATGGGAACGTCACCGAAGGGGTCGTATGGGGGCATGCCCAGGAGGAGCGTCTCGAAGAGGGTTTGCCCGAACGGGAGGAAGACGGCCGAAGTTGCGAGCGGCGCCGCCTTGCCCGAGGTCACGCCCATCCTCTTGATGAGCCCGCCTGGCGTGAAGGCCTGGTGAATCACTAAAGCCCGGGCTGCGTCGGCCGGGGCGGCCGGCGGAGGTGCGCTGTCGAGCGTGTGGTCGAAGAGGGTGGGGTTGTTTCCGGATGACAGCTCGGGAAGCAGCTTCGTCCACGGAAGAGGTTGGTCGGTTGGAAGGTCCGCTACCTGGAAGAACGGGAACTCCGGGTGGAAGAGGTCGAAGCGGTCGGCAAAGGCTTCGAAGTAATCTTCGAACGGCGCCTCCGGAAGGTGGCCCTGATAGAAGAGCTCAACGGATTCCTCGAGGCTGCGGGGCCCCTTCAGAGCTCGATGCCCGACTGCGAACAGCAGGCGGTAAAATGCAGCCTCGGCCAGGGGAGACGGGTCTTCGATCCGGCGCAGGCGATGAGCGTGCAGGAGAGCGTCACGAAGGCCTACGTGCAGGAGTTGTTCGTGGAGGTCCCTGACCGGGATCCAAGGCTCTGTCAGCAGGTTGAAGTGAGGCACCGACTTGCCTCCCCCACTTATGCAAAGAGGCTTTGCTGAGCTTACCACTCATTGGGAGAAGAAGAATACGGTCTCATTCTACAGGCAGGCCTGGGAGCGGTCAAGCCAGAGAACGAAGTATTTATGTAGACCGCCCCCACGGAGTGGGGAATCAGGCGACCTCGGCAGCGGGCCGCCCACAAATACGGGCCACCCCCTTCACGAGGGGACCTCATGGTTCGTAGACAACGCCGAGCTCCGGATCGAGCCGTACGACCGTGCGGCCGATCCTCGCCCTGCCATCCAGGAGCTCGAGTACCCGCATGCGACGCAGCAGAGGATGTCTCGCCCAGCCGGCAGGTGGTTGAGTCTTCACGAGTGCCCGATAGACTTCCGGCCGGCCGAGCCTGACCGACCGCAAGAAAAGCCTCAGAGCTTGCTCGTTCTCCGGTACCTCATCCGTTTGTGCCGGGCTCACGCCGGCAGCATCGAGAGCAAGGCGGTTGCCCACCCTGTGGAGGGGTATCACCATCACCGAGGGCTCCCCGTACCTGGTAAGCGGCGTCTGGCTGACCGGGGTTTCCTCGTCGTCATCCAGGTCAGACAGAGCCAGGATGTCCGTAGGTACGTCCGCCAGGAGTTCGCTGGGGTTGCTGATAGCCGAGTGGTGAGCCCAGGCCCGTTGGTCGCTTTGTTGCCGCTCGCACAGAGAGCGAGCCTCCTCGAACCAGGCGGCCATGTCGGGTGGAAGGTTCCCAGGAATGGGGGCGTCATAGACCTGCTCCACGAGAGCCTCCAGGTCTTCGGGGATGCGCACTATCTGCGCTCTGCGAAGGGCCCACCAGCTCATCAGCAAGACATACGGAGCGTAGACCTTGTCCCAGTGTTCGGACTCCAGGTCAGGAGGCGCTTCGGCCAGCCCGGCCACCCACAGACGTGGGCTGGCGTGAGCGGCAGGTCGAGACCAGCCCATCGCCCCGCCAAGGTACTTCGACAGGGCCGCGAGGTCGAACCGGTGAAGCCTCCCCGCACGCTGCAGCACTAGATCCATGGGAGCAAGGTCGGTCACCATCGCGTCGAAGTCCAGGTCGAGGCTCTGCTCGACCACTTGCGTGGCGACGAGAACGGCCCGGTGGGGCCTCGTCCCTGTCGCATAGCCCTCCTTTCCGAAGCACCGAATGAGGAACTCTTCGCGCTTTTGGCGCTCTGCGGCAGGGTAACGGGCATGCAGGAGGTAGACAGGGATCCCGGCGACCTGTTTGCCCAGCCGGATACCCTGGTCCTCGATGGCCTCTCCCGGGCCCAAGGCCTGATAAAGACGCTGGGCCCGATCCACGGTGTTGACGATGCAAGCCAGACATCCTCCGTCTCGAACCTCATCCAGCAGGCGGGGGGCCAGCTCCCGCAGGTCTCGCGGAGCAGACCCAACCGCCAGAGCCCTTGACGGAAGCCCCAGTACCTGCAGGGAGCGTGCCTCGGTACCCTGAGCGATGGTGATTCGAGGATATGGGACGTCCTCGTGAGGAGGTTCGACCGCATACGCCTTGAGGATCGCGTTGCGCCGGGATCTTGGTAGCGTGGCACTCATCACGATAGCGGAAGAGCCTAGAGTCTTCAGCCACCGGAGCAACGTCTCGACGAGCCCCGAGGTATATGCATCGTAGGCGTGTACCTCGTCGAGGACAACGGTACGATTGGCCAGCCCCCAGAGCCGCACGAAGTGATGGCGCACGCGCAGGACGCCCAGGAGTGCCTGATCCACGGTACCAACCCCATATTCGGACAGCATCGCGCGTTTTCTTGCGCTGAACCACGTCCGTGCAACGACTGCAGCCTCCGGGTCCCGCTGGACGTCCCCTACCTCGTATGGCTGGATGGCCCGGTATTGGGGGTTGAGAAAGGCGGTGCCGTGCTGGAGTTGCAGGTCGAACGGCGTTGCGCGAGGCCCCATGCGCTGCAAAAAGTCCTTGAGCCGAGCGAACATCCCGTTGCCCGTTGCCATGGTAGGGAGCGCGACGTAAAGCCCGCGATGCCCCAGCACCTGCTGCAGTTCGGTGTGGGCGTATAGGGCGGCCTCGGTCTTACCCGTACCCATGGGAGTCTCTATCAGCAACAAGGTGGGCTGTCCCAGTCCTGTCACTGCCTGAGCGATGGCGCGTTGGAGCGGATTGGGAGGGAACGCGAAGATGCGGTCGAACCGCACACGTTCGTCAAGCAAGGGCGTTCTAGGTCGCCAACCTATTTCGGTGAGAGCCCGATCTGCGAGTCGAAGGGCCTCCTGCCAGTATTCGCAAGGATCCTCGAGCTTTCGGCCCCACTGGAAGAAGCTTGGGTCGGACGCGACCCAGTCGGAAAAACTGGCTAAAGCCATGATCGCCACGGACGTGGCATCGTCGAGAGTAACCGTTGACGGCGGGCTCTGTACGTGCAAGGTACGGAAAAGAAGCTCGATGAGCTCTCGTCGAGCTACTTCCCAATATCCGGTGCCGACCACGTCCGGGTCCTGTGTGAGGACGAGTTCGCTCTTGGTAGCGAGGAAACCGTGGTGCGCAGCAACCGCTCGGGCAATGCTTCTGGCCAGTCTCGGCGCGAACCCCCGCTCTTGGAGCAACCGCCGGAAAAACGCCTCGGTGAGTACTCCGTGAGCTACCCATTCAGAGCCGGCAGACTTGCGAGTCGTAAAGAGAAAGCCTGCGGCTTGTGCTCGTGCCCTGCCCTCTTCCCACTGGGCCTGGAAAACCGGGCTGGCTTTGCCCAAGTCATGGGCACCTGCTACCGCAGCGAGGAGGCGTAGAGCGGCCTCCTCGTCCAAGCCCAGGGCAGTGGCGTACATGCGACGCGTCGTAACTGGTTCTCGCTGCAGCACAGCAAACGTGACCGCAGCGGTGTCCAGCAAGTGTCCCGCCAGATGATGATAGGGGTGTCCCGTCTTAGCCCATAGTGCGAGCAATCCCGGATGAACGATAGCGACCGACATTCCCGGTACCTCCGGTAACGGCCCTCCGTGCCAGGCTGATTCGCCTGACCGGGTCAGTGCTCCTTGAGGTGCTCTCGTGTTTCGGTCGGCCCCACACACGTGGGAAACACTGTTTCCGGCCTATCGGAAGGCCAGCTGTCACTCGGTCCACTCCCATACGCGTGGGGAGTACTCGCGGCCCCACGGCTCGTGGTAGAGCCCCCCCCACACACGCGTGGGGAGCACGCCCTCGCGCTCGACCCGGCGCCTGACCCACTCGCCCCCCCCCCCCCCCCCCCCCCCCCCCACACACGCGTGGGGAGCACGGCCTCGAGCCTGGGCCTCTCCAGCATGTCTACGGTCCACCCCCACACGCGTGGGGAGCACGCGGGCGTCCAGGAGGTACTCCACATTGGCGACGGTCCACCCCCACACGCGTGGGGAGGACGAATTCGATCATGTCCTCGCACTTCTGGCGGATCGGTCCACCCCCACACGCGTGGGGAGCACCTGGCGCTCGCCACGCAGGAGTTCGGTGCCCGCGGTCCACCCCCAGACGCGTGGGGAGCACGTCATGTCGAAGCACGTACCGCAGCTGCATTACGGTCCACCCCCACACGCGTGGGGAGCACGGGATGGAGGTCGGTCATGCGGCCTTTGCCTCCGGTCCACCCCCACACGCGTGGGGAGCACTGAAGCAAGTGACACCTGATATCCCGACTCTTCGGTCCACCCCCACACGCGTGGGGAGCACTTGTCCGCCGCCGCGCACAGGGCTGCCGTAAACGGTCCACCCCCACACGCGTGGGGAGCACGGAGGCGGCCCGCTCCGCTTCGGCCCGCTGCACGGTCCACCCCCACACGCGTGGGGAGCACGGTAGAGTGTGAGGCGCCCGCCGACGATCTGCACCGGTCCACCCCCACACGCGTGGGGAGCACGTGTCGCAGGCAGCTCTTATGGCGGCGCCACGCGGTCCACCCCCACACGCGTGGGGAGCACGCCGACTTGCGCACGCCCCGGAGCTCCTCCATCGGTCCACCCCCACACGCGTGGGGAGCACGTCCCAGGTGAGCGGTCGCCAGGTGCCGCGGGTCGGTCCACCCCCACACGCGTGGGGAGCACGGGAGAATGGGCTGCAGGTGTGCTGGCATCGGCGGTCCACCCCCACACGCGTGGGGAGCACCCGTCCGGGTCGAGGTAGAACACCCAGGGCTGCGGTCCACCCCCACACGCGTGGGGAGCACGATTGCAATGGCGGTGCGGGCGAGCCTGGAGGGCGGTCCACCCCCACACGCGTGGGGAGCACGAGATCTCCCGCTCCAGCTGCTCCTGCATCTTTCGGTCCACCTCCACACGCGTGGGGAGCACGAAGAACACCCTTGTCTTGTACGGCTGAGCTACCGGTCCACCCCCACACGCGTGGGGAGCACGCCGTCGTCGACCGGTACAAGGCGGCCATGAGCGGTCCACCCCCACACGCGTGGGGAGCACGTCGTCGCTCCGCCAACGCTTCGGCCTGTTCCGGTCCACCCCCACACGCGTGGGGAGCACGTCGTCGAACCCATCGAGCAGCACCCATCGCCACGGTCCACCCCCACACGCGTGGGGAGCACCGCGTCTGGACCGAAACCTGAAACGTCGTACTCGGTCCACCCCCACACGCGTGGGGAGCACCGCTTGCCGGCGGGTCGGCCCGACGCCACGAACGGTCCACCCCCACACGCGTGGGGAGCACGACGCCGGGAGGCCCTACCATCAACAGGCTGCCGGTCCACCCCCACACGCGTGGGGAGCACCCGCCGCTCGGCACATCTGTCTTGCCGAGCAGCGGTCCACCCCCACACGCGTGGGGAGCACGAATCTCGGGCCGCCCCACGTCGGGCGGCCTTCGGTCCACCCCCACACGCGTGGGGAGCACGTCGGCCCATGCCGCGTAACGGTCGCTCGTCGCCGGTCCACCCCCACACGCGTGGGGAGCACGCAAAAGGCGTCGGTCCCTCGGCTCGGCTCGTCGGTCCACCCCCACACGCGTGGGGAGCACCTGAACACAGCGTTACGCCACTCGACATACTTCCGGTCCACCCCCACACGCGTGGGGAGCACGCCCTCCGCCGCCAGCGTAGCCTTGATCCCGAGCGGTCCACCCCCACACGCGTGGGGAGCACGCGTGGGCCGACATGCTCAACACGCTCGCCCGCGGTCCACCCCCACACGCGTGGGGAGCACGACAGGCTCACGAACACGCATGAGGTGGTCTACGGTCCACCCCCACACGCGTGGGGAGCACGAAGCTCCACGCCAGATCCACCACGCGCTTGCCCGGTCCACCCCCACACGCGTGGGCAGCACGTAGCCAGGCAGCCTCACGAACAGCCACTTGCGCGGTCCACCCCCACACGCGTGGGGAGCACGGCTAACGAAGTTCACACCGCCGCCTCTCTGGCGGTCCACCCCCACACGCGTGGGGAGCACGAAAATCCGGTTCGGCACCAGGGGCCTTTTTCCCGGTCCACCCCCACACGCGTGGGGAGCACGAGAAGAGTGCCTCTACGTCCGAGGCGTCCGCCGGTCCACCCCCACACGCGTGGGGAGCACGAACCTGCGGCCGCCTGTTCCTGGCACCGGGTACGGTCCACCCCCACACGCGTGGGGAGCACTCGCGCGAGGTTCGCGCGCCCGCGGCCCCAGCTGGTCCACCCCCACACGCGTGGGGAGCACGTCCACGCGAGGATAGCCACGAGCGGAATCTGCGGTCCACCCCCACACGCGTGGGGAGCACGCCCGGCTCGTCGAGCAAGATCGGCCCGCCTACGGTCCACCCCCACACGCGTGGGGAGCACGGTCTTCCGGCACGGTCGCAGCATGGCCTTTGCGGTCCACCCCCACACGCGTGGGGAGCACCACTGGCGTGCCATGCCAATAATCTCCATCTACGGTCCACCCCCACACGCGTGGGGAGCACGAGCAGCTCGAAGGGCTGACCAGCCCATCGGCCCGGTCCACCCCCACACGCGTGGGGAGCACGATGCCTTCAAGGTAGCCGCCGCTGGCTTTGGCGGTCCACCCCCACACGCGTGGGGAGCACTACCTCCAAAGGAGGCCGATAAGGCGTGCCAGCCGGTCCACCCCCACACGCGTGGGGAGCACGCGATGACGCTCGCCGCTTGGGCGGGGTCGGCCGGTCCACCCCCACACGCGTGGGGAGCACTCGGATGAGCACCCGGCGCCCGTACCGCTTCGCGGTCCACCCCCACACGCGTGGGGAGCACGACGGGACGGGGGCGACCGGCTCGGGCGTCTCCGGTCCACCCCCACACGCGTGGGGAGCACTGGCCGATGGGCTCTCTCGGCTTCGCAAGAAGCGGTCCACCCCCACACGCGTGGGGAGCACTCCCCCCATCGCCACCACAATCTCCCGCTGTCCGGTCCACCCCCACACGCGTGGGGAGCACGCGTTCTTGGCCAGAAGCGTCAGGTGGAAGTCCGGTCCACCCCCACACGCGTGGGGAGCACTTGCTCGACGCCCGTAACCAGGGCACCCTCACCCGGTCCACCCCCACACGCGTGGGGAGCACCGAGACTGGGGCGGTGCTCTCTCGTCGGCAGACGGTCCACCCCCACACGCGTGGGGAGCACCGAGACTGGGGCGGTGCTCTCTCGTCGGCAGACGGTCCACCCCCACACGCGTGGGGAGCACCCTGGCGTCCGGCTTTCCCCAGGCGCCCTGCGCGGTCCACCCCCACACGCGTGGGGAGCACGACGACCTCATAAACCGGATGGCCGAGCATGACGGTCCACCCCCACACGCGTGGGGAGCACGATCCCGCACTCCTCATAGTCCCGCTCGGGAGGCGGTCCACCCCCACACGCGTGGGGAGCACTCAGTGGGACCAGGTCGCCGGGAAGCCGGTTGCGGTCCACCCCCACACGCGTGGGGAGCACCGTTGGCGGGCCGTCCCACAGCGGGCACCCGGCGGTCCACCCCCACACGCGTGGGGAGCACGCGGCCATACGTCCAGCACTTGGTGTTGCCCTCGGTCCACCCCCACACGCGTGGGGAGCACCGAAGCGGCCTTAAGAGCGTCGCATCATGCGGCGGTCCACCCCCACACGCGTGGGGAGCACGCGCTCCAGAGGCGCCGTGATCTGCGCCCTGACGGTCCACCCCCACACGCGTGGGGAGCACGTCCATCCGGATGGCCGAGATCGCCCACCGCACCGGTCCACCCCCACACGCGTGGGGAGCACGCTGACTGGCAGCGTGACCATTGGAACTCAGGCGGTCCACCCCCACACGCGTGGGGAGCACCGCTCCTCAGGTGTCACAGCGTCCTCAGACTTCGGTCCACCCCCACACGCGTGGGGAGCACACTAACCAAACCGTGTGATGGCAAGGCCACCCCGGGAAAACACCCGGTTAAGTGCACGGGCCCTTGGCTGTAGCGGGTTCGGACTCAAGAGTCGGTGGGGATCCGAACGAGCTGAAGCCCGTCGAAGTCGACGATTTGTCTCGACGGAATGCCATAGGAGCGTATTCGGAAACCTTGCTCGTTGGCCGCATTATGCACCAATAGGCACCCGTAACGCTCTTCTGCCTCATTACATATGCGGCTCCACAGGCGCTCCCGAACCATGGCCGATACCGTACCGACGAACACCCCTGCCTTGACCTCGAGGAACCATCGCGAAAGCTCGCCTCGCAGTCCCGGTTTGACCCGTTCGAGAATGAGCACCGTCACGGGTGTTCCCCCTCGCCCTGTGCGAAATTCCTGCCGCCCCGGACGGCACCCGTCGCAGGATCCCAGAGCTCGCCCGGGGCGGCGGGCTCGGAGTCGACATCCGTCTCGATGCCGGTAGACCTCTGGTCGGGTAAGTCGAGGATCTCGTCGAGGTCTGAGACGATACGGCCCAGCAAATGCTGCTCGTGAAACACATCCCGGCACGCCCGGCGCACCCGCGTTTCCAATTGGTCAGTGCCTTTGCTCGCCTCTGCAAATGCGACCGGGATGGTCGTCTCCGTTTTGTAGAGGTCTGCAACGTCGTACACGAAGGAGAGCATCTTGCCGGTATGGATGAACCCAAGACCGGGAGACAGGCCTATGGACACGATGGCCGCGTGACACACGCCATAGAGGCAACTGTTGGCGACCGACAAAGCCCGATTGAGGGGATCAGCCTGCATCCACCGCTGGCGGTCGTAATACCGGCCTTTCCATTCCAGACCATATTGCTGGCTTAGCCGCGAGTACGTGCCACGGACCCTGGCCCCTTCCAATCCACGGATTTGCCGCAGCGTAAGGTCCGGAGACAAAGGCTCCTCGAACCGCTTCTGATACAGCCGGAAGACGACCTGCAGTCTCAGCTGGGGGTCCGACACCAGTCGCGCCTGATGGATAAGCGCAGCAGAGCTGCGGGTTTCCCCCATCCCCTGAGCGTAAAAGCGGATGCCGGACTCGCCTACCCAGGCGACCAGGCACCCGTTGTCCGAGAGGGCCACGACGGCCGCGTGCGTGAGCGTCGTACCGGGCCCGACCATCAGTAACGCAAGGGTTGCGCACGGAACGGGGACTCGCCCGTCTTGGTCGTGGATGACGATAGCCTGGTCCGAGCGGTCGATACGGGCGTGTTCGACGTAGAGATAGGTCCAGCCGTCGCGAACCTTGGGGAGTACGTGCAGATCCTTGGGCACGTTCCTCCACCTCCCGACCAACCCGGACCGATGGCGTCACCCCGACGGCGGCCGTCGTTATCGCTGTCCCGGCTGTTTGTCCAACGCAGCTGGTTGCGAAAGCCAAAGAAGAGTTCGACGTCTTCTAACCGTTTCCTGCTGATCTGCCGCCGCATCCAAGCTCTCCCCGCTCCGAGGAGCGGGCGGTTTCTACCCCTTCAACCCGCTGAACGAGATGCCCTCCACGAAGTAGCGCTGGAAGACCACGAAGAGCACCACGATCGGCAGCGCCGAGACCACCGCCCCGGCCAGGAGCGGTCCCCAGTCGAAGGCCACCCCGTACGTCCGCCGGAACATGAGGAGCCCCACCGGCAGCGTGAACTTGTCCTGGGGCGATGTGAGCACGACCAGGGGCCAGAAAAACTCGTTCCACACCCCCTGGAACGTCAGGATGGTGAGCGCCCCGAGCGCAGGCCTTGCCAGCGGCAGCACCACCCGGTAGAACGTCACGAGCGGGCTTGCGCCGTCGATGCGCGCCGCTTCGTCGAGTTCCCTGGGCAGCGACTCGAAGAACTGCTTCATGATGAACACGGCGCTTGCCCCGACGAGCCCGGACAGGATCAGCCCCGTGAAGCTGTTGAGCAGCGTCGGCATCCCCCACAGCCTCGACAGCCCGAAGATCCCGTCCCGGAGCACCAGGTAGTTGGAGATGAAGGTCACCTGCCCCGGTACCATCATCGAGAAGAGCATGACCAGGAAGACGGCCTGCCGCCCGGGGAAGCGCAGGCGGGCCAGCGCGTACCCGGCGAGCGACGCGAACGCAAGCGTCGTAAGCACCTTGACCACGGCGATCCAGAGGGAGTTGCCGATCCAGGTGAGGAAGAGGTTCTTGCCCGTGGTGCGGCTGTAGTTTTCCCGAAAGACGCGGGTGTAGTTGTAGAGCACGTACGGGATCACGCCCGGCGTGATGCTGTTCCAGCTCTGCACCCGCCCCAAGCGCTCCACCCGGTTGGGCGAAAGCGTGGCCCCGACGAACTCGTACCCCCGCGGCACGAGCACGTCGAGCGGCAGCCGGTCCACGGTCTCGTCGCCCGTATGCCGCACCGTGAAGCGCCACGTGACCACCACGCTGCCGTCGGTGTGCACCAGCCGCGAAGCCACCTCGGGCGGGCTCACCTCGGCAAAGTCGGAGGCGAACGGCCCCAACCTCACCGCCCCCGCTCCCGCTCCCGGCACCCGGCGGGGCACGCGGACATCCGGCGTCGTGATACCTTGTGCGGCCGCCTCGGGCGTGACGCGATAGGTCACTTCGAACGGCACGACGGCGCCGGGTGCGAACGCGCCAAACCACCCGCTGCCTCCGCCGAGCTTGCCCAGGCGGTAGGCCGCGGCCCAGTTGCGCGGCTCGAGCTGGGGCGGGTCGAGGCGCGGCGGCCATTCGGTGGGGTTGTCTTTGAGGCTGGAGAGCACGGCAAAGAGGAAGGGCCCGATGAAAAGGAGCGAAAAGGCGAGAAGCAGCAGGTAGACTGCTCCGGCTCGGGCCCAGCGGCGGCGGGCCAGGGCGGCTGCATCGGGTGACGGCATGGTCAGCGCTCCACCACCTTTCGCTGGATCAGCACCACGACCAGCGTGAGCACCGCCAGGATGACCGCCCCTGCGGAGGCTGCGCCGATCCGCGGAAGCGCCCCTCCCGGGAAGACGTTGTTGTACACGTAGTAGGCCAGGGTGATGACGGACTCGAGCGGCGCCTGGTCGCCGATGATGGCCACCTGGTCGAACATCTGGAGCGTCCCGATGAGCCCCAGCGTGACTACCAGGAAGCTCACGTGGCGCAGCTGCGGCACGGTGATGTGCCGGAACTGCTGCCAGGGCGTGGCGCCGTCGACCGAGGCCGCCTCGTAGAGCTCCCTGGGGATGTCCTGCAGCCCTGCCAGGTAGAGCAGCATGAAGGTCGGCGCCGTCGTCCACGTATTGAGCATCATGATGGCTTCCAGCGGGATGGGCGCGCCCCAGTCGGGAAAGCGCCGGCGGGTGTTGAGCCAGGTGATGATGACCGGCTCCTGTCGGGGGAACGCCCGCACGACCCCCGCGGCGGCCAGCCCGGCCGTCGCTGCGGCGGCCACCATCATGGCGACGACGAGCAGGCTCGGCTCGAGCACCGAGGCGGGGAGATGGCGCCGCCGCTCGGCAATGACGAGTGCCGCCTGCACCAGGGCCGTGAGGGCCAAAAACGCCAGCAGCATCTGCCAGTACGTCGCCGCCAGGGTGAGGAGGTAGTTCATGACCCCCGTTCGCTGGAAGAGCCAGATGAAGATGAGCGTGATGACGATGCTGGAGGTCACGCTCGGCATGTAATAGGCGGCCCGGAAGAAGGTGATGCCCTTCAACTTCTGGTTGAGCACCAGGGCCAGCATGAGGGCGAAGACGGTCTGGGCCGTAGTCACGACGGCGGCGAACGTGAGCGAGTTGGCAAGCGCCGTGAGAAAGCGCGGCTCCTGGAAGATGGCCAGGTAGTTGTCCAACCCCACCCACTGCGGCGGGTGGAAGAGGTCGTAACGGGTGAAGCTGAAGTAGACCGTCCGGACGAACGCGTAAGCGAAGAAGACCACGAGCCCGAAGAGGAAGGGAGCGAGGAAGGCGTAAGCGGTCAAAGCCTCTTGTGCCCGCTCCGTCAACAGCGGCCGGCGAAGCGCCCCCCGGCGGCCGGCCGGCGCCGCTCGTGCCGCCAATCTGCTCACCTCCTGCCGTTTTAGCGGTACCCGTCGCCATGACGGGTGGAGGGAGCCGGGGCGTGCACCCTGCGAAGCCCCTACGGGCCTCACCGGCCGCTCCCCGGCTCCCCCTGAGCGGGGCGGATCCCGGGCTCAGCGGCTCGTGACCTCGTCCAGCGCCTTTTGCGCCTGCTGCAGCGCCTTCTCCACCGTCAGCTCGCCCGTCATGACGCCCGACAGCGCCTCGTTGACCGGCCGCATCCAGGCATCCCCGTACTTGCCGAACTTGAACGGCTGCACGTTGCCGTCCGAGGCTCCCCGGAAGACGATGAGGTTGGCCTCGGCCTCCGGGCTCTTTTGCTGGAAGTACGGGTCGTTGAGCAGCGCCGCACGGCTCGGCAGGGCCAGGCCACGCCGCAGGACCCACTGCTGCGCCTCAGGGCTGGTGAGGGCCTCGAGCACCTTGAACGCGGCCTGCTTCACCTTGGATGCGGCGTTGATGGACCACGAGACGGTGTAGATGAAGTTGCCCCGCTGCTTGGTCGTGGGGTGCTTGGGGAGCAGCGTGGCTCCATAGCGCAGGTTGGGAGCCTGATCCCTGAGGAAGCCGAGGATCCAGGCGCCCTCAAAGGCGGCCCCTACCTTCTCGGTGGCCAGGGCCCCGCCGCCCCAGCCCTGGCCGAGGTCGGCCGGGAGCACGCCCACCTTGTCGCGTACCAGGCCGGTGTACCAGCGGAACGCCTCCACGAACCCGGGCTGGGAGAGGTCGCTCCTGCCCTTCTCGTCGAACAACTTGAAACCGGCCGCGTAGGCGAACGCGCCAAACCTGGCGAACTCCGGCGTTGCCGCCACGCCGTAGATCCCCTCCTGCGGCCGGCTCAGCTTGCGCAACTTGGCGACCAGCGTGTCCCAGGTGTCCGTCTCGTTCGGGTAGGCGACCCCGGCGTCATCGAAGAGATCCTTGTTGTAGAACAGCGCGAGGGTGTTGAAGTCTTTGGGGATGCCGTACACCTTGCCCTTGTACGTGAACGCCTGGAGCAAATTGGGCAGGATGTCCTGCTTGTGGAGCACCTTGGAGCGGGCGAGGTAGTCGTCGAGAGGCTCGATGCGGCCTGCCGCGATCAGCGGCTCGGCCCAGAAGATGTCCATGTAGAAGAGATCCGGGGCCGTGCCCGCCGAGAGGCTGTTGGTGAGGAAGCCCGCGAAGTCCTCCGCGATGGGCTCGTACTTGACCTCGATGCCTTCCTTCTCCACGACCGGCTTGACGAAGCGGCTGATGAGCTCCTCGACGATGGCGATGTCCGTGCCGCCCCACCCGGAAACCCGCACCACGGTAGCGGCCAGGGTGGGGGAGGCCAGCAGCGCGACCACGATCCACGCCAGGACGAGACGCGACCCGATGCTCCTGCGCACGCGACAGCCACTCCTTTCCGATGCCGTTTGCCATCGCTCCCATCTACGCCTGCCACCATCGGAGACCGGTTGGCCTCACCCGCGAGCCGCTCCCTCGGCCTGCCCGCCGGTCCCTTTCCCTACCCGTCGCTCCTCCGCCCGGCGGGCCCGTCACCCCCTTCCCTGCGAGCGAGCCGGCCCGGTCGACTCCCGTACGACCAGCTCCGGCCGCAAGAGAAGCCGCGACGCCGGGGGATGGTCCGGCGCCTCGATGAGCTGGACCGCGGCCGAAGCGGCCGTCATGCCGATCGCCCGGCGATCCTGGTGTACGGTCGTGAGCGCCGGCACCGCCCGAGCCGCATCGTCGATGTCGTCGTAGCCGGCGATGCTGAGCTCCTCCGGCACCCGCACCCCCAGCTCTCGAGCCGCCCTCAGGGCCCCGAGGGCCATCAGGTCCGACGCTGCGAAGATGGCGGTCGGACGCACGGCTGACGAGAGCAGCCGTCTCGCCGCCTGGTAGCCGCCCTCCTCGGTGAAGTCGCCGGAGACGACCCACTCGGGCCGCAGGTGCACCCCGGCTTGCTGCAAGCGGGCCGAAAAGCCGGTGAGGCGCTCCCAGCTCACGGGCGCCGCCGTGTGGCCGTTGATCATGGCGATGGCGGTGTGCCCGAGGGAGAGCAGGTGCTCGGCGACGGCCGCGCTTCCTTCCAGATGGTCGCTTCCGACGCAGACCGCGCGGGAGGCGGGGATGGGCACGTCCAGGCTCACCGAGGGGATGGGGAAGCGGCGGAGCTCCTCCCATCGGGGGTCGTCGGTCCGCAGGCCGAGAAAGACGGCGCCATCCACCTCCCGGCGGGAGGCGAGCTCGAGGAACGAAGGCGCTCCGTCTGCGGTGCCGGCGCCGAAGAAGAGCAGGTCGTATCCCGCCCGGGAGAGGCCCTCGAGCAGGCCGTCCACGACCTGAGAGACGAAAGGCTCCGAAAACCGGGAGGGTGTGGCCCCGGGCAGAAAGTAGACGCCAATGAGGTGGCTCCGCCGGGTGACCAGCGTCTTGGCGGCGGCGTTGGGCTGGTAGCCGAGCCGGCGGGCGGCTCGAAGGATGCGCCGGCGGGTCACCTCGCTCACGTCCGGATGCCCGTTGAGCGCCCGGGAGACGGCCGCGACCGACAGCCCCACGTAGGCCGCTACGTCGCGTAACGTCACGCGCCGGGCGCCCGTAGAGCTTAAACGTTTGTGGACAGAGGCCCGGGACCGCTTGGCTTCGGTGTCCATACTCCGCGATACGACCGGATCAAGCACTGAGAAACCGTTTTAGAAGTACGACGCGGAGGGTCCCCTTCCTGCTTCACGGGACCTCCCAGACGGCCGGCGCCTACGAAGCTCCTGCCCGGAGCAGCCTATGAGCACGGGCCGCACCCGGCCCGCCGGAAGGAGAGGGTTGCCATGACGGCGCCGGCCGACCGGCCACCCTGGCAAGACGACGGAGAAGACCAGCCCGTGCATCCGGGGGGCGAGCGGGAGGAGATCCTGAAGGCCCGGCCCGTGCCTCGCGAAGCCTCGTCACAGGAGCGCCAGTGGGTGAGCGGCCACAACCCGGGTAGCCGCAAGGATCGCAGGGTGCGCACCCACCGGAAGTCGACCTGACACCGGGCCCGAGCGGCGGCTCCTCTGCCCCGGGGCCCGCCCGTGCCGGCCGGGGCAGGAAGGCCGCCGTGCGGCCACGAAAAGCCCTCCTTCGGCAGCCGAAAGGGGCGAGGCCGCAATGCGAGCCAGGCTCGCCGTCGTGGGAGGCACGGGGTTCGACGATCCGGGGCTCCTCGGTGCTCCGGTGGCCGCCGAGCGCGTGGTCACGCGGTTCGGGCAGGTGGCCCTGTCCTATTACCACGTCGGGGGAGATCCGGGTGCCGTGGTAGCGTTTCTGCCGAGGCACGGCGCCGCGCATGGGGTGCCGCCGCACCGCATCGACTACCGGGCCAACTTCGCGGCCCTGGCCCGGGCCGGGGTCGAGCGCATCGTGGCGACGGCCGCCGTGGGGTCGCTCCGGGCCACCCTTGCTCCCGGCACGCTCCTCATCCCCGATCAGGTGCTGGACTTCACCCGCTCGAGGCCGGGCACCTTTTACGACGAGGCCGTGGTGCACACCGACTTCACGGAGCCCTACTGCCCGCAGATGCGGGAGGCGCTCCTGCGGGCCGCCGGGCGGCAGGGGCTTTCGGTGGAGCCGGCGGGCACGTACGCCGTGCTCGAGGGGCCTCGCTACGAGACGGCTGCCGAGGTGCGCACCCTCGCCCTGCTCGGAGGCGACGTGGTGGGCATGACGGGCATGCCCGAGGCGATCCTGGCCCGGGAGGCCGGGATGTGCATGGCCGTGGTCGCCGTGGTGACCAACCTCGGGGCCGGCATCGCCCAAAGGGAGCTCTCGCACGCCGAGGTGGGCGACGTGATGGCCCGGAGGCGCGCGGACGTCGTGCGCCTGATGCTGGAGGCCCTGACCTCCCTGCCCGAGGCCCGGGCGTGCCCGTGCAGCCGCATCCGGGCCGACGGCCGGCCCCCGGTGTGGTAGACTGGGGCGCAGGAGGTCAGGGCTTCCGTTGGTGCGTGCCTACCGCTGGGATGGATCGTCGCTCTGGTTGCTCGACCAGCGCCGGCTGCCGGCCGAAGAGGTCTGGGTCCGCTGCGTGTCGGCCGGTGAGGTTGCGTCCGCCATCCGCGCCATGATCGTGCGGGGAGCGCCCCTGATCGGGGTGGCCGCCGCCTACGGCGTCGCCCTTGCGGCGAAAGAGGCGGCAGGTGGCCCTTTTCCGGACGGCGCTCCCGCAGGCGACCGGCTCGTGTCGTCGCTCGAGCAGGCGGCTGGTACCCTGAAGGCGGCGCGTCCCACCGCCGTCAACCTGGCGTGGGCCGTCGAGCGCGTGATGCGCCGCCTGCGAGAGGCCCTCTCGCAGGAGCCTGCCGGCAGCCGGGGGGCCGCCGCTACCGCCGCCACGGCCGTTGCGCCGGACGCGCTGGCCCGCATCGCCGAAGAGGAGGCCCGGGCCATCGCATCCGAGGACGAGGCGAGCTGCTGGGCCATCGGGGAGGCCGGCGCCCCTCTCATGCCCGAGCATGGAGGCGTCCTGACCCACTGCAACACGGGCGCCCTGGCAACGGCCGGCATCGGCACCGCGGCAGGGATCCTGCGGCGGGCGGTGGCCCGGGGGCACAGCCTGCGCATCTACGCCACCGAGACCCGCCCTTACCTCCAGGGTGCGCGCCTGACCGCCTGGGAGCTCATCCGAGACGGCCTCGACGTGACGCTGATCACGGACAACATGGCCGGATACGTGATGCAGCAAGGGTTCGTCCAGGCGGTCGTGGTGGGTGCCGACCGCATCGCGGCCAACGGGGACACGGCCAACAAGGTCGGCACGTACGCGCTCGCCGTCCTCGCCGCCGCGCACGGCATCCCGTTTTATGTGGCGGCGCCGTACTCGACGGTGGACCTCTCCGTGTCGTCCGGTGCCGCCATCCCCATCGAGGAGCGTTCGCCCGAGGAAGTGACCCATCTGGCCGGCATGCCCATCGCGCCGCCGCAGGTGAGCGCCCTGCACCCGGCGTTCGACGTGACGCCGGCCCGTCTCATCACCGCCATCGTCACGGACCGGGGCGTCCTGCGGCCGCCGTACGAGAGTTCGCTCGCCCGAGCAGCCGCCGTGCCCCCGGCCCGTCCGTCAGAACGGAGGGTACCATCGTCGTGAACGACGCCAGGGCTTCCGGTGCGGTGCGGGTGCGCTACGCGCCCAGCCCGACCGGCTATCCCCACGTCGGCGGCGTGCGCACGGCCCTGTACAACTGGCTGTTCGCCCGCCACCACGGGGGGCGCTTCGTGCTGCGGCTGGAAGATACGGACCAGGCCCGCTCGACGGAGGAGTCGGCCCGGGCCATGATCGACGGCCTGCGGTGGCTGGGGCTCGACTGGGACGAGGGCCCCGACGTGGGGGGGCCCTACGGGCCTTACCGCCAGACCCAGCGCCAGGAGCTCTACCGGGCCTACGCCCGCCGCCTCGTCGAGATGGGCCGGGCTTATCCGTGTTACTGCACACCGGAGGAGCTGCAGGCGCGCCGCCAGGAGGCGCTGCGGCGCGGCGAGGCGCCCAAGTACGACCGGCACTGCCTGCACCTGAGCGAGGCAGAGCGGCGCCGCCTCAAGGAGGAGGGCCGCCCCGAGGCGCTGCGCTTCCTCATGGACGACGAGGGCGAGACCGTCGTCCACGACCTGGTGCGAGGCGAGGTGCGCTTCGAAAACGCGCTGCTGGACGACTTCGTCATCATGAAGTCGGACGGGCTGCCGACGTACAACTTCGCCGTGGTGGTCGACGACCTCGAGATGCACATCACCCACGTCATCCGGGGCGACGAGCACCTCTCCAACACGCCCCGCCAGGTGCAGGTGTACCGGGCGCTCGGGGTCGAGCCGCCGGCGTTCGCGCACCTGTCCATCTTGCTGGCTCCCGACCGTTCGAAGCTCTCCAAGCGTCACGGCGCGCAGTCGGTGGATGCGTTCCGGGAGATGGGATACTTGCCGGAGGCGATCCTCAACTATCTGGCGCTGTTGGGCTGGGGGTACGACGCCGAGCAGCAGATCTTCTCCATCCCGGAGCTGGTCGAGAAGTTTTCGCTGGAACGGGTCTCGAAGAACCCGGCCGTCTTCGACATCCAGAAGCTCGAGTGGATGAACGGCTACTACGTGCGCCAGCTCCCCGTCGACGAGCTCGCCCGGCGCAGCCGGCCCTTCCTGGAAAAGGCCGGCCTCGTGCAGCGCATCGAGCGGGGCGGCGAGGCGGCCGAGCGCACGCTGCACAAGGCTCTCGCACTCTCCCAGAGCCGCCTGCGCCACCTGGCCGACGTGCCCGAGTGGGTGCGCTACTACTTCGAGCCGCCCGCGGCGTACGACGAGAAGGCGGCCCGCAAGCACCTGCTCAAGCCGGGCGTGCCGGCGCTCCTGGACGAGGTGGCGGCCGGGCTCGAGGGGCTGGAGCCGTTCGACGAGGGCGCTCTGGAGGGGTACTTCATCCGCCTCGTGGAGCAGCGAGGGCTCAAGCTCGGCGACGTGCTGCAGCCGGTGCGGGTGGCGGTGACGGGTAAAGACGTGAGCCCGGGGATGTTCGAGGTGTTGGCGCTGGTGGGCCGGCAGGCGAGCGTCGAGCGGCTGCGGCGGGCGGCGCAGTGGGCTCAGGGGGCGCTCCAGCCGGCGGGGACGCCCCGGGCATGATGCGGGCATGATGCAGGCATGACACCCGCCGACCCTGCCGGGCCCGTCTGGCCGGTGGCCGGCATCATCCTGGGGCCGGCCGTGGCGGCTGCCGGGTTTCGGGCGCGGGCGCTGTCCCGCTCGGGGGCCGTGGCCGCGGCGGTGGTCGGGGCGGTGATGCTCGCAGCCGGCGGCCTTGCGTGGGCGCTCATCTTGCTCGCTTTCTTCGTCTCCGGCTCCGCGCTGACGGCCTGGCGAAGAGGGCGTGCCGGCCGGCCCGCGATGGGCCGGGACGCCGCCCAGGTGCTGGCCAACGGGGGCGTGGCGACCCTTGCCGGGCTCATGCGGCTGGCCTTTGGCGCTGCAGGGTGGCGCGTGGGCGCTGCCGCGGGCTCCGGCGCCGGGGTCAGCATCTGGGACCTGCTGGCGGCCGGGAGCCTGGCCGCGATGACGGCCGACACCTGGGCCAGCGAAATCGGGGTGTTGAGCGGAGCCCGGCCGAGGCTGCTCATAGGGGGCCGGGTGGTGGCGCCGGGCACGTCCGGGGCGGTCTCCGGTCCCGGCACGGCCGCGGGGCTGGCAGGAGCACTCGTCATCGCCACGCTGGCAGGCGCCGCATTCGGCCGAGCCGCCGTCGCCGCGACGGTGCTGGTGGGCGGCGTCGTGGGGCTGTTCGTCGACAGCTGGCTTGGAGCCACCCTGCAGGCCCGCTTCGAGTGCCTCCGGTGCGGACGGCCGGTGGAGGTGCCCCGGCGCCACCTGCTCACGTGCTCCGGGCCGGTCGAGTACCACGGCGGCCTTGCGTGGCTCGACAACGACGGGGTCAACGCCCTGGGGGCAGCGTGCGGAGCCCTGGTGGCGGCCGGTGCCGCAGCGCTGCTATAGCCCGGCAGGGCCTGTCACGGCGGTCAAGCGCGGGTGCCGGCGGCGCGCAGCGGGCGGGGCGTGGCCCGGATCGCCTCGTCCAGCTGCTGTTGCACGAAGCGAGGCAACACGAACGCAGCCCGGTGCACCTCCGCGGTATAGTACCGGGTGGCCAGGCGGCGCGCCCTGGCGGCGTCGACCGCCCGCGGGTCCGGGCCACTCGAGCCTACCGTGAAGCTCCACGGCCCGATGGAGTAGGTGGGCACGCTTGCCAGGTAGGTGTGGACCCGGCCGAACCACCTTGCCAGCCGCCGGTTGATGGCCGCCAGCAAAGGGCTCTGGAACCATATGGAACCGGACTGCGTGACCAGCATCCCGCCAGGCTGGAGCGCCCGCAGCGCTGCCTCGTAGAACGCATCTCCGAAGAGGGCCTCGCCCGGGCCGACGGGGTCGGGCGCGTCGACCAGGATCAGGTCGAAGCGGGACGGAGGCCGCTCCAGGAACCGAGCCCCGTCCGCGTAGTGGAGGGTGAGGCGGGGATCGGAGAAGGCGGCCTCGGCCCACGGCAGGAACCGCCGGGAGACCTCGACGACCCGCCGGTCGATCTCCACGAGGTCGATACGCTCGACCTCCGGGTGTCGGGCCAGCTCGAGCAAGGTCCCGCCGTCACCACCCCCGACGACCAGCACCCGCCGGGGACGAGGATGCGCGCACGCCGGGACGTGCACGAGCATCTCGTGGTAGACGAAGGCGTCTCGTTCCGTCACCTGGATGGCGTCGTCGAGGACCAGCGCGCGGCCCATGCTCTCCAGCTCGACCACGCTGATGGTCTGGTATGGGGACCGTTCCCGATGGAGGACACGGCGCACCCGGAACTGCACCCGGGTGGCGGCATCCTCCCGTTCGACGAGCCATGCTTGCACGCCGTTGCACCCCCCTCTTTCCCTTATACCAGGACCATGCTATAATGGCATCCGGCCCTGCGGTGCCCCCATCGTCTAGCGGCCTAGGATACATGGTTCTCAGCCATGAGACCCCGGTTCGAATCCGGGTGGGGGTGCCAACAAGTCGCGTTTCTCAGACCACAAAAGAGCCGCCGGGTGCCACTCGGCCCGAGGATCCGGCACGAACTCCACCAGCACCTGCCGGCGGGACGGATGGAGGGTGGCCCGGCGCAAGAACGCGCACAAGGCGCCGAAGAGGCTCTACATCCGTCCCGTCGACGATCCGCAGCGCTTCGTCGAGCCACGTCCGCACCTGTTCCTCGCTGATGGTCGGTGTCGCCCGGCGCTGTTCGGCCGCCGCGATCTGCTGTTGCAAGGTCCGAGCCGTTGCCACCAAGCGGTTGAGCTCCGCTGCCAGCGCCTGCGGATCCCCGCCGGCCGGGATGACCTGGCGCACGTTGGCCAACTGACGCTCCGTTTCTCGCAGGCGCCGACGAAGCTCCGCAGCCGGGTCGTCGTCATTCTGCGCAGCCTGTCGGCGACGCACCTCCTCCGCAACGGCTCGCGCGAAATCAGCCGTCAGGTAGTGTCGGCGCAGATAGTCCAGCACGGCCGCTTCCAGGCGCTCCGCGTCCACCCAAACGGTCTCGCAGCCCCCCGAGTACCGAGCTTCGGCGCACACGTACTTCCGCCGGCGCTTTCCCCCTGACCCGTTGGCCGAACCGATGAGGTGACCGCCACACGCCGCGCAGCGAAAGATGGGCTCCCCATCGAGGTTCTCTCCCGTGAGGAGATACGTGCTCCCCGCCCCCTTCCGGCCTCGCCCTGTCTCGTAGTGCTCCCTGGTCTGCCGGGCCAGCGCGATCAGGCGGTCCGCCGTCTCCTCGTCGATGATGGCGGGGTGTGCTCGGGGCTCAACGATCCACTCCTCTCGGGGCTTGTACCGAACACCACGCGGTCTTGGCCCCTTGCGGTAGTGCTTATTCCACACCCCGTATCCCGCGTAGGTCAGGATGTAATCCTCGCCCAGCAGGGTGTGCAGGGTGCTGTTGCGCCAGCGAGTGCCACGGGGAGCCGGCACGCCCTCCGCGTTCAGCCGATCCCGGATCCACTGGTATGAGCGGCCCTCCAGGCGCCAGGCAAAGATCCGGCGCAGCACGGCCGGGGGGCAGATCCCCATGCTCTATCCTACCGAACAGGTTCCCTACCGCCTCCGCAGGAGCCGCCGGCGAGGCGACGGGCGGCGCGGCACGGCCGTGCTCTACCAGGGGCTTCCGGTCCGGCGCTTGCTTGTGCGCTTCGACGACGGGGCTTGGCAGTGGGTCGCGGCGCGGGAGTGGGAAACGCTGCCGCGACCCTGCCCTTGGCGTGACCATTCCACGCGCGCTACACTTATAGCAGATGGGAGGCAGCCATGAACGCCACGACGCTGCTCGCCAGCATCCTCGGCGCCGCGGTCGTCACATTGCTCGGGGTGAGCCTCCAAGTCATCATCCGCATGGTGGGGCGGCTCGAAAAGACGGTGGACCGCCTGGCCCGCGGCTTCACGGAGTTTCAGGAAAAAGTCCGCCACGACATAGCAAGCCTCGAGCTGAAGCTCACCCAGGTGATCGGGAACATCCGGGCCGACATCGCCCGCGTGCAAACCGAAGTAGTGGGCGTTCGCCGGGACGTGGACACTTTGGCACGACGACTGGAGCCAACGCCTTCCTCCCGTCCGTGACAAGCCAGGCGGCGGGGTGAGCCCCGCCGCCTACGCGTCGTCCCTCCCCAACCACGGAAGCCACCCCAGCACCGGCGCCAGCACAGCCCGGCCGATGAGGCTCGGAAGGTTGGCCAAAAGGTACACGAACCCCACGATGGACCAAAGCACGGCCGCCACGACCGCCAGGGGCAGCTCGACCAGCAGCCCCTTCAGGAGCGCCCGGGCAAGCCGCCGAACGCCGGCGCTCAGAGGCTCCGAGCTGTCCAGCCATCTCTTCAACCGCCCAGTCAACGCATAGAGGCCAAACAGCAGGACAAAGCTCGCCACCCCAAGCGCCGTGAGCACCAGCCCTACGTCCTGTAACACAGTGCGAGGCGGGAAAATGCCTCGGCCGCCTAACGGCCGCACCAGTAGCGCCAGGAGGCCCGCCAGTCCAGCGACGGCAGCCACATGGGCCGCCCATCCGCTGGCCGCCTGCACGGCGCCAAACACGGCGCTGGTACGCATGCGCCACCGTCTCCAGCGCCGGCGCGCCAATGCACCCGGCACCACTTCTTCCACCCAGAACCGCCGGGGTTCCGCTCGCCGGCCCCACGCCATGGGGTCCACCCTCCTTCGCCCTCATTATCGGCGGTTCAGGGGTTCACCGGAAGCGAACGCACCTCGCCTTGCACTCGAGGAATACCATAGCCTTCCGGCGAGGAACGCCGACTTTATCGAAGGGAGAGAAGCTGATGGCGCGCAAAACGCGGGAAAAGCCCCTGCCTGCCTTCGAGTCCGCCGAAGAAGAAGCGGCCTTTTGGGACGCCCATTCGGTGGCGGACTACTGGGACCAACTGGAGCCCGTCAATGAGCCAGTGGAGGTGGTGCGCAAGAGGCGACTCCTCTCGGTGCGTCTGGCGCAGCAGGACATGGAGGCCTTGGGCCGGATTGCCGCCCGCTACGGCCTCGGGGCTGGCACGCTGGCCCGAGTTTGGATCCTCGAGCGCCTACGGAGGGAAAAGGCGCAGCAACCATGACCCGGTGCTGCGCACCGCTCAAGCATCCGGGAAGCATCCCGGGGCGTCGCATGCCCAACTACGCGGACACACGAAGAAGACGCCGCTGAAACGCGAGAAGTTCAAACCCTGGTGGGGGTGCCAGGTTCCAAGTTGTGCCACCCTGCCCTCCTGTGCCTTGCCTTTCGACCTGGGTGGCATCAGATTGTTCCTGCCAGCCACCTCGCTGCTGCCACGGAACACGGGACCGCGCTGTGCGGAAGGATAGCAACAGCGCCTCCGTGCCTGAGAACCGAACTGGCCAAGAATCTCTCGGACATCCTGAGCCGTGTACGCTCATCTCAAGTTGCCTGGCGAGGGCTTTGGCGATGACCTCGGGCAAATCCAGGCCACTCAACCGCCGGCAGAAGCGCTCCGATGGCCCAACGCTGGCCGGCGTCCGTCGGGCCGATTCCTCGGTACGGACAGCTCGGCGGGAGGCGTTCGTGGAGGCCATTCTGGAGACGGTCCCTGTCTTACCTTTCGACCTTACTTACCGTTCGGATGTATGCTCGGCTCTGGGTGGAGCGCACCCGGCCACCAGAGCGACCTTTCTGCGAGGCTGCGACGCCTGGCCCAGTTCGCCTCACGCGTCGTCGGCCGAGGGCGCCCCCACGTCGCGGCGAAATTCATCGAGCGAGGTTCCCTGCGGATAGACCACCATACCGCTGGCAAGGGCCTCGAGCACGAGAGGATTGCGCCGGTGGATCTCGCGCTTCACCTCTGCCAGTGTCAGGCCTTTGGGCTCCACTCCGCCCTCGGCGACCTCAAACAGCACCTTCGCGCGCCTCAGGGGCTCCGATGGTAAAGCGTCACTCACCACCAGCACGTCGATGTCGGAGCCGTCGTGGAAGTCCCCGCGCGCCACTGACCCTGCCACGACCGCCCATCGCACTGCCAGGGTCTCGGCCAACTTGCAGGCATAATGCCGGGCGACCTCGAGCAGGCGCTCCTGCTCCTCGATGCGCCGCCGCAGCGCCGGATGCACCGTCGCGGCACCGTTCATGGCGTTCCCTCCGCTGTCTGCCCTGACCCGGGCGGCGGGCTCGACTCCGTCCCGTGGCTGGAGGGGTGATCGGGCGGTATCCCCAGCGCCAGAGCCTGGTCACGGACGAACGCGGCGATCCGCCTGGCGCTCTCGAGGGCTTCGCAGGCCGTCGGCTGATCGTAGAACTCGTACGGCATTCCGCTGGGGTAAGCGTCCGGGTAACGTGGCGGGATATAGTGCCTGTCGAGCGTTCGCGCTGCCTGGCGGAGTTCCTCGGGAACGGGGATGCCGGGACGGGCCTCGAGCGTCTCGGTCAGCTTGACCAGGGAGCGGCCCACCGCCGGGTCTCCGACCGCCCGGAGTAGAGCCTTCACGGCGTATTCCGCGGCCTGTTGGGCTTTGAAGCAGGCCCACCCGTAGTCAGCTTCCTCAGCGTCGCGCGTGGCCGACTGGAGCGTGTGGGCGCTCTGCCCGAACCACCGCCGGTACTCCTCCGCATCCACAGGCACCATGGGCCCCCCCTTGCCGTCCGAGCCCCGGCGAGCCCATCCTAGCATGAAAGGCTCCCACGGCAAAGCCGCTGCGCGAAGAGGTGGAGGGCCAGGAGCCCGACCACCCAGAAACCCAGGCGTACGAGGCTGAACGGGTTTCGTGCTACCTGGAGCCATCCCGAGGTATGGACGGCTGCCGAAGGGCCTCGAAGAGGCGACGGCCAGCAGCAGCGTGGAAGCCTCAGTGGTCGTCATGCGGCGTACCCTCCTCGGGAGCCAGGCGTTCGACCAGCTCGTGCAGCGCCTCCACGTCCTCTCGCCGGAGCTTCTCGCCCCCGAGCATCATGCTCACCGCGGGCACCACGGCCCCACCCCAGTAGCGCTGGATCCACTCTCGGAGGCTGCGCCGGGCGGCCTGCTCGCGGGCGATCCGCGCGTTGTAGACGTAGGCACGACCCTGCAAGTCCCCGGTGGCCAGTTTGGGCACCGTCTCATTTGATCGCCGTGATGGGTGCCTGGAGATGTTCGGGGGCTTCCATGCGGACCACGGCACGTACGGCCGGGCCGAGGAGCGCGTCGATGTCCGGGAGCGTGCGGGGGCGGGAGGCAGGTGAAAGTTCGTCGAACACCCGGGCGGCAAACGTCCTTCCGCCGTGCGTGGCAGTCACGCCGTGAAACCCAACCTCCGCGAGCCATCTGCAGAGCGTCCGGCACCCGGGCTGCACCAGGGTACAGGTAACCGCCTCGGCGACGAGCCCTCGAATGCGTTTCCACCCTTCCTCCGTGAGGAGATCCGCAGGCAAGGTGGTGCCGGAGGCCGGAATGGTGAGCGCTCCACTTCGAGTGCCGGAGAGCAGCATGTGGAGGACCTCTTCAGAGGGAGCCTGGAGCCGCAGGCCGAGGTGCACCACCGTCTCACGCTCGATCTGGCGATCGTAGAGCACCACGTGGGTCACCCGCTCTGAAGGGGCCCATACGTAAAGCTCGCGCTCCCGTCCACCTCGATAGCGGTGGAGCGCTTCATAATAGATGCGGAGCCTCCCCCCGGGGCGCAGCACCCGGTAAAGCTCTCGCAGGACGGCCTGTGGATTGGGAGACTGCTCGATGGACGAGGCGGCCGTGGCACCGTCGAAGCTGGCGTCCGAGAACGGGAGCGCCGCTCCCGCCGGCACGTGAACGAACTGCGCGTTAGAGATCCCGAGGCGGCGGGCGTTTGCCCGGCAGACGGCCACCCGGCGCCGGGAGGCATCCACGCCGACCACGCCCCGGACGAAGGGCGCCACGAGCAACGAAGGCCAGCCGTCTCCGGGCCCGAAGTCCAGGATGTGGCCGCCTCCGATGACCGCAGCGAAATCGAGGACGGCGCCCCTGTCTGCCCAGTGGCTGCGGTCATCCGGGGGCCGGCCCGCTCACATACGCTCGGGCGCCGGCAGCCCCAGCACGCCCAGGGCGTCGGCCAGCACGGCTCGGGAAAGCGCCACGAGCCAGATCCGGAAGGGCCGCTCGCTCTCTGGCGCCTTCAGCACCGGCAAGTTTTCGTAAAAGTCGGTGAAACGCTGCGCCAGCTCGTAGGCGTACCCCGTCACCAGCGTCGGGTTGAACCCCTCCGCCGCCGCCTCGAGCGTGTCCGGCCAGTCGGCCAGGTGGCGCAAGAGCGCCCGCTCCACCTCGGAGACCTCCGGCATCCGGCGCGGCTCCGGCGGCATCGCCCGGCTCTCCAGCCCGGCCTTGCGCAAGATTCCCGCCGCCCGGGCGTGGGCGTACATCAAGTAGGGCCCCGTGTTGCCGTGCACGTCGAGGGCGCTGTCCATGTCGAAGACGATCTCGGTCCCGAGGTTGTAGCGCAGCAAGAAGTAGCGGATGGCGCCCGCCGCAATCGCCCGGCTCGACAGCCCTGCCCGCCGCGAGCGCTCCCGGTCGATGGACGCCTCCATAAGGTCGAGGAGGTCCCGGATCTTGATGCCGATCCCCTGCCGCCCCGACATGGGGTACGACGAGCGTCCTTCCGAGGTGTCCATGCCCAGCCGGCCGGCCGTGGCCGGGCTCAAGCTCACCACGCCGTACGAGACGTGGTGCAGCGCCCCTGCGGCCTCCTGAAACCCGAGCGCCTGCAGCGCCAGGCGTACCATGGCCTGCGGGTACTCCTGGCGCCGGTCGATGACGTTGAGCACGCGCCTGGCCCTGGCGAACGGCCGGCCGGTGCCGTCGGGTGCGGTGGTCCAAAGGCCTTGGGCGAACCGCCGGTACCGGAACTCCTTGCCCAACAGGCCGAACTTCCAGAGGTGGTAGGCGATGTCCTTGGCGGTGTACGTGAGCACCCCGTTGGAACGCACCAGCACCTTGTCGGCCAGGTGCTCGTCGTCGGCCTCTTCCTCCCGGCCGGCGGCGGCCTCGGCCGGGCCTTCTTGCTCCTGCTGGGGCTGCTTGAGCACCCAGCACCCGGCGAGGCGTCCCTGGGTCTCCTTGACGAACAGGGGCGACTGCTTGAGCTTCTCGAACGCCGCCGCCCAGAAACCTTCCCGGACGATGTCGCTCTCCCAGACCAGCAGGTTGTACGTGATGCCGAACGCGCCCATCTCGGCCACGTGCTCCTGCACGATGTGTTCGGCCACGAGCCGGCCCAACCACGCCGTGTTGTTGTCTCCCGCCTCGAGCGCGTGCAGTACCTCCGCCCTCCGGGCCTTGAGGCCTTCGTCGCGCTCGTACGCCTGGCTGACCCGGGCGTAGACGTCCCAGCAGAAGTCCCCGAAGCGGGTGTACTGGCCTTTCACCGGGACGTGCAGGAGCCCCACGACCGTATCGGCCACCTGGTTGCCCAGGTCGTCGATGTAGTTGTGCACTTCCACCCGGTAGCCGACGCGGCGCAGCAACCGGGCGAGGGTATCTCCGATGCAGGCGTTGCGAAGGTGCCCGACGTGGGCTGCCTTGTTGGGGTTGATGGAGGTGTGCTCGACCACGACCTTCTCGGCGGCGCGCTCTTTGGGCGGATCCCAGCGCGTCATGCCGTGGGACGCCCACCAGCGCCAGTCGAGCCAGATGTTGACGAAGCCCGGCGGCGCCGCCTCCACCCTGGAAGCCATCGGCAAACCCCGCAACTCGCCGGCCAGCTGCGTAGCGATCTGGATCGGGGGCTTCCGCAGGTGGCGGGCGAGCTGAAGCGCCACGTTGCTCGTGTAGTCGCCATGCTCGACGCGGGCGGGTTGCTCGACGAGGAGCTCGAGGCCATCGGGCCACCGGAGGCCGGACTGGCTCAGGAGTCGTTGGACGGCCTGGTGAAGCTCGCGGGCAATGAGGCTGCGTAACGTCACGGAAGTCCTCCTCTGGCGGTTGCACCCGTCGGCGCCGCCTTCTCTCTACCACGACCCTCCAGGAGCGTCAAGACGGTGACGGCATCCGGCAGGGAGGCGCAGGCGGTGAGCGGTACAATGGACCCGCCGTGCGCAAGTCTGTTTGACACGCGGGAGGCGCCAGCGCGATGAAGGGCTCCAGGCCACTTCGCAACGGGGTACGCGAAGCCCGCGTCCGCTTGGGCCTCAGCCAGCAGGAGCTGGCCCGGGCGGCCGGGGTGACGCGTCAGACCATCGGAGGCATCGAAGCCGGGCTCTACCAGCCGTCGGTGGCCGTGGCCATGCGGATCGCCCGAGTGCTGGGCGCCGGGGTCGAGGATCTCTTCTGGCTCGAGGACGAAGTGCCGCGGGTAGAGGCCGTCATGGCCCTGCCCCCGGCCCGCCCTGCTTCGGGCCGCGTGAGCCTGGCCAGGGTAGGAGGGCGCTGGGTGGCTTATCCCCTGGGGGGCGAGCGCGCCTTCCGCACGGAGGTCGTGCCGGTGGACGGCCTCGTCGAGGAGGGAGAGGAGGCGGGCGGCGAGGGTCGGGTCGCCGTGCGCCTGGTCGGTGGCGACGTGGAGGACCTGGAGCGCGGGGTCGTCATCGCAGGCTGTTCGCCTGCCCTGGGGCTATGGGCGAGGGAGGCCGAGCGACGGCACCCGGGCCTCCGGGTACAGTGGCTGCACGCCAACAGCACTCAGGCGCTCGAGATGCTGGCCAAACGCCTCGTGCACGTGGCGGGAGTGCATCTGCGGGACCCGGCGACGGGCGAGTACAACGTGTCGTTCGTCCGCCGGGCTTTGCCGGGGCGGGCCGTCTCGCTCATCCACCTCGGGACCTGGAGGGAGGGGCTGGCGGTTTGGCCCGGCAACCCCAAGGGGCTGCGAGGGGCCGCGGATCTGGCACGGCCCGGGGTCCGCGTGGTCAACCGGGAAAGGGGTGCGGGAGCGCGAGCGCTTCTGGAAGAGGCGCTGCGCGCGGCGGGCGTGCCCGGTGAAACCGTGCAGGGCCTCGACCGCGTCGTCTTCTCCCATCAGGAGGTGGCCCGGGAGGTGGCTCGAGGCGCGGCCGACGCCGGCGTCGTGCCCGCGGCGGTGGCCGCCGCCTATGCCCTCGACTTCGTGCCGCTGCAGGAGGCCCGCTTCGACGTCGCCATCCCCGACGAGTGGTTGACCCTGGAGCCGGTCCGCCAGCTCCTGGCGACCCTGAGCCTGCGGGCGCTGCGGCGCCAGCTCGAGCTGGCCGGCGGGTTTACGACGGAGCGCACGGGCGAGCTCGTGGCCAGGGTGGTGGCCTGAGCGCTGCAGCGACGGCGGACGCGGCCTCCTTGTCCGGTCAGGCCCTCCAGAAGCCGCTCGTTTCCAGGAAGTCCAGCAGCTGCCGGTTGAAGGTGCCGGGCGCTTCCAAATTGGAGAGGTGTCCTGCTTCCGGTATCACCGAAAGCTTCGCGCCGGGAACGGCGGCCGCCATGCGGTGGGCCACGTCGGGCGGGGTGAGGCCGTCTTGCTCGCCTGCCACGACCAGGGTGGGTACGGTGATCCGGGGCAGCAGGGGCGTCGAGTCGGGGCGCACCGCCATGGCCCGGAGGGCGTTGACGACCCCGGCCGGCCGCGCCTCCCGCACGATCCGTCTCACGGTCTCGACCACTCCGGGCCGGCCATCCAGAGTCGCCCGCCCCAGAGCGCCGGCCACGAACCCCTCCAGGATGGCCTCCACCCCGAGGACCGCCACCTGGGATGCCTGGGCGTACCGGCGCTCCCGAGCCTCGGGGCTGTCCGGCTCGGCCCGGGTATCGGCGAGCACCAGGGCCCCGATGCGGTGAGGGGCCTGTTGCCACAAGCGAAACAGGACGTAACCGCCCATGCTGAGCCCGACGAAAGCGGCGCGCTCCACCTGTAGCCCGTCCAGCACCTCCAGCACCCGCGCGGCGAAGCCGTCCAGGTCCTGCTCGTCCCGGAGCGGGCTCGAGCCGAAGCCGGGCAGATCCACGGCCACCGCAGAGAAGCCCCGCTCCGCCAACGCCTGCATCTGAGGTTGCCACATCCCGGCATGGAGGGGGAACGCATGTAGCAAGACGACCGGGCGGGCGGGATGGACACGGGTGTTTAGCGCGGCGCTCCGTGATTGCACGGCGGACGACCTCCGCTCGTGGCCGGATCCGGAAATCCTCGCATTGGCTGGGGGACCAGGATTCGAACCTGGATTACGTGGTCCAGAGCCACGCGTGTTGCCGTTACACCATCCCCCAGCGGGGAGAAGAGCCGAACGCATTCTAGCATCCGTCCCGCCGTGGGTCAAGGCAAGGGCGAGCAACGACCGGCCGGGCTGGATCGGTGTGCCACCCTTGCCTGGGCGGCTACCGAATGGTCGGGGACCCTGCGACTTACCCCATGGCGGACGGCCGGGCCGCGCACTCTACCCTCGGAGCGAGCGCAAGGCCTAGAGAAGGGAGGTGGTGGAGTGGCCGGTCTGCTGCAGTCGCTACGGCGCGCCTTCACGGGCACCTCCACGAGAGAGGCCACGCCTGCCGGCCGGCCCGGCGACGAGGAGTACGGCCTGATCGGCGCAGGTGAAGGCCATGAAGCGGCTTCGGCCGTTGCCGAGGAGCGGGAGCGTCCCTTCGGCGAGGTGGACGACGGCGTCTACGTCAAGCCCACTCCGGTAACCTCCGGCCAGGACGTCACCATCTGGTACTCCGGACTGCTGGCCCGCCACGGTGCCGATCAGGTCTTCTTGCACTACGGGTTCGGCCCGGGGCGCTGGTCTGACGTGCACGACGTGCCCATGCAGAAGGTCGGCTGGATCGGGCAGACGCCCCTCTGGGAGGCACACCTCGAGGCCAAGGGGTTCGGTACCCTCGAGTTCTGCTTCCGCGATTCCGCCGACCACTGGGACAACAACAACGGGCACAACTGGGTGTACCAGATTCATTGGGGCGCCCGCTGACGACCCTAGAGTGCCGCGACCGGCGGCCGCCGGATCCAGGAAGTTGCTGGCAACACCTGCCGCTCTTCCTCCGGCGGCCGGACCGGCCTCTCCGGGCTCCGAATATTGGGGTGGGACGCGGCCGGCAAGCAGGCATCCGGCGAAAAGGAGCCAATCATATTAGGACGTGACGGATCTCATCGTTGAAGGCGGCGTACGCCTTTCGGGACAACTCACGGCCAGCGGCGCCAAGAACAGCGCGTTGCCCGCTTTGGTCGCAGCCGCGCTGGCCGATGGTGGGCCCGTCCACCTCGAGCACGTGCCCACCGACGCGGACGTGGCGACCATGATCCAGTTGCTGCGCAGCCTGGGCGTCCGCGTCGAAATCGGGCCGGAGCCCGGGGGAGTCACGGTGTACGGCGGAGAGCTTCGCACGACGGAGGCCCCCTACACGCTGGTACGCCGGATGCGGGCATCCTTCTACGTGGCAGGCCTCTTGCTGGCCAGGGCCAAAGAGGCCACGGTACCCCTGCCCGGCGGCTGTGCGCTCGGTTCCCGCCCGGTCGACTACCATCTGCGCGGCTTCGAAGCGATGGGAGCGGCCATCCAGATCGAGGGTGGCAGCATGCGAGCGCTCGCGCCATCTGGATTGGCAGGCACGAGCATCCAGTTGAGCCGGCCCAGCGTGGGGACGACCATCCAGTTGATGATGACGGCGTCGCTCGCCCGGGGCACGACGACGCTGGAAAACGCCGCGCTCGAGCCCGAAGTGGTCGACGTCGCCTCGCTGCTCAACCTCATGGGCGCCCGTATCCGGGGGGCGGGGACTCCCGTCGTCCGGATCGAGGGCGTCGAAGGACTCCACGGGTGCCGTTACGCCATCATCCCGGACCGCATCGAGATCGCCACGTGGCTGGTCGCCGGGGCCATCACCGCGGGAGAGGTGGAGGTCCACGGGGCGCTCGCCGAGCACCTGCACATGCCCCTGGCCAAGCTCAAGGAGGCCGGCTACCTGATCCGCCAGACGCCGGACATGGTGGCGCTGTCCACTCCGCCCGGTCTGGCGCGCCCTCATGCCGTCGATCTGGAGACGGCGCCCTATCCGGGCTTTCCGACCGACCTCCAACAGCCTTTCGCCGCCCTCCTGACCATCGCCGACGGGACGAGCATGGTGCGGGAGACCATCTTCGACCGGTTTCGCTACGTCGACGAGCTGCGCCGGATGGGCGCAGACGTCCGGGTCGAGAGGGACACGGCCATCATCCGGGGCGTGCCTCGCCTCACCGGGGCCCGCGTCGAGGCGACGGACCTGCGGGGTGGGGCGGCGCTGCTCCTGGCGGCGCTCGCCGCCGAAGGCGAGACGCGCATCGAAAACGCCGAAATGATCGACAGAGGGTACGAGGCACTCGAGACGAAGGTCGCAGCGCTCGGGGGCCGGATCCGGCGGGAGCCGGGCACGCGCGTGCCGGACGGCGGAGTCGCCGAAGACTGGCGCGCCGTCTTCGAAGGGCCACTCCCGGCCCGCCGCTCGTAGCGCTAGGGAGGGCGGTGCCGAGCATGGCAGCGTTGGACGAAGGCCAACCGTCTCTGGAGGCGCTGTCCGGGGATGTCGAGACGTTCCTCGGCGAGACCAGCGAAGAGTACTACCAGAACGGGGCCGGCCTCAAGCCGGAGCTGCAGCTGAGCCCCATCTACCAACGGTTTGCCCATCTGTTCGACGTGGCCACGGTGGAGCGGGTGCGCAAGGCCCTGCAACAGCCCAATGACGCGGAGCGGCAGCGCCGGTTGCGCTACCTTCTGGATTTCCTGGTTGCAGGCTATCTCGAGGGCGCCGTCAAGGAGATGGTCGACGCCCTGGTCACCAGGGAGACCCAGGGCGTGATTCGTTTCGACGGCGAGGAGCTGCCCTTTCGGACGGTTTCCGTGCGGCTGGCCAACGAACCGGACCGGGCCCGGCGGGACCGGCTGTACGAGGCCCGGCAGGCGTTCGTGGCGGAGCTCAATCCCGACAGGGAGGCGATATGGGAGCGGCACCGGGAGCTGGTACGTTCCCTGGGGTACCTCACCTCCCTGGCCATGTACCAGGAACTCAAACGCATCGACTTCGCAGCCCTCGGGCGGACGATGACCCGGTTTCTCTCCCGGACGGAGCAAGCCTACCGCACGCACTTCGAGCCGGCCCTCGAAGAGCGGGCCGGGGTCGGCTTCGGCGTCGCCCGCAAGCACGACGTGGCCTGGATGCTGCGGGCCACGGCGTTTGACCCGATGTTTCCCAAGGAGCGGCTGGTCCCGGCGCTCGAGCAAACCCTCGCGGGCCTCGGGATCGCGCTGGGCTCCCAGCCCAACGTGCACCTCGATACCGAGCCCCGCCCCCAAAAGTCGCCCCGGGCCTTTTGCGCGCCGGTGCGGGTGCCGGCCGACGTGCGCCTGGTGATCCTGCCGCAAGGAGGCCAGGACGACTACCACGCCCTGCTCCACGAAGCCGGGCACATGGAGCACTTCGCCCATACCCGGGCCGATCTCCCGGCGGAGTACCGGTACCTCGGCGACAATTCGGTGACCGAGTGCTTCGCCTTCCTCTTCGAGTACCTCACGACCAACCCGGAGTGGCTGGAGAAGGTGCTGGGGGCGTCCCCCGCCCAGATCGCGGCGTACACGGCCTTCACGCGCCTCGACCGGCTCTACTTCCTGCGCCGGTACGCCGCCAAGCTCCTCTACGAGCTCGAGCTCCACCAGTCGCCTTCGCTCGGTCCCATGCCGGGGCGCTACGACTCGATCCTGACCGAGGCCACGGGCATCCAGTACGGGAGGGTCGACTACCTGGCCGACGTGGATGCGGGGTTTTACGTGGCCGAGTACCTGCGCGCCTGGGCGCTCGAGGTCATGCTGCGAGAACGGCTCGTAAGCCGCTTCGGCCGCGCCTGGTTCACCCGGCGGGAGGCCGGCGACTTCCTGCGGGAGCTATGGGCCTCCGGGCAGCGGGACACGGGCGACGAACTGGCTCGCCGCCTGGGGTATGCGGCCGTCGACTTCGAGCCCATCACCCAGGAACTCGCAGGCTCGCCTTAGGCCTTCCGAGACTCGGGCGGCCGTTCACCGCGGCAGGGCGGCCCGCACGTCGACCCAGACCGTCAAGCTGTCGGTCACCCAGACCTGGCGCAGGGACAGGCTCACGGCGCGGCCACCCGCGCTCACGAGGCGCCCGTCGAGGATCTGCGCCACCAGGGCCGGGTCGACCTGGTCGACGGGCCGGCCTATCAGGCCCTGTAGCAGCTTGCGAATCTCCCGGACGAGCGTGAGTTCGTCCGCGGGGTCGAGCCCCGCCAGCTTCACCTCGATGCTCCGTAGAGGGCGGCGCCGGCGTTCGGAGAGGCTTTGCTGGAGCTTCTCCATGCGGGTCTCGAGGTCCGCGGCGCGCTGTTCGAGGAGGTCCCGCTGGCGCGCCAGTGCGTCGACCTGGTGGCCGATGCGCACCGTGGCCCACGTGGACCCCGCCGTCGTCCCCAGCGCGAAGACGGCGAGCCACGCCAAAAGACGCCTCCACGAGACCACGTGGAAGCGGACCCACCGGGCGCTACCGCTCACGGCCCTCGACGCCCCCCGCCGGCTCGAGCCCCTCATCCGCCCGTCACGGTGACCACGATCCACTGGCCGAGCTGGGCTCCTGCCAGGCTCGCCAGGATCACGACCACCTGGCGCATCAAGACGCCGGGTTGTCCCGAGAAGAGGCCGGATTCGATGGCCTGGATGGTGGGAAAGGAGCCCCCGATGGCTACCACGATGGCCCACAGCTTGATTGTCCTGGCAAGCTCCTGTATGGTGGCAATGGGCGGGCGTCCGGTGGCGAGCGCGCTCAAGCCGCCCACGAGGCTGCCGCCGGTGACGACCCCCAGCGCCAGGAAGAGCGCGGTGACGACCTGATGTAGGGTTTGGCGTGCGTCGCCTGTCATGGCTGGCTCCATCTGTATGCGCCGAGATCGACGGGCAGGATGGGAACGCACCGATGGCATCCGGCACTTTCGTGCACCTTCACAACCACACGCAGTACAGCTTGCTCGACGGGGCGTGCCGCGTCGACGAACTGGTCAAGCAGGCCGTCTCTTTCGGGATGCCGGCCGTTGCCGTCACGGACCACGGGGCGCTGTACGGGCTCGTGGAGTTTTACAAGGCCGCCAAAGCTGCCGGCATCAAGCCGATCCTGGGTGCGGAGCTGTATCTGGCGCCCAAGAGCCGCCACGATAAAAGCGGCGGGCCCGGCGACGCCGCACACCACCTGCTGGTGCTGGCCGAGAACGAAGAAGGCCTGCGCAATCTGATGAAGCTCTCCACCATCGGCTTCCTGGAGGGCTTCTACTACAAGCCGCGCATCGATCACGAGGTGCTCGCCGCGCACGCTCGGGGCCTCGTCGGCACCACCGGGTGCATGTCGGCCGAAGTGAGCGCGCGCTTGCTCGAGGGGGACGAAGAGGGGGCTCGGGCGGCTCTGGGCCGCTATCTCGACATCTTCGGCCGCGACCACTTCTACGTGGAGCTGCAACGAAACGGCGTCGACGGCCAGGAGGCGCTCAACGCGCGCCTGGTGGCCATGGCCCGGGAGTGGAAGTTGCCGGTGATCGCCACCAACGACACGCACTACCTGCGCCGGGAGGACGCGGCCTTCCACGACGTCTTGCTCTGTATCCAGACCGGCAAGTACTTGAGCGATCCCAACCGGCTGCGCTTCGCCACCGACCAGTTCTACTTCCGCAGCCCCGGCGAGATGCGGCAGCTCTTCGCGGACGTCCCCGAGGCGTGCGATCGGACGCTCGAGGTGGCCGAGCGGTGCAACGTGGAGCTCAAGCTGGGCCGCCCGGAGCTGCCGGCTTTCGAGACGCCGCACGGGGAGAGCGCCGACGAGTACCTGCGGCAGCTCGCGTACGAGGGGGCCCGGCGCCGTTTCGGCGAGATGGACGACGAGGTGCGCCAGCGCCTCGACTACGAGCTGGGCATCATCCAGCAGACGGGCTTCGCCGGCTACTTCCTCATCGTGCAGGACTTCGTCAACTACGCAAGAAGAAGCGGCATCCCCGTCGGCCCGGGGCGAGGGTCGGCGGCCGGCAGCCTGGTGGGGTACTGCCTCGGCATCACCAACATCAACCCGCTGCACCACGGCATGATCTTCGAGCGGTTCCTCAACCCGGAGCGGGTCTCCATGCCCGACATCGACATCGACTTCGCCGACGACCGCCGGGACGAGGTCATCGAGTACGTGGTGCGCCGCTACGGCAAGGACCGGGTGGCGCAGATCGCCACCTTCGGGACGATGGCGGCCCGGGCGTCCATCCGCGACGTGGGCCGGGTGCTGCAGATCCCGTACGCCGAGGTGGACCGGCTGGCCAAGCTGGTGCCGTCCGGCCCGGGGGTGACCCTCGAGCAGGCGCTCGCCGAGTCCGAAGAGCTGCGGCAGCGCTACGAGTCCGACGCGACGGTGCGGCGCCTCATCGACCTGGCCCGCCAGGTGGAGGGATTCCCGCGCCATCTCTCGATGCACGCGGCCGGCGTGGTGATCGCGCCGCGGCCCCTGGCCGACATGGTGCCGCTTGCCCGCACGAGCGACGGGGCGGCGGTGACGCAGTTCCCCATGGAGCACCTGGAAGAGCTGGGCCTGCTCAAGATGGACTTCCTGGGACTGCGTAACCTGACCGTCATCCGGGCGGCCGTGGACCTCATCGAGCGCCAGCACGGCAAGCGCCTCGACGTCGACAACCTCCCGCTCGACGATCCGGCGGTGTACGCCATGCTGAGCAAAGGGGAGACGGAGGGCGTCTTCCAGCTCGAAAGCCGCCTGTTCAAGGGCGTCATGCGAGACCTTCAGCCCGACAAGTTCAGCGATCTCGTGGCAGCGCTGGCCCTGGGACGCCCGGGGCCTCTGCAGTTCTTGGGGGACTTCATCGCGCGCCGGCACGGCCGGCAGGAGATCCGGTACGCGCACCCGGCGCTCGAGCCGATCCTGCGGGAGACCTACGGGATCATCGTCTATCAGGAGCAAGTCATGCGCATCGCCACGCAGCTGGCCGGCTACACGCCGGGGCAGGCGGACGTGCTGCGCAAGGCGATGGGCAAGAAGAAGCCCGAGGAGATGGCCCGGGAAAAGCAGCGGTTCATCGAGGGGATGGTCGGCAAGGGGTACGAGCGCTCCCTGGCCGAGGAACTCTTTGCCGAAATCGAGCGCTTCGCCCAGTACGCTTTCAACGTGGCCCACTCGGCGGCCTATGCGCTCATCAGCTACCAGACGGCGTATCTCAAGGCCCACTACCCGGTGGAGTTCATGGCGGCGCTGTTGACCAGCGTGGCGGGCAACAGCGACAAGGTCAAGCTGTACCTGGACGCTGCCCGGGAGGCCGGCGTGCCCATCCTCCCCCCTTCGGTCAACGACAGCCGGGGCGAGTTCTGGCCGGAGGGCGGTGCCATTCGCTTCGGCCTGCTGGCGGTCAAGCACGTGGGGCAGCCGGCGGTAGAGGCGATCCTCCGGGCGAGGAAGCAGGGCGGGCCGTTCAAGGGGCTGCGCGACTTCTGCGGCCGCACCCTGCAGGAAGCGTCCTCCCCCGGCGCCTTCAACCAGCGCGTCGTCGAGAGCCTCATCAAGGCGGGCGCGCTGGATGCATTCGGTAACCGCAACGCCTTGCTGGCCGGCCTGAAGGATGCGTGGGAGTACTGCCAGGCGCGTCGCTCGTCGGCGGCCGCCCAGGTGGACCAGGCGTCGCTGGACCTGTTCGCCGAGAGCGGAGCGGGCGCCGGCGGCGGGCCGGGCTTCGGCGCCGATCTGTTGCCCCTAGTGCCCGAGGCTCCGGTGCCGGAGCGGCTCGCCTGGGAACGCGAGGTGCTGGGCTTCTATCTTTCCGGCCATCCTGCGCAGCAGTGGCGCCGGCGCCTGGCCCGCTTCCGCTCGAGCCCGATGGCCGACCTCGGCGAACTGGCCCAGGAGGGCGCGGGCGTGGCGGTGGCCGGCCTGCTGCAGTCGGACCGGCGGGTCAGCACCCGATCGGGGAGCACGATGCGCCGGGTGTTGCTGGAAGACGAGACAGGAAGTGTCGAGGTGCTGGTCTTCCCTCGCAGCATGGATCAGTTCGCCGACGTGCAGGCCGGGATGCCGGCGCTGGTGTGGGGCACCATCAGCCAGGACGACGATGGGTCGATCAAGATCATCGGAGACAGGGCCATGCCCCTCGACCGCCTGCTGGTGATACCATTAGGGCGCGAGCCGGGGGGTGGGCGGCGGTCCACGGAGCAGCTGGTGGAGCGGGTGGCCGAGGCGCTGCGCGAGCATCCCGGCCAGACGCCGGTCGTCATCGAGATGGCGAGCGGCAGCCGGCGCCAGCTCGCTGCGGTGGCCCGGACGCTGTGGGTGGATCCGGTGCCGGAGTTGATCGCTGCCATCGCCGGGATCACCGGCCGGCCGCCGCAACTCCTCGAGGGCGCGGGCGACGAGGGCGGGGGCACCGGGCCGGCCGCTGAGGGGGGCGGCATCGCCGGGAGGGAGCATCTTGCGGTGGCCGCCGGCCAGGGGGCGGGTCGTTGAGAGAGCAGGTCATCGAGTGGTTGCGGGCCAGGGGCGTGGAGCTCGAGGATATCGCTCGGGTGGTGCAGGAGCTCCTGGGCGGCCGGTTTAGCGACCTGACGCTCGAAGAGTGCCTGGCGAGTGTCCGGCGGGTGGTCGACAAGCGGGAGGCGCAGTTCGCCATCCTGACCGGTATCGCACTCGACGTCCTGGCCGAGCAGGGGCATCTCCCCGAGCCGCTGCGTAGCGCCGTGAGGGAGGATAGCCCCCTTTACGGCATAGACGAGGTGTTGGCCCTGGCGATCACCAATCTGTATGGATCGGTAGGGCTGACGAGCTTCGGGTACCTGGACAAGCGAAAGCTGGGCATCATCGGCCAGCTCAACCGCCATGCGGACGGGGGCGTCCACACGTTCCTGGACGACCTGGTGGCGGGGGTGGCGGCGGCGGCCGCTGCCCGTATCGCCCATCGGCGCCAGACGCTGGCCGACGCCGCGGCCGGCAGCGAGGGCGAGGGCAAGGCGGCGTCGTAGTAGTGCCGGCGGGTGGGGACGGGTAGGACGGGCAGACGCGACGAGGAGCGACAAGAGGAGGTGGCGTGGCGGTGACACCCGGTCCGGAGGTCAGAGCCACGCCGGGAGGGGAACTCCCGACAGGAGCCGAAGTGGTGCTGGGCGACTTCGTGATCATCAAGGCGCTGGAGGATGGCGTGACGGTCATGGGCCTGACCCGCGGCCCCGACACGCGTTTTCACCACACGGAGAAGCTGGATCGGGGCGAGGTCATGATTGCCCAGTTCACGGTCCACACCTCGGCCATCAAGATCCGCGGGCGGGCGGAGATCTGGTCCCGGCATGGGCGGGTGGAGTCTGGTCGGTAGATCCGGGTCTGCCGAGGGGGGCTGGCTCCCATGGGTTGGGTGGTCGTCTACATTGCGCCCAACCGACCCGTTGCCAGGATGATGCGGGATTTGCTCCGCAGAGAGGGTTTCCTGGTGACGATGCGGCCGGCCGGAGGCTCGAAAGGTGAGGAAACGGGCAACATCGAGCTCCTGGTGCCGAGTTCCGAGGCGCGCGACGCCAGCGAGCTCCTGACGCGTTCGCTTGCCCAATAAAGTGGAGCTCAGTGGATGCTGAAAGACCTGTTCCGGGGTAAACCACGCTACGTCACGGTCAAGCCGCCGGCCACCATGCCCGTCAAGCGCGAGGCGCCCGACGGGCTGTGGACCAAGTGCAGCGGGTGCGGCGCCATCTTGTACAGCAAAGAGCTGGTCAAGCATTTTCGTGTCTGCCCGCGCTGCGGCTATCATTTCCGCATCGGCGCGTGGGAGCGCCTCAGGCAGGTGCTGGATGCTCCCGAGCAGTTCGTGCCCTTCGACCGGGACATTCGGAGCGTCAACCCCCTGGGGTTTCCGGGATACGAGGAGAAGCTGACCCGCTCCCGCCAGGCCACGGGGCTGGACGAGGCAGCGGTGCTCGGGCAGGGCACCATCGGGGAGTGGCCCGCCGTCGTAGGGGCCATCGACTTCGGCTTCATGGGCGGGAGCATGGGCTCGGTCGTAGGTGAGCGGATCGCGCGGGGCTTCGAGCGGGCGGTGCAGCTGGGGCTGCCGGTGGTCCTCTTCTCGGCGGGTGGCGGCGGGGCCCGGATGCATGAAGGGATTCTCTCCCTCATGCAGATGGTCAAGACGAGCCAGGCGGTCGCCCAGCATTCCGAGGCGGGGCTACTGTACATCTCCGTTCTGACCGATCCCACGATGGGCGGGATCTACGCGAGCTTCGCCTCCCTGGCCGACATCATCGTGGCCGAGCCGGGGGCGCTCATCGGGTTTGCGGGGCCCCGGGTGGTCGAGGAGACGATCCGGCAGAAGCTGCCGCCGGGGTTCCAGTCGTCGGAGTTCGCGCTCCGAAACGGCATGATCGACATGATCGTGGATCGCCGCCAGATGAAGCCGACGCTGGCGCGTCTTCTCGCGCTGCACGCGCCCCGGAAGGAGCGGCGCCATGCCCAGTAACGGCGTGTTCGAGTGGGAGCGGCCGCTGGTCGAGCTCGAGAGGCGACTTGCCGAGCTGAAGGCGTTCAGCAGCGAGCGCGGGATGGAGCTCCACCAGGAGATCGCGTTCCTGGAGCGGCGTGCCCAGCGTCTGCGCGAGGAGATTTACCGCAACCTGACGCCGTGGCAGCGCGTCATGATGGCCCGCCACAGCGGGCGCCCCACCTTTCTCGACTACGTGGCCCTCCTTTTCGAGGATTTCGTGGAGTTGCACGGCGACCGCAAGGCCGGCGACGACGGCGCGCTCGTCGGGGGCGTGGCGCGTTTCGACGGCCGCCCGGTCACGCTCATCGGCACGCAAAAAGGGCGCGACACCAAGGAAAACCTGCAGCGCAACTTCGGGCTACCCCATCCGGAAGGGTACCGCAAGGCGCTGCGCCTGATGAAGCAGGCGGAGAAGTTTGGCCGGCCCATCATCTCGTTCGTCGACGTGGTGGGGGCTTTCCCGGGTATCGAGGCGGAGCAGCGCGGTCAGGGCGTGGCCATCGCCGAGAACATCATGGCGATGGCGGCCCTGCGCACCCCCATCGTCGTCATCGTGACCGGCGAGGGCGGTAGCGGCGGAGCGCTGGCCATTGGCGTGGGAGACCGGGTCTACATGCTGGAGCACGCGTGGTACTCGGTCATTTCCCCGGAAATGTGCGCGACGATCCTCTGGCGGGATTCGAGCAGGGCGGCCGAGGCGGCGGCGATTCTCAAGCTGACGGCGCAGGATCTGTTGAGGTTCGGGGTGATCGACGGCGTCATACCGGAGCCTCCGGGGGGCGCGCACCGGGACCGGGCCCGGACCGCGGAGGCGATCCGCTCCGTGCTCCGGGAGGCGCTCGAAGAGCTGGGCCGCCTGAGCGTCGACGCGCTGGTGGAGCAACGGTTCCGCCGGTATCGCAACATGGGGGTCTGGGGTGCCACCGAGCAGCCCGAGCCCGCAAGTGCTCCGGCGGAAGCGAGGCAGCAGGAGCCACGTCGCGAGCCGGTCGCCGTCACCTCATCGGGGGAGGCCGGCGGGGCACCGGGCTTTGCCTCGCCGGAGCGCGGCAGTGCCGGACCGGCGGAGGGCGGTGCGGCCGGGGGCGGGGATCCGCAAGAGGAACGTTCCGGCCAGCGGGGCCGGCGCGGGGGCCGCAGGGGAGCCGCGCCGGCGCAGGATGCAGGGGAGTCGTCGGAGCAAGCCCGCTGAGAGCAGGCGGGCTTTGCAGGAGGAGCCATACGACCTGTGCCACCCTTTCGCCACACCAAGCTGGTCTGCACCATCGGCCCCGCTTCCGAGGACGAGACGGTCGTCACCGCGATGCTCGATGCGGGCATGGACGTGGCCCGGCTCAACCTTTCCCACGGAACGCTCGATGAGCACGCCCGGCGACTCGAGCGGTTGCGTCGCCTGAGCGCCCAGCGGCTGAGGCCCCTGGCGGTCATGCTGGACATCCAGGGGCCCAAGATCCGGCTCGGGGAGTTCGAGGCTCCCCGCACGTTACGCAAGGGCGAACGGCTGGTCCTCCAAGGGGTGGAGACACCCTCGAGCCCGGCCGATCCCGGCGCGATACCCGTCGTTTACCCTGGGCTCGCCCGATCGGTGCGCCCGGGCGGCCTCATCTACCTGGATGACGGGGTCGTGCGACTCACCGTGGAGGCGGTCGAGGGCGAACGGGTCACGTGCGTCGCTCAGACGAGCGGCAGCTTGCGCTCCCGCAAGGGGGTGGCGTTGCCGGGCGTACGGGTCGATCTCCCCGCCCTCACGGAGACCGACCGGCGCCACCTGGAGTGGGCGGCGGAGATGGGCGTCGACATGGTGGCGGCCAGCTTCGTCCGCCGTGGCGCTCACGTCGAGGCGGTGCGGGAGGCACTGGCGAAAGCCGGTGCGGAGCACGTGCCCGTCATCGCCAAGATCGAGAGCGCCGAGGGGCTGGACAACCTCGACGAGATCGTGGCGGCAGCGGACGGAGTGATGGTGGCGAGAGGCGACCTCGGGGTGGACATCTCCCTGGAGGAGGTCCCCGTCGCGCAAAAGGCGATCATCCGCCGGTGCAACGCGGCCGGCAAGCCGGTCATCACCGCCACCCAGATGCTGGAGTCCATGGTGCACAGCCCCACGCCCACCCGGGCCGAGGTGACGGACGTGGCCAACGCCATCCTGGATGGGACGGACGCGGTCATGCTGTCGGGCGAGACGGCGGTGGGCGAGTACCCCGTGGAAGCGGTCGGCATGCTGCACCGGATCGCTCTGTCGGCGGAGCAGGCCCTCGACGACCACAAGGCCGTCGTGGCGCCCGGCGCGACCGTGGCCCCGGAGCGACCCGGGAAGGTGGCGAGGGCGATCAGCCGGGCTGCGTGCCACATCGCCGCGGAGGTGGGCGCAACGGCCATTCTCTGTTCGACGCAGTCCGGCGCCACCGCCCGGATGGTGGCGAGCTTCCGGCCCCGGGCTCCCATCATTGCGGCCACGCCGCGGCCGGAAGTGGCCCGGCAGCTCGCGGTGGTGTGGGGAGTCTTCCCCGTCGTGGTCCCGCGCGCCCGGACCATCGACGAGATGCTGGACCTGGCCATCACGGCCGCGTTGCGGACCGGATACGTACGGCGAGGCGACCGGGTGGCGGTGGCGGCCGGCGTGAAGACCGACATGCCGGGTTCGACCAACTTGATCCAGGTGCACGAGGTGCCGTGACCGGTTCGTGACGAGAGTTCGGGGCGAGCATCGCAGGGGGAGGGGTGGGTCGGCGGTGATCATCGGCGTTCCCAGGGAGATCAAACCGGGCGAGAACCGGGTCGCCATCGTCCCGGCCGGGGTGGAGGAGCTCACCCGGCGAGGCCACCGGGTCCTCGTCGAGGAGGGCGCGGGGAGAGGCAGCGGGATTCTCGACGAGGAGTTCCTCTCGGCGGGCGCCATCCTGCGCAAGCAGGCAGAGGAGATCTACGCCGAGGCCGACCTCATCCTCAAAGTCAAGGAGCCGCAGCCTTCGGAGTACCCCCTGTTGCGGCGCGGCCAGGTGGTCTTCACCTACTTGCATCTGGCGGCCGACCGGGCTTTGACGGTGGCCCTCGTCGAGCGCGGGATCGTGGGCATCGCGTACGAGACCATCCAGCTGCCGGACGGTTCGCTGCCCCTGTTGACGCCGATGAGCGAGGTGGCAGGGCGCATGTCCGTCCAGGTGGGTGCGCAGTTCCTCGAGAAGGTGCACGGGGGGCGGGGTATCCTGCTGGGCGGAGTGCCGGGCGTGCCCGGGGCCGAGGTGGTCATCCTCGGCGGGGGGACGGTGGGGTTCAACGCGGCCCGCATCGCTCTTGGCATGGGAGCCCACGTGACGGTGATCGACTCCAACGTGCCGCGCCTTCGGTTTCTGGAGGAGGTGCTCCAGGGCAACCTCATCACGGTGGTCTCCAACCGTTACAACATCGACCGGGCCGTGCGGTACGCCGACCTGGTCATCGGGGCGGTGCTGATCCCGGGGGCGAGGGCGCCGCGCCTCGTGACCGAAGAGATGGTGCGGGCCATGAAAGAGGGCAGCGTCATCGTGGACGTGGCGGTCGACCAGGGCGGGTGCATCGAGACGGTGGACCGCGCCACGACCCACGATGACCCGGTCTTCGTGAAACACGGGGTCGTCCACTACGCCGTCGCCAACATCCCCGGCGCCGTGCCCCGCACCTCGACCTATGCGCTGACCAACTGCACGCTGCCGTACGTGCTGGAGCTGGCGGACAAGGGTTGGAAAGCGGCGGTGCGGGCGAGCCGGCCCCTTGCGCTGGGTGTCAATCTGCTCGAGGGCAGCGTAACGTACGAAGCCGTGGCCAGGGCGCACGACCTGCCGTACGTGCCCCTGGCCGAAGCGATGTAGGGGGGCTCAGGCCGCAGGGCCGGGCCTTGCCCGACCACGGAGGGGTCGTCGGCTTGCAAGAGGAACAGTACCGAGCTCGCTTTTCGGGCAGCGCTGCGCTCTTTGGAAGGGCGCAGCGGCTTTTTCCTTCGGGGCTGACCCACGATGCCCGCTACCTGGAGCCGTTCCCCGTTTACGCAGCCCGTGCCGCGGGCGCCCACAAGTGGGACGTGGACGGCCACGAGTTGATCGATTACTGGATGGGCCACGGGGCGCTCCTGTTGGGGCATGCCCACCCGACGCTCGTGGAGGCGGTGACCGCCCAGGTAGCCCGGGGCACTCACCTGGGGGCGAACCATCCTCTCGAGGTGGAGTGGGCGGAGCTCGTGCAGGCGCTCATGCCGGCGGTCGAGCGCATACGCTTCACCAACTCGGGCACCGAGGCGACCCAGCTGGCGATGCGGCTGGCCCGCGCCTACACGGGGCGGACCCGCATCGTGAAGTTCCAGGGGCACTTCCACGGGTGGCACGATACTGCTGCCGCAGGGGGAGCGGTTCGCCCGGCGGGCATTCCCGAGGAGGTCATGGAGGCGGCGCTGGTAGTGCCGCCCAATGAGCCGCGGGTGTTGGAGGAGGCGCTCCGTTCGCATCCCGACGTGGCTGGGGTCATCATCGAGCCCGGCGGCGGGGCGTGGGGGGAGCTCCCGGTCCGGGCGCAGTTCTTGCACGACGTGCGGGATCTCACCGAGCGCTACGGCGTCGTGCTCATCTTCGACGAAGTCGTCACGGGCTTCCGGATGGCGCCGGGCGGGGCGCAGCAGTACTACGGGATACGGCCGGATCTCGTCTGCCTCGGCAAGATCCTGTGCGGCGGGCTGCCCGGCGGCGCGGTCGGCGGTCGGGCCGAGATCGTCGACCTGCTGGCCTTCACGGGGGACCCGGCGCGAGACGCCCGTAAGGTGGCCCACCTCGGGACCTTCAACGCCAACCCGCTCTCCGCGGCCGCCGGGATTGCCATGCTGCGCCAGGTGCAGACGGGCGAGCCGACCCGCCAGGCGGCCCAACTCAACGCCCGTCTGGTGGCGGCCCTCAACGAGGTGCTGGAGCGCAGGCGGGTCAAGGGGTTCGTGTACGGCCTCTCGTCGTGGTTCCACGTCGCCCTCGGCACAGAGGGAGAGCGGCAGGCCGACGGCTCGTGGTGGCCGCTGACCACGGCGGGCGCCGGCGCGGAGCTTGCGGCCCAGGGGCTGGTGCAGCGGCTGCGCCGGGCCATGCTGCTCGAGGGGGTCGACCTGATGCGAAATGGCGGGTTCTTGTCCACGGCTCACACCCTCGCGGACCTCGAGGCGACGGCACAGGCCTTCGACCGGGCGCTCGAGCGGATGCGCGAGGATGGGGGGCTGCCCGAGCGGTGACGAAGCGGCGCGGATCGCCGGTCAAGGCGGGCAAGCTGCCCCCGGAGAAGCTGCGGGAGCTGGTCTTGAGCCGGCTCGGGCGAACGCGTCCCGAGGTGCTGGTGCATGCCCGCCTCGGTGAAGACTCGGCGGTGGCCGACCTGCGGGGCCGCCTGCTGGTGGTGTCGAGCGATCCGATTACGGGCGCGTCGGCGGAGATGGGCCGGCTCGGTGTCCACGTGGCATGCAACGACGTGGCCGCCATGGGGGCGGATCCGCTTGGCGTCCAGATCGTGCTGCTGCTCCCCGACGGCACGACCGAGGCGGATATTGCGGCCATCATGGGGCAGGTGGCCGACGCGGCCGAGGAGCTCGGCATCGAGGTCATGGGCGGCCATACCGAGGTCACGAGCAAGGTCGGTGCGCCGATCATCGTCCTGACGGCCATCGGCGTCGTGGAACGGGAGCACCTGGTCACCTCGGCAGGCGCCCGGCCCGGGCACGGGCTGCTGGTGACCAAGCCCGTGGGGCTCGAGGGTACGGCCATTCTGGCCACCGATCGGACTGAGGAGCTGCTGGCGACGCTCGGGCCAGAGGGGCTGGAAAGGGCCAGGGGCTTCTTCTCGGAGGTCAGCGCGGTCCGCGACGGCCGGGTGGCGGCCCGGTTGGGTGCGAGCGCCATGCACGACGTGACGGAGGGCGGGCTCCTGGGGGCGGTGTGGGAGATGGCCCAGGCCTCCGGGTGCGGGGTGGAGGTCTGGGAAGAGGCCGTGCCCGTGCGAGAGGAGACCCGGCAGGTGTGCCGGCGCTTCGGCATCGACCCGCTGCGGCTGATCTCGTCGGGGGCGATGCTGGCCGCTGCTCCCGACGCGGGGGCGGTGGTGCAGGGGCTGCGCGACGAGGGCCTGGAGGCCGCCGTGATCGGGCGGGTGCTTCCGGTGGCGGAGGGTGTCCGCGTCGTGCGGGTAAGCGGCGAGGTGCAACCTATCAGCGCTCCGCCCGTCGACGACCTGTGGCGGGTGCTGTCGAGCTGAGCCAGACCCCGACGCGGGGCCGAAGACTACCCGGAGAACCATGCTATACTGACCCGGGGGTAAGGTGGTCGGCCCGCTCTCATGCCAAAACTGGCGCGGGATCTCACGTCTGAAGAGATCGCACGCTATCGAGCGACGGCTTTGGAGCGCGAGCGCGACAAGGCGCGGCGCGCAGAGCAGCGGCATCGCAGGGCGTGGGATCTGGCCCGTCGGGCCGCGCAGCTCCTGCGTACGAAGTACCGGGCGGCGCGGGTCGTCGCTTTCGGCTCCTTGGTCGAGGAAGGCCGTTTCGGGCTCGGGTCCGACGTCGACATCGCGGTCTGGGGCCTTCCGGGTACGGCCTATTTTCGGGCGGTGGCCGAAGTGGCCGAGATGGACCCCGAGATTCCCATCGACCTCGTCGACGGGGAGAGCTGCTCCGGAGGGCTGCTGCGCTCCATCGAGAAGCACGGGGTAGAGCTATGATCGGTCGCTATGCGGTGCTCGCGGAGCGTATTCGCCAGGAACTCGAGGAATTGGCGCCGCTGGTCGGCCGTGCGCGGCGATACGTGGCGGTCGCCGTTAGCTCGTCCGACCCCGAACCCTACCTCGATGGTGCGGCGCTCAATCTGCACGGGTTTTACTCCGGGCTGGAGCGGGTTTTCGAAGCAATCGCAAGAGAGGTAGACGGATCGGTCCCGGCCGGGCCCCACTGGCATCGTGAGCTGCTCAGGCAGATGCAGCTCGCTGTCAGAGGGGTCCGGCCGGCAGTGCTCACCGGGGAGACCGCGGCTGCCCTCGAAGAGTACCTGGGCTTTCGGCACGTGGTGCGCGCACTCTACACGACTCGGTTGCGACCGGACCGGATTCGCGAACTCGCGGATGCCGCACAGGGTGCCTTCGAGCGGGCCAGCGGTGAGCTCCTGGCATTTGCCGCGTTCCTCGAAACGGCTGCCGCCGACCAAGCATCGTCCGGGGATAACGCGGGCCGTTGACGGCTGCCGGCGACCGTTGGTATCATGGGCTCGCTTCCCGTCGTGTGCCGGCGTGGCGGAATGGCATACGCGCTCGACTCAAAATCGAGTGGGGTGACCCCCCATGCGGGTTCGACTCCCGCCGCCGGCACCAATCCCGAGGAGCAGCCAACGTCGCCCTCCCGGGGGTGTACGGTGTACTCTTCGGGCGGCCTGCGCACCCTTCATTTACCCCGGTTGAGGTCGCGCACTCCGGCGGCACCTCGCGAAGGTCCAACGAGCGGCTTCGTGGCAACGTCGGTGGAGCAGACGGCCCGCCGGTTCATGACCGCTTGCTACCTGCCGGGCCGCCGCCCGTGCTGTCCCCGGGCACCCTGGCCAGCGTGGCCACGGCGCCGAAGAGGGCGAGGCCGGACAGGGCAAGGGGCGCAAAAGGCGGGGGCATTTCCCTGCGGCGGAAGGACGGAGCCGGGAGCCCTTGCGCGCGAGCGACCGGAATGGACCTGCGCTGGAAGCCTTCGGGCTGCTCGAAACGCCCCTCCGAGGGGAAACCCGGCGGGAAGCCGCGGCGCTGGGCGTGTTCGGCGACCCCGATCGGGCCTGATATGGCGAGGAGTGCGAGAAGCACGGCCGCCCAGACCGCCGCACGCCCGTGCAGGAGGAAGGCGGCTCCGGCCAACAACAAGCCGATCAGGGCCGCGACCACTGCCATGATCTGGGGGCCGTCCGTGTGCCGGGTCACGAGCAGTTCGGCGAGCACCGTGAGGAACCCCAGGCCGACCAGGACCAAACTCCACTCGGGCAAATGAAGGCGTGCTCGGGCCTGGATGCGTTGTAGCAAGCTGGTTCACCGTCCTTGAAGGCTTCCGTGGACTTGGGTACTCCGAGCGCGACTGTAGCACGCCGGGCACCCGACCCTGTGAACGCATTGTGAAGATTACTGGGAGGGATTCTGAATATCCCACCAGGTGTGAGGAGGATGGGCGTCAGCAGCCGGCTCATCGGCCGGGCGGCTGCTGCCGCCACTGCCCCGCCGAGTCCTGCCATGGTGGACGTCTTGGCCAGCACCTCCAGCATGATACGGCCACGCGTGGCCCCGAGTGCCCGTCGCATGCCAATGGCGCGGGCCTGTTCCGCCGCGCTCAGGAGGGTCACCGCCAACAAGGCGAGGGCGCTTACGCCCCCGGAGTAGTTCGGGAAACAGCAATCAAGTCCAGGCCTGCGATGCGCCCGTATTCGGGCGTGGTGAAGTCGACGTCGCTGAGGGCCGCAGTGGGTCGGTAAACCCCTTGGCCGGAGCTTACTTGATGCTCCCCGCGGTCAACCCCTGGACCAGGTACTTCTGGATCAACAAGCCGAACACGACGAGGGGAAGGGCGGTCACGACGCCTGCCGCGCTCATGGTTCCCCAGTCGACGGCCTTCTCTGTCACGTACATGCTGACGAGGACCGGCAGGGTGCGCGCCTCGGCCCCACCCAGTACCAGCGGGAACAGGAACTCGTTCCACACCAGGATGGCACATAGCACGGCAGTCGCCGCCAGCCCGGGGGCCGTCAGCGGAACCACCACGCGCAGGGCCGCCCTCGAGCGCGTGGCGCCATCGACCATGGCTGCCTCTTCCAACTCCACGGGAATCTCCGCGAAGAAACCCCGCATCATCCACACGGCAAAGGGCAGCGCCAGGAAGGCACCCGCCAGCACCAGTACCGTGCGCGTCCCTGCGAGGCCGATCCAGCGAGCGCCGACGAAGAAGGGGAGAATCATGACGACCGGCGGCGTCATGCGTGCCAGCAGGATCAAGAAGCTCACCGTCTCTCCCGACCGCAGGCGAAACCGGGAGAGGGCATACGCCATCGGCACTCCCAGGAATAAGGCCACGGCGACCCCACCGGTTGTGACCACGATGGTGTTGGCGATGACCCGAAGGACCTCATGGCTGGACAGGAAGTGCCGGTAGTTGTCCAGGCTCGGCTGCCGGGGCCACCATGCCGGCGGTACGGCAAACTGTTCGGCTTGCGGCTTCAGCGACGAGACGACCACCCAGACCACGGGATAGAGACTCCACGCGACCACCCCCAGGAGCCACGCTGCGGCGGCCAGGTCCCCGGCCGGCCGGGCCCACGAGCGACTGCTCATCATTCCCACCCGATCCCTTTGCGGTATGCGAGCGTCATCAATAGCGCCACGATCAGCGAAAGAACGCCGAGTGCTCCTGCGTATCCGAGCTGGTAGCTCTGGAAGGCCATGCGATAGGTATAGAAGCTCAACACTTCGCTGGACGACCCTGGCCCGCCGCCGGTCACGACATAGACCGCGTCGAACAAACGCAGGGCGCTCAAGGTGCGGATGACGACGGCCACGAGGAAGGCAGGCCTCAACAGCGGAATCGTGATATGCCACAGGCGCTGCCACGCTCCCGCTCCGTCTACCAGGCTCGCTTCGAACGGCTCCGCCGGCAACGCCTTCAACCCTGCCAGCACGACGAGAGTCACGAAGGGGAAGGCCTGCCAGGCGTCCAGGCCGATCAAGACGGGTAGCACGAGCGCCGGGTTGGCCAGCACGGGCGGATCGACCAGGGCCGTCCATCCAAGCCACCGGAAGAGCCAGGGCAACGGCCCGAAGTCGTTGTTGAGCAGAAACCGCCAGGCGAACGCGGCCACCACGGGGGTCATCATGAAGGGCACGAGGATGATGGAGGTGATGACCCGGCTTCCCGGTAGTCCCCGGTGGAGGGCGAAGGCGGTGATGGTCCCGAGGAAAAGCTCCAGGACGACGGCGCCCACGACGAAGAAGAGGGTACGCCCCAGTGTCTGCCACGTGAGAGGATCCATCAGCATGCGTTGGAAGTTGGCCAGGCCAGCCCAGCGTACGCCCAGGTCGGGTCGCAGGAGGCTCCACCGGACCAACGACACGCCCACGCTGTAGGCCAGGGGGACGGCGAATATCAGGGCGAGGAAGCCGAGCCCTGGAGCGAGGTACGGTGCTGCCTCCGGCACATACCGGCGTTTACGACCGGGTGACCCAACCGTCCGTGTCCGGATGAAGAGGCCATGGGGCGGGAGGGCCCCGCCCCGCATGCTCTTGAGGGTCTGTCCGAGCATCAGTAATAACCCGCGTCCTTCATCATGCGATCCACTTGGGCGGCTGCGTCCCTCAGGGCTTGGTCTGCGCCCCTTTCACCTGACAGGAAGCTGGAGACGGCCGGTGCGATCGCCTCGTTGACGATCGGCGGCCCCTCCGGGATGAGCGGGACCATCGGGGTCGGTACACAGTGAGACAGCGCATCCTCGAAAGCCCCCAACCACGGCATCTTCCCCTGTAGCACGGGACTCCGCAGAGCCGACAGCCGTGCCGGGATGTTACCGACCGGAGCCGCCGCAATCATGGGAGCCGTGCCGGTGACGTGCTGCACCCATTGGATGGCCTGCTCCTTGACCGGCGACCGGGCGCTCACGACGAACCCCCACGAGATGTACAGCATGGGCAGCTTCTTGCCCGCCTGTCCGTCGGGCCTGGGGAAGCCCACGAACGAAGCCTTGCCGGCGATCTTGGAGGACTTCGGGTCGTTGGCATAAAAGAGCCCCGTCGTCCACAATTCGGCCATGGCACTTCGACCCGACGTGAACTCGGTGAGCGCTTCCTGGAAGTCGTAGGAGTAAGCCGCCGGGTTGGCGAACCGGAACATCTCCTTGACTTCGTTGAGCGCTCGCACACCCTCAGGCCCATCGAAGGCGGGGTGCATCCGCTCGTCCAACAGTTTCCCGCCGTACGCCCATAGCCGGTTGAGGAAGTGTGTCGCCAGGAAGATGCTCCGCTTACCCATCAACGTTACCCCGTAGAGCTTGGGAGGACGGTGGAAGAACTCCGCGACATCCCGGTATTGAGCCAGCGTCCTTGGGGGCGCCAGTTCGTAGCCGTAGCGCTCCCTGAAGGCCGCCTTTTCCTTCGGATCGTTGAAGAGGTCCGTCCGGTAGACGATACCGCCCAGCTCGTTCATGTACGGGATGAAGTACAGATGCCCTTGCTGAACGGCGTTGACGATGCCGGGCATGTCCTGCCGCATGGCGTCGCCGAGCAACCCATCGAGGGGCTCGAGGTAACCGGCCGTCGCAAACGACGGGTACCAGAGCATGCTCACGTACGCGACGTCGAATGCGGGCCTCCCGCTGGTGAAGTTGAGGGTCAGATAATCGAGGTAGTTGGCGTAGGGCACTTGTTCGAGGACGACGTCGATGCCTGTCTTCTCCTCGAACGGCTGGATCTGCGTCTTCCAGGCCTCGGTATGAATGCCGAACTCGCTGACCACCCGCACTCTTACGGGCGCGGCCAGCGCCTGAGCACCGGCGAGGAGCGCCATCGACGCCACCGCCGCGGCCCATGCAAAGCGACTCAGCCATGTCCGCTTGCCCTGCATTTCACGGCTCCCCTCTCTCGTTCTTCCCGTCGGGCGACCCCGATTGCAGCTGATGGGCCAGCAACCGGGCCGCTTCGAGCGCAATCCGGATGGATGCTCGCACCCCGCGCTGGATCACGTCGCGGGATGGAGAGTCGACGCTGAGATCCACTCGCTCCGAACGGCTCTGGCGGTACCGGTTGGCATAGACGGTACCGATGAAGCCCGAGTGGACCCCGCGCAGCGAGGCCACCACCATCAGCGCGGCCGCTTCCATCTCCATGGACACGACGCGTTTTCGGACCCACTGATCGAAGTACTCGGGGGTTCGCGCATAAAACGCGGAGTGGGTCCAGTTGATCCCCGTGTGGAATCGGTAACCCATCTCGCCGGCCGCCTGTATGAGGGCCTGGTACACCGGTGGGCTCGCGGCCGCGGGGTAGTTCTCAGGGACGTAATAGCGGCTGACCCCGTCGTCCCGCACGCAGGCGTACGGGATCACGAGATCGCCTTCCTCGAGCTCGGGCTGAAGGCCTGCAACGCTGCCCACTCGGATCAGTACGGTTACCCCGAGGTTGATGAGCTCTTCGTAGGCGATTGCCGCCGACGGCCCGCCCATGCCGGTCGACGTGACACCCACGTCCACGTCCCGGTACCGTCCCCGGTAGGTGATGAGGCCGCGGTTGTCGGCGATGAGCCGGGCGTTCGCCAGTTCACTGACGATGAGCGGGACGCGCCCCTGGTCTCCCGGCACGATGACGGTGCTCGGGACGTCGCCGGGACCGCAGGCGATGTGGTACTGGCGCTTTCCTTCGAGCCCCGTCGGTTGGCGGTAGTCCGAACGTTCCAGGTGACCCTCCAATGCGTGACCCCTCTTCCTGTCCAGGATGCGTCACGTGCGGCGCTGGCGCACGATTTGGAGCTTGAAGCGGTGCCAGACGATGTAGTCCACGGAGTGGATGATGGGGACGTTGCGATCGTCGAAATGGGTCTCCGTGAGTTTGACGAGCGGGGTTGCCGGATCGACCTCCAGCAAGGCCGTCAGCTCGGCGTCGGGCAGTTCGGCCGCAATCTCGGCCACGGCGTACCGCACGCGGCGGCGGGCGACCTGGTCCAGCACCTCGAAAAGCGGCCGCCCCTGCTGCCCGGCGTCGATCGCCTCGCGGCCCAGGACATCCAGGGGCACGCCGACACGCTGCGGCAGCCGGCTGACACCCAGGGCGATGGGATGCCCGTCGGCCCGGTACACCTGCCGGATGGCGACCACCGTGTCACCCGGGGAGACCTGGAGCGCCCCGGCCACGTCCGGAGTCGCAGGCTCCAGGCTCCACTGTTGATGGTCGATGCATGGCTCTTTGCCGCTTGCCCGGATGATCCGCGGGATTCCTCGGAGCTCTTCCAGCCCGGTGGTGACCGAGCGATCGGGACCGAGCACGAAGGTCCCTACACCCTGGCGCCTCAGGATCAGCCCTTCCCGCTCGAGCGCGTGCAGGGCCTCTCGAACGGTAGGCCGGCTGACCCCCAGCTGGGAGGCGAGCTTGGGCTCGCTGGGCAAGGGGGCGGAGCGGGGCCATGACTGGATGAGTTGCCGGAGATCCTGCTGGACCTCCGCGTAGAGGGGGAGGCGGCGCCTCCGGTGTTGGATGCGAAGCTCTTCGGACAAAGGCCATGCCTCCGGGCCGGAGCTTGTCTGACATCTTACAAGTACACCTTGATGAAATCGGCGTCAAGGGGGCAATCTCCTGGGTCGTCCTCCCTCTCTGTCCGCCGGCAGCAGGAGAGGCCACGGGGGTGCGAGGAGACGCCTCGGCACTGCGGCTCAGGGCTGGTGCGAAGCCGGGGAGGACGAGGGTTGACAGCGCAGGCTGTGCGCGTGTATAAACGGTTTCAAGGTTGCGTACGGGATCGACGGGATTGTCGTCGCATTCACATTCGCCTGACGCCGTCTGCTCCGGAGGCGGCGGGCGAGGCCGGGCGGCATGGGACGCCGAGCGAGGGGCTCACACGGGGTGCAGGCGCCGTACGTTCTCGACTGCGTTGAGATTCAACGATCCTTCGGCGGCATCAAAGCCCTTGACGGGGTCACCATACGGGTGCGTGCGGGGAGCATACTGGGCGTGGTCGGGCCCAACGGTAGCGGAAAGACCACGCTCGTCAACGTCATTACGGGGTTCTACCCGCCGCAGGGTGGCCGCATACTCTTCGACGGGCAGGACGTCACGGGCCTCCGGCCACACCGCATCGCTTCCCTGGGTATCGCGCGCACCTTCCAGAACCTCGCACTCTTCCGGGGTATGAGCGTGCTCGACAACGTCCTGTTGGGTCGCCACGTACGGCTCCGTCCCGGGGTGTTGAGCACGGCGCTGTATTGGTGGTGGGGGCAGGGAACGGAGGTACGGCATCGCCGAGAGGTGGAGGAGATCATCGACTACTTGCAGCTCGAGGGAGTTCGCCAGGAGCCGGTAGAGCTATTGCCCATCGGCCTGCAAAAGCGGGTCGAGCTCGCCCGTGCGCTGGCGGCCAAGCCGAGGCTCTTGATCCTCGACGAGCCCATGGCCGGCATGAACCAGGAGGAGAAGGAGTACATGGCCCGCTTCATCCTCGACGCCCACGACGAGCTTGGCTGTACCGTCGTGCTGATCGAACACCACATGGACGTGGTCATGGCCCTCTGCGAGGAGCTCGTCGTGCTCGACCACGGATCCGTGATTGCCGAGGGCCCTCCGGAGCTGATGCGGGCCGATCCGAAGGTGATAACCGCGTACGTCGCCGGCGCTGCCCGGGTCGTCGCCACGGTGGAGCGGGTGGATTTCCGGGACTCGCTCACGCTGGAGATCGAAGCCCGGCCGGCCGTGGCGGTGGCGTCAGCGCCTGGAAGTCTACCCGAGTTCGAGCGGGCCGTGAGCCAGATCGCGCGGGAGCGGCTGCGCGTGCGGCCCGACGCCATCAGGTTGGTTCCCCCCGGTAGCCTGGAAGGGCGGCCTGCCCTTACCGATCGGCGGGCCGGGTGATCCTTCACGGGATGGTTTCCGGGTATTGGGTGGCCAGGCGAAGCGCCGTCTCCACGGCTGTCTCCGGGTCGCTGACTCGCACGATGGGGTCTTGGAAGCCTTCTCGGCCGTGCCCGTCTTTGTCCAACCGCCAGGTCGCAAGGCCCACCACCGGGATCCCGAGCTTGAGGGCGAACGCGATCTCGCTCAGGGTCCCGTAGCTGCCGCCCACGGCGACGATGGCCTGCGCCGAACGCACCACGATGCTGTTGCGTGCCTCTCCCAAATTGGTCACGATGGGCACGTCGATGAAGGGGTTGGCCGACGACCGGTGAGCTCCGGGCAGGATGCCCACCGTGAGCCCCCCGGCCCGTTTGGCCCCGCGCGCCGCCGCCTCCATCACGCCGCCCATGCCCCCGCACACCAGCACGGCGCCGCGCCGGGCAAGGGCCTCGCCCACGCGCTCCGCCAGCGCCGCCATCTCCGGGGCACACTCCTGCTCACCGACGACGCCGATGAACGGCCTTTTCGACATGGACACCAACCCCGCGGGCAAGGCCGTTCTCACAGGCGGCGGGCCTGCGGCGCCTGGGGCAGCAAATCCTCGACCTCCTGCAATGCCGGGAACGATACCTGAGTCCCCATCCTGGTGACGGAGAGCGCCGCCGCCGCGTTGGCGAACACCACGGCCCGGGCCAGGGGCTCTCCCATCCCGATACGGGCCGCCAGGGCCCCGATGAAGGCGTCGCCGGCGCCCGTGGTGTCCACCGCCTTCACCTGGAAGGCCGGGAAAAACTGCGCGGCTCCGCCCGCCTCGCACAGCAGCGCTCCTCGCTCGCCCATGGTGATGACCACCGCCCGTGCCCCCCGTTCGAGCAAGCGGCAAGCCGCATCCCGCGCGCTCTCGGGGTCGTGGATTGCCACGCCGCTGAGCGTCTCGGCTTCTCCCTCGTTGGGGGACAGGACGTCGCTCAGCTCGAAGAGCTCGTCCGGCATGGGCAGGGCCGGCGCCGGGTTGAGGATGGTCGTGCGGCCGTGCTTGCGGGCGAGCCGCAGCGCCTCGGCGGTGACCTCCACCGGCACCTCGAAGCCCCCTACCACGACGTCCGAGCCGGCGATCGCCGGCTCGGCCTGGCGGACTTCGGCCGGGGTGAGGCGGTAGCTTGCCCCCGGTACGATCGCGATGAGGTTGTGGCCCTCGTCGTCCACGAAGATGGTCGCGACTCCAGAAGAGGCCTCATCGTCCCAGAAGACGTACCGGGTGTCCACGCCGTGCTTGCGGTAGTTGTCGATGGTCATCTGCCCGAACGTGTCGCGGCCGAGCTTGGTCACCATGGTCACCTGCGCTCCGAGCCGGGCCGCCATCACGGCCTGGTTGGCCCCCTTGCCCCCGCAGCCCATGTGGAACCGATGCCCGATCAAGGTCTCTCCCATCCGGGGCATCCGGGGGATACGGGTGACGAGATCCGTGTTGGAGGTGCCGACGACCAGGATCCGGGGTGGCTGGGGCATAGGCCTCCACTCTCTCCTCCTCGGCGCTACCACTTTGACACCGGAGACGGGCCTCCTGTCGCCCATGCGCGGCTTGGGCCCGCCGGGTCCGGCCCAACGTTGGGCAGCCGCGCTGGCGCACTCCGAGCCGGCTCACGCGGCCTTCTCGACCTTGAAGCGTTTGACTGCCTCCAGCAGCTGGCCGGCCATCCGGGCCAGGGCCTCCACGGAGCCGCTCATCTGTTGCACGGCGGCGGACTGCTCCTCGGTCGTCGACGAGACCTCTTGCGCCCCCGCGGCGGCCTCCTGGGTGGCCGCCGCCATCGACGAGACGGCGTGCAGGGTCGAGTCGACCCGGTCGACGACCTCCTTCGCCACCTGTTGCACCGTCGCCGCTTGCCGGTCGAGCTCCTCGAGCCGCTGCGCCATCGCGTCGAACGCCTTGCCGAGCTCCAGCGCCCCTGCCACGCCCTCCTCGGTCGTAGCCCGGGCCTGATCCATGGCCTCCACCGCGACCCGGGTACGCTCCTGCACCTGGCCGATGAGCTGGGCGATCCGCCCGGCGGCCTGCCGGGACTGCTCGGCCAGTTTGCGGACTTCCTCGGCGACCACGGCGAAGCCACGGCCCTGCTCTCCGGCCCGGGCCGCCTCGATGGCGGCGTTGAGCGCCAGGAGGTTGGTCTGTTCGGCGATGCCGGTGATGACGTCCACGATCTGCCCGATCTGTGCGGAGTCGCGGCCCAGCTGGCTGATGGCTTCGGCCCCGCGCTCGACGCTGCTGGCCAGCGCCCGCATGCGTTGGTCGGTGTGGGCGGCGGTCGTCCTGCCCTGGTCGCGCAGAGCGCCCAGTTGGGCGGAGAGCTGCGATAGCACCTGGGCCGCCTGCACGGCGGCCTGCGCGGCCGAGCCCATCTGCTGGGCGTCTTTGCCCGCCAGTTCTGCCTGGTGGGCGAGGTCTCCCACCGAGCGGGCCATCTGGTTGACCGTGTCCGCTACCTGCTGCACGCTTTGCCCGACCTGGCGGGCTGTGGCGGAGAGCTCCTGGCTGGATCCCGCCAGCTGCCGGGCGCCCGCCGCCACCGACGCGACCAGGCCCCGAAGGCTCTCCGTCGCCTTTCGTACGCTCTCGATGGCCCGCCCCACCTCGTCTCCGGCGCGGTACGACGGTTGCTGGGTCAGGTCGCCCTCCGCCAGGCTGGCCACCGAGTGCACCAGGACGGTGAGAGGCCGGGCGATGGTGGTGTGGGCGACCCACAGGGTGAGCGCCGCCACCACGAGGGCGGCTGCCGCGGCGATCAGCAGCAACTGCTGGAAGCGCCCGGCCCGGGTGCGAGCGGCGCCGACCGCCGCCGCCACGGCGCCGTGGTTGGCCGTGAGCACCTGATCGAGGTGCTGGCGAATGCGCACCTCGATGTGACCCAGCTGTTCTGCGTACGAGCGGAGAGCGGCGGCGCCGCCGGCGTCCAGCGTGCCGGCATCCATGTAGGCTTTGACCGCCTCCTTGAGCTGGGACCAGTCGCCGGCGATCCGGTCCAGGCTGACCTGCTCATCTTCGCCAAGCCGCCCGCTGCGGTAGTGCTCCATCGCCTTTTCGAACTGCTGCATGAGCCGGTCGACGGCGGCGGCCGCCTCGGCCCTGGCCACGGCGCTGGAGGCCAGGCTGTAGGCAAGCAGCGAACCGTCGATGCTGGCGAGCGCCTCGGCCATGGCGTAGGCATCTTCCAGGCTCGCCATGCTCACGCTCTGGAGGTCTGCCATGTTTCCCGTGAGCCGCCGCATGCCGACGAGTCCCGTCACGCCTACGGCCACCGTGAGGAGGAAGGAGACCAACGCGACGATGGAGAGTTTCGCGACGACCCGCCGGTCTCGGAGCCAGCGCATGGATGCCATCTACCTTTCTGCCGGGATGCAGCGATCCGTAGCGCGATTGGTTGCTGCTCGCACCGGAGAACCGGCCTTGGCGCCGGATCCGGCCTCCGTCTTTGTGTCGGCCGGGGGTTGACGGGACCTGAGGCGACCGAAGGAGGGGCTCGACGGGTGGCAGCCGCAGGGAGCAGGAGGCAGCCGGCACGTGCCCAACTTCCCTGCTCTGGCGGTGCCATCAGGCAGGACAGGGGAGGGCGCTCGCATGGGCAACGGCAGGCCGAGGGCGCGGGAGTGGGGGCTGAGGCTCGGGGTGCTGCCGCCCGGCCCTCGCAACGCCATCACCGACGTCGAGGGCGTGGCGGTGGGGCACACGACCCTCTGGATGGGGGAGGGGCCGCTGGTCGAGGGGGTGGGGCCGGTCCGGACCGGCGTGACGGTGATCCTGCCCCACCGCGGCAACCTGTACCTCGAGAAGGTGCCGGCCGCCCAGTTTACCTTCAACGGGTACGGCAAGGCGACGGGGCTTGCGCAGATCGACGAGACGGGGACGATCGAGAGCCCGATCGCCGTCACCAGCACCCTCAACGTGGCGCGGGTGGCCGATGCCCTGGTCAGCCATTGCCTGGAGCAAAACCCCGGCGTGGGCCGGGTGCTCGGCACGTTCAGCCCGGTGGTGGCGGAGATCTACGACGGGTTCCTGAGCGATGCCCGGGGGCGACACGTGCGGGAGCAACACGTTCGGGAGGCGATCCGGTCGGCCTCCACGGGGCCCGTGGAGGAGGGTTGCGTGGGAGCCGGCACGGGGGCGATGGCGTTCGGGTGGAAGGGCGGGGTCGGCACGTCCTCCCGGGTGCTCCCGGCAAGCCACGGCGGGTGGACGGTGGGAAGCCTCGTGGTGACCAACTTCGCCGGGGTGCTGACCATCCAGGGTCTGCCGGTAGGGCCGCTTCTGGGCCACATGCCGCTCGACCTGCCCGCGCGCGAGGCGGACGGCCAGCCGCACGAGGGAGGCTCGGTGATCGTGGTGCTGGCCACCGACGCACCCTTGTCGCCTCGCAACCTGCATCGCCTGGCACGGCGGGGGGTCATAGGATTGGCCCGGACGGGCTTTTTCGGCACGCACACGAGCGGCGACTTCGTCCTCGCCTTCTCCACCGCCGTTCGCATCCCCCATGCGGCGCGCCTTCCGAGCGGGCAGGAGTCCCTCGTCCTGCCGGGCACCGGCGAGGTGCGTAACGAGGCGACGTCGGCGCTTTTCCTGGCAGCTGCCGAGGCGACGGAAGAGGCCGTACTCAACGCGCTGTTCCGGGCGACCACCGTAGTCGGGCGGGACGGCCACCGGGCCGAGGCGCTCGACCTGGAGAAGCTCCGGGAGCTGCTGGGTAACCTCGTGTCTCGGTAGAGCAGGAGGTAAGTAGTAGACGGCGAACTGTGATGCCGCGGGCCGATAACGTTCACGGTCTTTCATGGCACGGTGTACAGGTACCGGCCTCAGCGCGCACGAGTTCATCGCCTGAGCTGGGCAAGGGTGTCGATGTGCCGTGTTCGAGTGCAGGAGTGGGTTGTCACAGCTTTTGATAACGTTCACACGATGTGGGAAACGGTATCGGATCGAGGTGCGTCACTTGGGGCCCAGGGGAAGGGGGACGGTCGAATGCGGATGCGTCCAGCTCTTTCGGTCTTGGGGATGGCGGTACTACTGGCTTTGACAGCGGTGGCCGTGCCGGCGGCGGCTGCGCCCACCACCATCACGGTGTGGGGATGGGACTACCAGAAAAAGGTGGTGGACGGGCTCCTGCCGGACTTCTACAAGCTCCATCCGGATATCAAGGTCGAGTGGAAGGTCATGCAACCCCAGCAGGTGCGCCAAAACATGTTGCTTGCGCTTTCGTCGGGCGCCGGCGCGCCGGACGTGTTCGCCGCGGAATCGGCATGGGTGGGGCAGCTCATTGCCGTCGGGGGTATCTGGGACATCACGGACAAAGTGCAGGCGCTCAAAGACCAGTTCAATGCGTACAAGTGGCAGGACGTCTCCCTCGACGGGCGGATCTACGGGATGCCTTGGGACAGCGGCCCCGTGGCGCTCTACTATCGTCGTGACGTACTTCAGGAGAGCGGCCTGCCCACCGATCCGCAGGCCGTGGCCGATACCTTCTCGACGTGGGATCGGTACTACGAGCTGGCCGGCAAGATCCACTCGGCGACCAAGGCGTACATGTTTGCCCACGCCAAAGCCAACAACGACGCACGCGATTGGGAGAAGCTCGCGTGGCAGGCCGGCGCAGGCTACTTCGATGCTGCCGGCCGGGTGATACTGGACAGGCGGCCCGAAAACACCCGGGTGCTCGAGTTCCTTGCCCGCTTCTGGAAGGACAACATGGCGCAGGACGCGCAGCCGTGGACGCCCGCCTGGTACGCGGGGTTCGCCGACGGCTCGGTGGCCACGCACTTCGGGGCGGTGTGGATGGGCGGCTTCCTCAAGACCTGGGTGGCCCCTAAGGCAGAGGGCAAGTGGGGCGTGGCACCGCTTCCGGCCTGGACCCAAGGAGGAGTGCGCACCTCCAACGACGGCGGCTCCAACCTCCTGATCCCGGCCCAGTCCAAGCACAAGGAGGCGGCCTGGGCGTTCGTCTCCTTCGTGACGGCTAACCGGGATGCCCAGGTCAAGGCCTGGGAGTCGATGGACTCCTTCCCGTCGCTGGAGTCGGCCTATTCGGCCCCTATCGCCCGGGAGCCCGACCCGTACTTCGCCGGGCAGCCGTACCGGCTGGTCTTCGTCGAACTGGCCAAGCAGATCCCGACCTGGTACTACACCAAGGATTACCCCGAAGCCAACAGCATCCTGGCGGCCGAGATCGTCAACGTGGCGCTCGGCAAGAAGACGCCCGAGCAAGCTATCAAGGACGCGGCCACGCAGATCCGCAAGCGGACCGGACGGCAGTAACGGGCGATCCGGTCAATCGCAGAGGGTGGTAGACAGCGGCGGTGTTCGGCCGTCAGACCCGGCCAGGCCTGGCGCCGGGCACCGCCTTCCCCGGCTCAGCGAGCACGAGGCTTGGGGACAGCAAGGCAGGAGCGGGCTGCCATGAAGTACAGGCAATGGGCTCCGTACCTCTTCATCTCGCCGTTTTACGTCATGTTTGCCGTTTTCATGTTGTATCCGGTGGTATGCAGTTTCGTGCTGAGCTTCCACTCGTGGAACGGCGTGGGGCCCTTGGTCCGGGTCGGCCTCGCCAACTTTGCCAGGCTTTCCCAAGATCCCCTCTTTCTCCAGTCGTTCGCCAACAGCGCGATCATCTTCTTGATGTACGTGCCGGCCATGACATTCATGGCCCTGGTGCTGGCCGCCATTCTCAACACCGGGTACCTCAAGTTTCGCGCGGGGTGGCGTCTGTCGATCTTTCTCCCGTACGTGACGGCCGTCGTGGCGGTGGGCTACACGTTCGCCCTGCTGCTGGACCGCGACTACGGTCTGCTCAACCTGGTTGCCGTCAACCTGGGTCTCGGCAAGATCGAGTGGCTGCTGCAACCCAATCTGGCCAGGCTTTCTCTCAGCGGCCTCGTAACCTGGCGATGGCTCGGCTACAACATGATCATCATGCTCGGGGGCCTGCAAAACATCTCCCCGGAGCTATACGAGGCAGCCCGCATCGATGGGGCCGGCGCCTCACGGGCGTTCTTCGCGATCACGGTGCCGCTCATGCGGCCGGTGATCCTGTTCGCGGTCATCCTGTCGACCATCGGCACCTTCTCGCTGTTCACGGAGCCCTACATCCTTTTCCAGGGCACCGGCGGTGCAGGGCCCGCCAACTCGACTCTGACGCCGGTGCTCTACCTCTACCAGAACGCGTTCAATTTCCTCAAGTTCGGCTACGCGTCGGCCATCGCGTATGCCTACTTCGCTGTCCTGTTTATCTTGACGGGGCTACAGTGGCGGGTCTTCGGGACGGACGAGGAGGGGAGACGCTGAAGCGATGAGGGCCTGGAGGGGCAAGGCGCTGAAGGGTTTGGCGTACGTGGGCATGACCCTGCTCGCGTGCACCATGGTCTTGCCGTTTCTGTGGATGCTGGCGAGCTCGTTCAAGCCTCAGTCGGAGATATTCGCCTATCCTCCCTCTCTGGTCCCGAGGACACCCTCGCTCGCCAACTACCGGGGACTGTTCGAGCAGATGCCCTTTGCCGTCAATCTGTTCAACACGGCGTACATCGCAACCCTGTTCACGACCCTCGCCATCTTCTTCTGCACCCTTGGCGGGTTTGGCTTCGCCAAGTACCGGTTCCGGGGGCGGGAGCCTCTTTTCCTCGTCTTACTTGCCTCGATGGTGATTCCGTTCGAGGTAACGATGGTACCGCTGTACGTCGTCTACCAGCGCATCGGATGGGTCGACACCCATTGGCCCCTGATCATCCCCGGAACGGCCAACGCGTTCGGCATCTTTTTCATGCGCCAGATCATCCGGGGCGTGCCCGACGAACTGCTCGATGCCGCCCGTATCGACGGGGCAGGGGAGTTCGGCATCTTTACCCGGGTCGTCGTCCCTACCGTGATGCCAGCCATCGCCAGCCTCGGCATCATCTTCTTCATGGGCTCCTGGAACAACTTCCTATGGCCACTCGTGCTGCTCAGAAGCGAACGCAAACTCACGGCGGCCGTCGCGATCGCGCGCCTGCAGGGAAGCATCTACACTCCTTACGACCTAGTGATGGCTGGGTCGGTGGTGCTCACGTTGCCGTTGTTGTTGGTGTTCGTGCTGATGCAGCGCCAGTTCATCGAAGGCATCATGTCCGGAGCGGTCAAGAGTTGACCGAGGGACAGGGGGGACGCGGCTGTGTGGATCGGAGCCGACTACTATCCCGAACAGTGGCCAAAGGAGCGCTGGCCGCTGGACGCCGAGCTCATGGCCCGGGCCGGCTTCCGGGTCGTCCGGCTCGCCGAGTTTGCCTGGGCGAGGATGGAGCCGGAGGAGGGGCGCTTCACGTTCGACTGGCTCGACGAGGCGCTCGAGGTGCTGGGCCGTCACGGGATCCAGGCGGTGCTGGGCACGCCAACCGCAACGCCTCCGGCTTGGCTGGTCCAAGCGCATCCCGAGATCTTGCCGGTGGACGAGGACGGGGTGCGGGTCGGCTTCGGCGGCCGCCGGCATTACTGTCCCAACTCGCCTGAGTATCTGCGGCACGTCGAACGGATCGTCGAGGCGATGGCGCACCGTTACGGGCAGCACCCCGGAGTGATGGCCTGGCAGATCGACAATGAGCTGGGAGGCCATCGCACCGCCTGCTTCTGCGACACGTGCCGCTCCGCCTTCCAGGAGTGGCTGCGGGAGCGCTACGGCTCTCTCGACGCTCTCAACGAGGCGTGGGGGACGGCGTTTTGGAGCCAGGCTTACACCTCCTGGCAACAGATCCCCTTGCCGGGCCGCACAGTAGCGGTCCACAACCCCTCTTTGCGGCTCGACCACGCCCGCTTCGTCTCCGACGCGTACGCCCGGTTTCTGCGGCGCCAGGTCGCAATCTTGCGGCGGGGGGCGCCCCACCACCGCATCACGACCAACTTCATGGGCCTGTTCGAAGACCTCGACTACTTCTCGTTGGCCGGGCCCCTCGACTTCGTCTCGTGGGACAACTACCCGGGTTTCCGCCCTGCTCCCGGGGAAGCCTCTGGGGCCGCCGTCGCCTTGAGCGCCGACCTTATGCGGTCACTGCGGCACCGGCGCTTCTGGGTCATGGAGCAGCAGGCGGGCCCGACGGGCTGGGATGGGCTGATCGACCCGGCTCCTCGCCCGGGGCAGCTGCGCCTGTGGACCTGGCAGGCGGTGGCCCACGGGGCGGAGGCCGTCCTCTACTTTCGCTGGCGTACGGCGACCAAAGGCGCCGAGCAGTTCTGGCACGGGATTCTCGACCACCATGGCCGGCCCGGGCGCCGGTACGAAGAGATCCGCGGGACGGCCGAGGAACTTGGGCTTCTTCCGGGCTGGCTGGAACAGGCCGTTCCTCGGACGCCCGTAGCCATCCTGATGTCGTATGACGACCGGTGGGCGTGGCGGATCCAACCGCAAAACGCCGGCCTCACTTTCGAGGCCCGCCTTTTGTCGTGGTACCGGGCCATGTGGCGCAGGGGTGTGGGCGTGGGGATCGTGCGGGCGGGCGACCGGTTGCCCCTCGGGCCGGGGTCCGGCGCGCCAGCAGAGGGTTTCCGGATCGTGGTGGTCCCCAGCCTCATGTCGCTCACGCCCGAGGGGGCCTCGCGAATCGAGGGCTTCGCCCGCAGCGGGGGAGTCGTCATCGTGGGGCCGCGCACGGGTATCAAGGATCAGGCCAACGCGGTGTATCCCCTGCCGCCGCCCGGCCCGCTGGCAGGTGTATGCGGCGTGACGGTCGAGGAGTACGACTCCTTCCCAGTGGGGAAGCGGATTCCCGTTCGGCTCCAGCTCCCTCGCCCCGATCTGGAGGAGGGAGCGCCGGCGGGCCCTGTCCTGCAGGGAACCGGGGCTGTCTGGTGCGACGTGCTCGCCCCACAAGGGGCGCGTGCCGTCGGCTGGTACACAGCCGACCACTTAGCAGGTCGCCCTGCGGTCACGGTCCACCCGGTGGGTCGCGGCGCCGTGGTGTACGTCGGAACGCTCCTTGACCCCCAACTTCAGGAGGCCATCGTCGATTGGGCGCTGGAACGGGCCGGGGTGGAGACACCTCTCTCCGCGCCTGACTCTCAGGCAGCCGTGCTCGCTTCGGACGTCGAAGCGGTGCTGTGGGACGGCCCCGGGGGCCGGTCGGCGCTCTTTCTGCTCAACCACGGAGCGCAGGCGGCGACAGCCCACCTGCGCGGTCGCTGGGTGGACGCCTTCACCCGCGCGCCCGCCGGGCCCGGTGTGACCCTCGACCCTTACGGGGTGACGGTGCTGGAGAAGGCGCCCGGCGACCCCTCTCCGGGGGTCAGTTGACGTCGACGTGGGCTTCGGCCCGCCGCCCGGCCATCACCCAGCGGGTGACCTGCGTGACCCGCTCGGCCAGGTGGCGCAGGGCGGCTCTGGCGGCATCGCTCAAGGGCGGCTGACCTCGGTTGGCCGTCCAGCTTGCGCCGTACGGGTTGCCGCCGGCCGCGAAGACCCGGGGGTCGGTGTATCCGGGGCTCACCACGATGCATCCCCAGTGGTACAAGACGTTGTAGAGGGCGAGCAGCGTCGACTCCTGACCTCCGTGGGGATTGGACGCGCTGGTGAATCCGGCCGCTACCTTGTTGGCGAGCTTGCCCTGCGCCCAAAGCGGTCCCGTGCTGTCCATGAACTGCTTGAGCTGCGACGCCACGTTGCCGTAGCGAGTCGGCGTGCCGAAAAGGTAGGCGTCTGCCCACTCGAGGTCGTCGAGACTGGCCAGGGTCACGCCCGAAGTGGCCTCGACGTGGGCCTTCCAGGCAGGGTTTTGCGCAATCGCCTCGGGCGGGGCGAGTTCGGCCACCCGCCGCAACCTCACCTCGGCTCCTGCCTCCCGGGCGCCGGCCTCCAGTTCTCGGGCCATCCGGTACACGGTGCCCGTCGCGCTGTAGTAAACGACCGCAATCTTGGGTGCCTGTGCCATGGTTCTCTTCGATGCTCCCCTTCCTGCGAGGCGCAGATAGTATAGCCGCGCCCTGCCAGCAGGTGGGGACCGTCCTGCACAAGCTCGCCGGCCCGCGGCGGGCGACGACCCCAGGTATAATCGGCAGGGGGCGGCCAGCCCCGCCAGGGAGGTCTCCGCCATGCTCGCGCAGCAGTACCTGCTCGAAGTGGAAAAGCTGATGCGCCACATCCGGGAGACTCAGCTCTCCGCGGTCTTGCAGGTGGCGCCGAAGATCGTGGAACACATGGGCGATACGGGCACGCTTTTCGTATTCGGCGCCTCGCACTCTTCCATGATCGCCCAGGAGGTCTACTACCGGGCGGGCGGCCTTGCCACCGTGAAGGCGCTCTTCGCGCCCGGGCTGATGCTCGACCAGCAGCCGGTCACGATGACGAGCGAGCTCGAGCGCCTGGAGGGCCTGGGCCGGATCGTCGTGCGTTCGCACGGCCTCGGCGCTCGAGACGTCCTGGTGGTCGTATCCACCTCGGGGCGCAACGCCGTCCCGATCGACGCCGCGCTGGAGGCCAAGGAGCGCGGGGCCATGGTGGTCGCCCTCACGTCACTCCCCTACAGCCGTTCGGTACCCTCCCGGCACAGTTCGTCGAAGCGGCTGTTCGAGGTGGCCGACGTGGTGCTCGATACCGGCACCCCGGCCGGGGATGCGGCCGTGGACGTCCCCGGCACGGGCAAGAAGATGGGGCCGTTGAGCACCGTGGCCGGCGTGCTCCTGATCAACCTGCTGATCCTTCAGGTCGTGGAGGAGCTCGTGGCGCGGGGCCGCGACCCTGCCATCCTCGTCAGCGGCAACCTCGACGGAGGTCACGAGGCCAACCTCGCCACCTACCGGCGCCTCGGCTCGTCAGCCTTCTCGCAGGGTGACGGGCCGGGACGGGAGGCTCGGTAGGGTAAAGGCTGCCGGTGCTCGGAGGGGGCGGGGCCCGACCTTGTTGGCAGGTCTGGCCCCTTTCCCCGTGCCACACGGCGGGCCCGGCGTCAGAGCTGGTGAAGCATGGCCGTCCAGAGCCTCGAGTGGTTGTACTCGTCCCCCAGGATCCAGGTGAAGAGGTAGCGGATCTCAGGGGTCGGCGCCCTGGCCGCCAGGTCCGCGTAGCGGCGCACCGCCGCCATCTCCCCCAGCACGGCCCGCTGGACGTCGGGCACGAACCCCTCGAGCGACGGCGCCGGCTCGGGTGGGGCCGGGGCCGTCGGCGGCGTCGTGCCGAGCAGCGCCGCCTGCGTACGAGCGTGGCCGTACTCGTCGGCAACGATGCTCATCGTCAACAGCCGCAGGGCCTCGGTGGGTGCCTCGGTGCCGATCCCGGTGTAGAAGTTGACGTCGCTGATCTCGTCCTGAATGGACGCGTCGATGTCCGCGCGGTACTGCTCGTCCGCCGGGGGCGCCTGCTGCGCGAGCACCTCACCGGCGGCCGCCACCGGTGCGGTAGGCACACTCATGGGAGTCTCTGTCACCTCCTCTTGTCTGGTTGCGGGCGCATTCTATGCACCGCCCGGACAAGCGGGAGGGGACCCCAGGCTCATTTGTGGCGCCGTCAGGCCCGCTCCCCTGACGCGGGTCGGCGGCGAAAGAGTTGCGTCCCGGCCATGCGCTCCAGCGCCTCGACCACCGAGGCTCCCTGCTCGGGCGACAGGTGGGACAGGTACCGCTGCGCCAGGCGCGTCCGCCGGCGCTCCGCCCTGGCCAGGGCCAACCTGCCCGGCCGGGTGAGGCGGATGCGCACCACCCGCCGGTCGGCCGGGTCTCGCCGCCGGGCGATCAGGCCCATCTGCTCCAGCCGGTTGAGCAGGAGGGTGACCGCGCTCGGGCCCACGCCCAGGAACGTGGCCAGGGCCGTGACGGACACGGGCTCCGGCTCTCGCAGGCAACGCAGCACGAACAGTTGCACGGGCGTCAAGCCTGTCCCGCTTCGGGCCGCCGCCTTGGCCAGCCTCCGGCACAAAGCCGTGAGCGCCCGGTCGAACCGGCATGCGAGCGACACCTCCGGGGTTGCGCCACCCCCGGTCATGGCTCGCCCTCCTCGCCTGCAGCCGGCGACGCCCCGGCCGGCTGCGCAAAGTCTCGTGCCTCGGCCTTCGAGACAGTGCCTTCCGCCTCGGCGTAAAACTCGTCCCGCTTGAGGGGGATTTCCTGGAGCAACAGCGTCGCCACCAGGGCCGCGAGCGCCAGCCACAGCCCAAGGGTGAAGAGCCGCCCCGTCCCGTCTGCCAGCGCGTACCGCAACGCATGGACGAACGTCTCGTACATCCCCTGGCCTTGCGCCCCCGTCCCTTCGAAGGCGCCCCTCAGCCTGGCCTGGGCGTCGGCGGTGATGAGCGCCTGCGGGTCGAGCGAGAGCCGGCGCACCACTCCTGCCAGCGGCTCCTGCAGCCGCTGCTCCAGGCTGGCCTGGAAGGCCCGGGTCAGGATGGTGCCGAAGACCGGCGCCGCCACGACCCCGCCCAGGGAGCGGACGAACTGCTGCGTGGCGTTGACCACGCCCAGCATCCGGTACGGGAAGGCGTTTTGGGCGGCGACGTTGACGAGCGGCATGAGCGAACCGACCCCGACGCCCAGGATGACGGCGTTGCGCACCACGTCGCCAGTGGAGCTGTCGACTCCCATGTGGCGGAGCATGCCCATCCCGGCGACCATGACGCCGGCACCCAGGATCGCCTGCACCTTGTACCGGCCCGTGCGCGACAGGATCTGCCCGCTGAGGGCGCTGCCGGCGATGAAGCTCAGCATCATGGGGGTCATGACGACGCCCGACCCTTCGGCCGACGTGCCCAGCACGCCCTGGACGAACAGGGGCATGAACATCACGCCTGCGAACATCGCGATGGAGACCAGCAACCCCACGACAGCCGTCGAGGCGAAGATGGGCTGGGCGAACAGCTCCGGCGCGAGCAGCGGGTCGGGCGCACGCCGCTCCACGACCAGGAACCAGGCGAACGCCACGGCCGACGAGGCGAGCGCGGACACGACCTGCGGCGAAGTCCACGAGTAAGTCGACCCTGCCCACGTGAAGGCGAGGAGCATGGGCACGAGGGCCACGACCAACAGGGCGCTACCGGCCCAGTCCACTCGTGGACGTCCGGGCAGGCGCACCGTGGGCAGGGCGTACGCCACGGCCAGGAGGGCTGCCGTACCCACGGGCAGGTTGATGTAAAAGACCCACCGCCATCCCATGTGGTCCGTGATCCAGCCGCCCAGCGTGGGGCCGATGATGCTCGAGACTCCGAAGAGCAGCATGACGAGGCCCATCCAGCGGGCTCGTTCCCGTGGGTTGAAGATGTCGCCGATGGTGGCCGACGGCATGCTGAGGAGAGCGCCGCCGCCGATTCCCTGCAGGGCCCGGGCGGCCACCAGCCACTCCATGCTGCGGGCCTGCCCCGCCAGGATCGATCCCGCCATGAACGTCGCCAGGCCGAAGACGTAGAAAGGCTTGCGGCCGTATACGTCCGACAGCTTTCCGTAGATGGGCACCGTCACCGCGGAGGCCATCATGTACGCCGTGAAGACCCAGGCGTACAGGGCGAAGCCGTGGAGCTCCCCGATGATGACGGGCATTGCCGCCGAGACGACCGTCTGGTCGAGCGAGGAGAAAAACATCGACACCATGACGGCGGCCAAAGCCCACCACCGGCGGGCCCCCGTGATGCGGTTGCTCGCCCGGGCGGCCTCCGTCACCCGGCCGGCCTCTCCCGCCGCATCTCCACCCGCCGCCATGTTCCCGCCTGTCCGCGCGCCGATGGTCGTATCTTCCATGTGGGCACCCTCCGCCGTGAACTAACGACTGTTATGCGTGAAAGCCATTTGTTTTGACAAACTAAACTATCGTCCCGCCAGAGTCTACTCACCGTGGCCGGATCACGTCAAGACGAGTGGACGACGACGAGTGGACGACCCTGGCCTGCGCGACGTCCATGGCGCCGGGTGCGGTATACTGGGATCGGCTCGCGCAGCCCCGGCATGTCCGGTCCGCTGCCGAAGGATGTCAGAGAAGGGCGGCGGCAAGACGATGACGGTGCACTTGAGGGAACCGGTGAGCGGGCTGACCCACGCGGCCGGGGCGGTCCTGTCGATCGGCGCGCTGGTCCTGCTGGTTCGCACGGCTGCATCCAGCGGCAGTGTGTGGGCCGTGGTGGGGTTCGCGCTGTTCGGGGCGAGCCTGATCCTGCTTTACACGGCGAGTGCCCTCTACCATTTGCTCCCCCTGCCTGCCAGAGGGACGGCCATCCTGCGGCGCATCGATCACTCCATGATCTACGTGCTCATCGCCGGCACGTACAGCCCCATCCTGCTGGCGCCCCTGCGCGGGGCCTGGGGATGGAGCCTGTTCGCCCTGGTGTGGACCCTGGCCGCCATCGGCATCACGCTCAAGGTCTTCTGGTTCGGCACGCCGCGGTGGCTGACCGTGCTCTTCTACGTCGGGCTCGGGCTGCTGGTGATCCCGATGCTGCCCCTGCTCCTCCGGGCGGTCCCTGCCGGCACGCTCACGTGGATCGGCATCGGCGGGCTGTTCTACCTGGCCGGCGCGGCCGTCTACGCGCTCAAGTGGCCCCGGCTGGCGGTGGGGCGCTTCGGTTTCCACGAGCTTTTCCACCTGCTGGTGATGGCAGGAAGCTTCAGCCATTTCTGGGGTATCTGGGCTTTCTTGTTGCCGCGTTGAAACCGGCGCCGCCGCCTGCCGCTCAACTCCCCGTTGCCCGGTTACGGCGGTACACGGTCGCGAGGCCCTTGAGCGCCAGGAACGGATCCACGGCGTCGATGGTCTCGCTCGCCTGGCTCACCAGCTCGGCGTACGTACCCGTCGCCACGACCCTTGCCTCGGCGCCGAGCTCCTGGCGGATGCGCCGCACGATCCCGTCGACCTGCCCGGCGAAGCCGTACAGGATGCCGGATTGCATGGACTGCACCGTGTTGCGCCCGATGACCCGGGGCGGTCGGAGCATCTCCACCCGCGGCAACCTCGAGGCGTGCTCGAAGAGCGCCTCGGTCGCGATGCCCACGCCCGGTGCGATGACCCCTCCGGCATACGCCCCGGCCGCGTCCACCACGTCGAAGGTCGTCGCCGTCCCGAAGTCGATGGCGATGACGGGCGCCCCATACTCCTCGTGGGCGGCTACTGCGGTCACGATGCGGTCGGCGCCGACCTCTCGCGGGTTTTCGTAGCGGATGGGCATCCCGGTGTGCACCCCCGGCCCCACGACGAGCGGTTCCGAGCGGAGGTCCCGGCGGACGAACCGCTCGATGGCCGCCAGTGCCGGCGGCACGACGCAGGCGATGGCAGCGCCGTCGACCTCGGCGAACTTCCGGCCGGCCCGGGCAAAGAGCACCTCGAGCACGATACCCCACTCGTCTGCCGTGCGGTCCGCCTGGGTGGAAAGGTCCCAGTGCCGGGACAGCTCCCGCCCCTGCAACAGCCCGATCTTCGTCGACGTGTTGCCGACGTCGAAGACCAGCAGCATCCCGTTTACCCTCCCCGGGCGCCGGTGCCGTAGCTCTCAGGGGCGCCTTCGCCGGCCGGCGCGCGCACCAACCCCGCCCGCCGCAGTGCCCGGTAGACGGCCACGGTGAGGATCATGGCCACGAACGCCTCCGGCAACCCCTGCACCGCGCCGATGCCGAGCGACACCTGCCACGGCAGGTAGCCCCGCCACGTGGCCAGCCCCAGGACGCCCACCGTGTTGGTAAGGCTCCCGAGCAGCGCCGCGAGGGCCGGGCCCACGTCCCGGCTCCGCAGCAGCCGCAGCGTCAGCCATACCGTCAGCGCCGCCACGCCCAGCACAGCCACCAGGCCCACCGGCGTGACGACGGGGTACGGGTCCGAGACCGACGTTTGCCGCTGGCTGGTCAGGCGATAGGTCGCGTCGGCGAGCACGGCGGCCACCAGGAACGCGACCGCCCACCGGCCGCCGCGGCTCGCGGCGGCGCGCAGGGCCAGGTATGCCACGATGCCGATGAGGATGCGGGGGCCGAAGGCGACCAGAGGGTCGCTGAACATCATGCGCGCAATGGGATTGGGAGCTGCGGTGATGGCCCGCCAGAAGCTGAACGCCCCGAACAGCAGACCCGTGACGGCGCCCGCCGCCGGCCCCTCGGCCAGCGCCGCCAGGATGACCGGGATGTGAATGGTCGTCGCGGCGCCTGCCGGCGTGGGGACGGGCACGAAGCCCGCCGGCGTGAGGCCCAGCGCCACGACCAGCGCGCTCATGAGTGCGGTGACGAGCATGGTGCGGATCCGGGCGCGGCTTTGGGTCTGGGTCGCGGCAGGGGACGCATCAGGAGAGGGAACCTGAGAAGCAGCCATACCGGGTCGCCTCCGTTCCGGCTCCGCCCGTGAGGCGGATGCCGTTCGTCGATTTCGGGCTCCGCCCGCCCTGGCCGCCGGTCGACGCGGTGCGAAGCGCTGCTCCCGCTTTCGCCCGCTCCGCCGGTCAGGGCCGGATCTCGGAACCCCTTTCAGTATATCGCGAGCACCGCCTGCGCCGAGCTCCCGGCGCAGGGGGCCGGGCTACGGCGGGTCGGCCCCGCCGCAGCCTCGGCCCCGACTGCCGCCCTTCATCCTGTCGGGTGCACCCGCCCCAGGTGGATCAGGATGATGTGGAACGGGTCAGTGTACAGGCTGTTACGGTAAATGGGGTCGCCGTCGGGCGGCCATCCCGCCACCCGCACGTTCTCCAGCACGGCGTTGTTGCCATAGCGCTCCCAGAGCGGGATGATGGGGAGCAGTTCGTTGAAGGCGATGGCTGCCTTGGCCACCGCATCCTTTTGCTTGGCTTCGTCGAGGCCGGCGCCGGCCTCGACCACGAGCTGCTCCAGGTCCACCTCGCCCAGGGCCTTGGTCTTCTGCTTGAGGTCGAAGCTCATGCCGGGGCCGGGGGCGAGCACGTAGTTGTAGGTGAACAGATCCTGCACGAAGGAGAAGTGGGGATGGGGGTTGCCGACTCCCCATGCCTGGATGGCCATCTGGAACCGGCCCTGCTGGATCTCGATCGGCTGTTGCGTGAAGGTGATGGCCCGCACGGTCGTCTTGATGCCGAAGCGCGTCAGCTGCTCCGCGGCGTTTTCGGCCGCCGCCGACCAGTCGGCGTACTCGGCCGGTACCGAGAGCTCGAGCGCCATCGGCTTGCCCTGATCGGTCACCCAGACCCCGTCAGAGCCCTTCCGGAATCCTATGGACTTCAGCAGCTCGGCCGCTTTGTCGGGGTCGTACGCGTAGGGGTCGAGCCGCTCCCGCTGGCTTTCCGTCAGCCACGCAGGGACGAGGTTGTCGCTGAAGCCTGCCATGTACCGGGACGGCTTCGCCGAGTCGCCGAGCGACACGCGGGCGTTTTCGTCCCGTTTGATCACCATGGCGATGGCCTGCCGGACCTCGGGCCGGTTCAAGGGATATACCTTGTTGTTGAAGAAGATCGCGGGCCCCGTGTACGTCGGAGGCCGAACCACGCGGATACCTTGCTGCACCATGCTCCTCTCGGTAGCGGGCGGAAAGCCGTGCGTGGCGTAGTCGACCTGCTTCGACAGCACCAGCGGTGTGACCTGGGGCGTCTCCCCGTTGTACAGCACCACGCGGTCGAACTTGACCCTCGACGCCGCCCACGCCGTCGGCACCTTCACCAGGGTCGCCTGCGACTCCGAGATGCTGCGGACGTCGAGGTTATAAGGCCCCGTGCCTACGATGCTCGACGGCCGGAACTTCTCGAAATCGGCCCGCAGCTGCTTCCATTCCGGCGAATCGGTGCCCTTGCCCTCGTCGAGGAGTTGCTGCACCCGCCTGGCCCAGGTGCCGTAGACCGAGTCGGAGCGGATGGGCTCCCTCAGAGCGTAGCGGGGCACCACGCTCGAAGGATCCTTCATGTGGAACACGACGGTGGAGTCGTTGACCTTCTCGATCCGGTCGACGTACTTCCAGATGACCCAGTTGTACAGCCGCCCGATCGCGAAGGTCGCGACCACGTCGTCGGCGTTGAAGGGCGTCCCGTCGCTGAAGCGCACGCCCTGGCGCAGGTGCACCTCGAACCGATCGGGCGGGATGAGGCGCCACTCCGTGGCCAGGATGGGCTCGTACGTGCCCGAGGCCCAATAGTAGAACGCCAACGGCTCTTCCATCAGTTGTTGGTACAGGCCCATCCCGAGATGGTTGACGACGAACGTGTTGAAGTGTCCTCCCGGTGGCACCACGTACGGCCATGCTCCGTGGAACTCGCTCGGTGCCGCCGCGATGCCCGCGGCGCTCCCGAGGCCCGCCGCCAGCCCTACGACCAGCACCATCGCCAGTATGCGCCCGATCCTCCCGTCGATGCTGCGCCGCATGGTCGATCGTTGCCTCCTTCCGCTCATCGCCGGACCTTTGCCCTCCTCATCCCGTTTACGACCGACGATTTGTGCTCACGGGCTCTTCCGGACCACGGCCACCACGATCCCCACCCACACGGCGGCCACCCCGAAGGAGGCGACCGCCACCATCCGCTCGGCGCTTCCCGGAGGGCTCCAGGCAACGGCCACCCCCGAAAGCAGCAACAACCACAGCCCTACCTGGAAGATCGCCCGGCCCAGCCGCGGGTTCACCGGACGCTCACCTGCTGGCCGGACGGGGCCACGGCCGCCATGGGGGGCAGTTCGCCTGACTCATCCACCCTGTGGCACGCCACGGCCCTCCCCGAGGCCGCCGGCCCTTCCCGGCTCGCCGACCTCGAGCCGCGACCGGAGATGGCCCGCAGCGGCGGCACCGAGGCGTCGCACAGCCCCGGTTCGTACCAGGGGCATCGCGGATGGAAGGGACACCCCGGCGGCATCCGCAGCAGGCTCGGCACGTCCATGCTCCGGGGCTCGATGCGCCGGCGCGTGCGGGTGCGCGCCGGGTCGGGCTCCGCCACCGCGTCGAGCAGAATGCGGGTGTAGGGATGGATGGGCCTGGCCACCACCTCCTCCGTCGGCCCCTGTTCTACCATCCGGCCCAGGTACATCACCCCGATGGAGCCGCCGCGCCCGAAGTACCGCGCCACCGCCAGGTCGTGGGTGATGAAGACGAACCCCACTCCCGCTTCATCCCGCAGCCTCTCGAGCACCTTCAAGATCCCGGCCCGCAGGCTCACGTCCACCATCGAGACCGGCTCGTCGGCCACCACCACGCTGGGCTCCACGGTCATCGAACGGGCGATGCTGACCCGCTGGCGCTGCCCGCCGCTGAGCTGGTGCGGAAGCTTCGGCAAGAACTCGCCCGGCGGCGTCAGGCCCACCATGGTGAGCAGCTCCGCCGCCCGCTGCCGGGCCTCGCGGCGGCTCAGGCCCGGGTGGTGGCGTTGCAGGGGGATGGCCAGGATGTGTTCGACGGAGTGCAGGGGGTTGAGGGAGGCGTAGGGGTTCTGGTGGATGATCTGCACGCTGCGCCGGAAGGTGGCGAAGTCCTCCCGGGAAAGCCGCCACACATCGTCTCCCCGGAAGCGAACGGTGCCCCGGGTGGGGCGGATCAGCCCGGCGGCGATGCGCCCGGTGGTGGTCTTGCCGCAGCCGCTTTCGCCCACGAGGCAAAAGGTCTCCCCTCGCCCCACCTCCAGCGAGACGTCCTGCACGGCCCATACTTCGCGCGAGCCCACCCGGAACGACCTCGAGATGCCCTCCAGCTCCAGTCCTTCACGCAAGCTTTCACGCGCCATGGCTCGCCGCCTCCAGCAACTGCTCTGTGAAGTGACACGCGCTCATGTGGCCGGGCGCCGGTTCGTGCAGCATCGGCACGACGGTACGGCACTCGGGGCGGGCCATCGAACACCGTGGGGCGAACGCGCACCCCGGCGGGAGCCGGGAGAGGCTCGGGGGCGCGCCGGCGAGCACCCGGAGGTCACGCAACTCGCCTCTCAGCACCGGGAGGGATTGGAGCAGCGCCTGCGTGTACGGGTGCAGCGGGGTGGCGAAGACCGCGTGGACCGGCCCGACCTCCACGATCCGACCGGCGTACATGGTCATGATGCGATCGGCCAGTTCGGCGGCGAGCGCCAGGTCGTGGGAGATGAGCAGGAGCGTGAGGCCGAGGCGCTGCTTGAGCGAGCGCAGCAGGCCGATGATGTTGCGCTGCGTCAGGATGTCGAGGGCGGTGGCCGGCTCGTCGAGAATGAGGATGTGGGGGTCGAGCAGCAGGGCCAGGGCGAGGAGAGCCCGCTGGCGCATCCCGCCGCTCAGCTCGTGCGGGTAGGCCTGGAGCACCCGGGAAGGCTCGAGCTGCACCAGCTCCAAGAGCTCGCCGGCGCGGCGGAGCACCTCCCGGCGCGAACGGATACCGTGGGCCGCTGCGGTCTCCAGGAAGTGATCCCGGATGCGAAGCAGGGGGTTGAAGGCGTTGAGCGCGGATTGGAAGACCATGGCGGCCACCCGCCACCGAAGGGCCCGGACCCCGTCCTCTCCGGCGCCGGGCAACTCGATGGACGTCCCGTCCACCCGGTAACGCACGCGCCCGCCCGTCACGGCGGCCGAACGCGGCAGCAGCCCCACCAGCGCGAGCGCCAGGGTGGTCTTGCCACACCCGCTCTCGCCGACGATGGCCAGCGTCTCTCCCCGGAGGAGATCGAAGGTGGCATCCTGCACCGCCCGGACCGGGCCCGCCGGTGTCCGGTATTGTACGTCCAGGCGCTCCACGCGCATGACGGCGCCATCGCGCGGCGGCGCCGTCTGGTCCGGTCGTTGGTCGGTGCGTCCCATGTCGCTCATCGCCTGCTCCCTCGGCCCGGCTCCGATGCCGGAGCTTGCTCCGTAATACCGCATGCTACGTGCCCCGGCTGAGGCGTGGGTTGTAGATTTCTTCGAGCGCACGCGACAGCCACACGAGGGAGAGCTGGAAGCCGGCGATGGCGGCGATGGGGGAGAGGATGTACCAGACGCTGTCGCGGAAGAAGAGGGCTCCCCGCACCCACGCGAGATTGATCATGACCGCCCAGTTGTGGCCTGAGAGCGGTACCAAACCAAGGAAAATGAGGCCGACCTGCGCGTACATGGCCGAGGTCATGGCAAAGATGAGGTTGATGACGATGTAGCCCATCATGTTGGGCAAGACCTCGCCGAAAACGATCCGGCCCGTCCCGAGGTCGAGCGCCCGGGCGGCCTCGACGAACTCCCGCTCCTTGAGCGACAGCACCTGCGAACGCACCGCCCGCAGGAGGGTCGGCCACGACAGCGCCCCGATGATGACCGCCAGAGCGGTCTGGCTGGTCAAACGCACGAAGCCGCTCAACACGGCCAGCAGCGGGAACTGCGGGATGGTCAGCACGATGTCGGTGACGGCCACGACCAGCCCGTCGAACCACCCGCCCACGTAAGCGCTGAGCGCCCCCAGCGTCACGGCGATGAACGTCGACAGGAGCCCCGCCAGCGCGGCCACGTAGAGGAGGTCGCGCCCGCCGTGGACGATCTGGGACAAGATGTCCCTGCCCTGGTGGTCGGTCCCCAGGGGATGCTGGAGGGACGGGGGCCGGTAGATGGCCGCTACGTCGGCGCGGGTGTCGAAGGGCACGGCCAGCGGGCCGAGGAAGCTCAGGAGCACGAAGAACGTGACGCCCACCAGCCCGGCGATACCCGACGGCGACCGGAGCAGCAACCGGAGCGTCCCACCGGCGGCCCGCCGCCCGGGCCCGGCCGCGGGCTCGAGCTCCGCAGCACTCTGGAGCGCCACGCCGTCACTCCCCTCCCTGGATGCGGATGCGCGGGTCGATACGCGAGTAGAGGAGGTCGGTGAGAAGGTTGGCCAGGATGACGCTGATGGTGATGAGCAGGAAGACACCTTGCATGACCGGGTAGTCGCGCTGGTTGATGCTGCTGATGAGCAACAGGCCGATGCCCTGGTAGACGAAGACGTACTCGATGAGAAGCGATCCTCCCACCACGAACCCGGCCGCGATGGTGAGCTGTGTAAACAGCGGCAACGAAGCGTTGCGGCCCACGTAAGCGGTGAGGATGCGCCGCTCCGGCAGCCCCCTGGCCCTGGCCACGGTGACGTAGTCCTCCTCCAGGGCGCTCAACGTGCTGTTTTTCATGGTGAGCATCCAAAAACCCACCGTGGTGAGGACGTAAGTGGCAATCGGGAGCGCCGCGTGGTACAGCACGTCGCCGACGAATGCCGCCGACCACGACGGCACCGTCCCGGGCGACAGCACGCCGCGCATCTGGTGGATGGGCAGCACCGGCCACTGCACGCCCAGCAGCACGAGGATCATCATGGCGATGAGGTAGTTGGGCACGGAGCTCATCAAAGAGGCGACCGACGAGAGTACCTGGTCGAGCCACGAGCCGCGCCGGTAGGCCACCACCATGCCGAGGCCCATGCCGATCGTGAAGCTCAAGAGGAGCCCCGTGCCCACGCTGAGGAGCGTCCACGGCAGGAAACGCCCGAGGATCACGGTGACCGGCGTGCCGGGCGACAGGAACGACGTGCCCAGGTTGCCGGAGGCCAGGTTGCCGAGGAAGTGCAGGTACTGCTGCCACAACGGCTGGCGGAGGTCGAGGGAGAAGAGGGCGGCTGCCTGGTTGAGCGCCTCGGCGTACGGGATGCCGTACTGGGCGATGAGCTGGGTGACGTAGACTTCGATGGGATTGCCGGGCATGAGGCGGATGATGAAGAACGTGAGCGTGACCACGGTAACAGCGGTCGCCAGCGCCCTGAGGGCCCGCCCGGCGACGAACCCGAGCTGGCGTAGACGGACCGAGCCGAGGCTCTGATAGCGCTTACAGATTTGTCGCACCGTGACGGTGGCGGCACTCATGCCCGACCCCCCGGAACAGCATTCGACGGCCATCGATCGCCCCGCGGCCGTCGGGGCCTGCCGCTATCCTACCACGTCCCGACAGCTCCGGCAAAGAGGACCCGCTACGCGAGCGGCCACGGCGTAGCGGCGAAGGCGGGCTCGGCAACGCCGGGCGGGTTTGTCCGGGAACATAACTTTCCGCACGACTCGTCCTACAGAAGGAATCTTTCCTTCCTCGTCGAACGGCTCCTTCGAGCCGTCCCGAACGGGGAGGATCGAGGGGCGCGATGGGACCGTTACCTGAGCGGTGCCTGGCCCGGGTCCGGGGTGTCTACACCGGTCTGCGCCCCGCCGAGCAGCGGGTGGCCGACTACCTGCTCGCGCACCCCGACCGCGCGCTGGCGCTGAGCGTCACGGAGCTCGCATCCGCCGCCCGCACCAGCGAGTCGACGGTCGTGAAGTTTGCCCAGAAGCTCGGGTACGGCGGGTACCGGCAGCTGCGGCTGGCCCTCGCCCTCGAGTCGGGCACCGGGGTGCCGAGGCCGGTCCCCGTCTACGGCGAGATCGAAACGACCGACTCCCTGGAGACCATTCGCAGCAAGCTGCTGGCGGCTTACACGAGCACGCTCCACGAGACCATGGAGCTCCTCGATCCGCCGCTTTGGGACCGAGCGGCCGACGCCCTCGCCCGGGCGCGGCGCATCCACTTCTACGGCGTAGGGGCGTCGGGGTTCGTGGCCCTCGACGCCCAGCACAAGTTCGCTCGCATCGGCATGGACGCCTGGGCCTACACCGACCCCCACCTGGCGTCGGCGTTCGCCGCGCTGCTGGAGCAGGGCGACGTCGCGGTCGGGATCTCCCACTCCGGCGGCACTCTCGACACGTTGCACGCGCTGCGCGCGGCCCGAGAGGCCGGCGCCACCACGATGTGCATTACCCACCGCATGGACGCGCCCATCGTCGAGCTGGCGAGCATCGCCCTCTTCACCAGCGGGCACGAGGCGCCGTTTCGGAGCGGGGCCATTGTCTCTCGCATGGCGCAGCTGGCGGTGGTAGACGCCTTGTTCATCGCCGTGGCCATCCGGCGGGGCGCCGACGCCATGCGGCGGCTGCTCGCAAGCCGAGAGGCCGTGGAGGAGAAGCACGTCGGCCCAGGCAAGGCGTGGCGAGATACTTGACGGATGGGATGGGTGAAGCGCATTGATGGAGCCATCGCCGGGACGGCCGGCCACGCACGTGCCCGTGCCCGGTCCCTGGGACAGCCCCAAGGCGACGGAGGCCCGCAATCCCAAGTCTTACCGGCTCGACACGATGAGCGCCCTCGAGATCGTCTCCCTCATGAACCAGGAGGACGCCGAAGTGGTGCGGGCCGTCGGTGCCGTGCTGCCCGAGATTGCCCGGGCCGCGGAGCTCGTCGCCGACCGGTTGCGTGCCGGCGGCCGGGTCTACTACGTCGGCGCCGGCACGAGCGGGCGGATCGGCGCCCTGGATGCGGCCGAGTGGCGGCCGACGTTCGGGGTGGAGCCGGACACCGTACAGGCCGTCCTGGCGGGCGGGGAGCGCACGCTGCGCGCCGCCGCCGAAGAGGCGGAAGACGACGAGGAAGCCGGGCGGCAGGCCATGCTGGAGCGGGTGAAGCCGGGCGACGTGGTGGTAGGCCTTGCCGCCAGCGGCGACACGCCGTTCGTGATGGGCGCGCTGCGGGGCGCCCGGGAGCGTGGCGCCGTGACCATCGGTGTGGCCTGCAACCGGCCGGCCGGGATCGAGCCGCTGGTGGACGTGGCCATCCTGCCCGTACCGGGGGCGGAGGTGCTGACCGGCAGCACGCGGCTGAAGGCCGGCACGGCCCAGAAGATGGTGCTCAACATGATCAGCACCGCCGCCATGGTGCGGCTCGGCAAGGTGTACGAAAACCTCATGGTGGACATGCGGCCGACCAACCGCAAGCTGGTCAAGCGCGCCCTGCGTGCCATCCAACAGGCGACCGGGGCGCCCGAAGAGCAAGTGGCGCAGGCGTTCGAGGCGGCCGGTCACGAGGTCAAGACGGCGATCGTCATGCTCCTGGCGGGCGTCGCTTCCGACGAGGCCAGGGCCCTGCTGCGCCAGGCCGATGGGTGGGTACGGCAGGCCGTGGCACTGGCCGGTCGACAAGGTGAGCACGCTGCCGCAGAAGGCGAAGGCAGGTAGAGAGACTCTGGAGGGACAGCACCAACACCGGTCGACGAACCTAACATCAGGTGGTCGTGAGGGGTTGCGAGAGAGCGCGGGTGCGGGCGTTGTTCCGGGGGCTTCCGATGAGGCGTGAGTTCGACGCGTACGTCGTCGCTCTGACCACTGTAGCGGTTGTGGCGGTGACGGTCTTGCTCGCAGCCCCCCGAGTCTTCACAGCAGGGGGAGACTCCATGCGCGGGACGGCTTTTCGTGCGGACGAGTTGGGCTTTCGTCCGCGGGTGAAGCCGGGGATACAGGTGTTGCTGGAACAGCGTCTGGACCTCGTACGGGGTAAACGGGTGGGCATTATCACCAATCCCACGGGGGTGTTGCCCAATCTGGAGAGCGACGTCGATGTCTTGGCTGGGTTGCGCCCGGATGTCGATCTGGTCGCCATTTTCGGCCCTGAGCATGGCTTTCGAGGAACCGCGCAAGCAGGCGGCTCGGAGGGCTCCTTTCAGGACCCGGTCACGCGTATCCCGGTGTACGACTTGTACGGTAAGAGCCCCCAGCAGATAGCGACGGTCTTTCAGACTGCTGGTGTTGACGTGGTCTTGTTCGACATTCAAGACGTAGGGGCTCGTTTTTACACCTACATCTGGACCATGGCGGATGCGATGGAGGCGGCAGCGCTGAGTGGCACTGCGTTCGTAGTCCTGGACAGGCCCAATCCCATCGGGGGCTTGGCCGTGCAGGGACCTGTACTGGACCCAGCCTTCAGTTCGTTCGTTGGGCGTTACCCCATTGCGCAGCGGCACGGGATGACCACGGGCGAGCTTGCCTTGCTCTTCAACGACCGGTTCGTGCCTCAGCGGACCGGAGGACGCAGGGCCGAGCTGAGCGTGGTTCCCATGGAGGGCTGGCAGCGGTGGATGTATTACGAAGATACGGGTCTTCCGTGGGTGATGCCTTCGGTCAACATGCCGACCGTGGAGACCTCTGTGGTGTATCCCGGAAGCGGCCTCTTCGAAGGCACGAACATCTCCGAAGGGCGAGGAACCACTAAGCCTTTCCAGCTGCTGGGTGCTCCCTACCTCGACCGCCGGTTGGCGTCGGCGCTCAACAGTCTGCGGTTGCCGGGCGTCGCCTTCAGGGAGGCCGCGTTTACTCCCATGTTCAGTAAGTACGCAGGGCAGATGGTCCACGGAGTTGAAGTCTACGTAACGGATCGCCGGTCGTATGATCCGATCCGTACGGCGGTCGCCATGATGGTTACGGTGCGGCAGTTGTACGGGACGGCGTTCCGCTGGGAAGTCGACCTCGGAGATTCAGTCCATCCCTATTGGATTGATAAGATGACCGGATCTGATCGAGTGCGCAAAGCTGTCGACGCCGGTAAGGTCGCTGAAGAGATCGTGGCAGGCTGGTCGGAAGAGCTCGCAGCCTTTCGAGCGTTACGTTCCCGCTACCTCCTGTATCCGGAGGACTGACAGGTACGGCAACGAGCGGGAAGGGTGGATGGGTGTCGCCCGGGTCACACGCACAAGGGAAGGAGGACTGACGTAACGGATCCAACCCTACGGTGCTGATCGGCATCCTGGAGACACTCGGCTGACGCGAGGCCCATCGAAGGGGGAGCCACAATGAAGCACTTGCTACCGAAGGTGGCGTCGTTGGGGCGGGTTGTAGGGGCTGCGATGTTGTTAGCTGCAGTCTTGGCGCTAACGGGAGGCACTTCCCAGGCCGCGGACAAGCAAATCACCCTGAGCTGGTGGTCCACTCCCGCCTGGCCCGTGAACGGCGACGTCTATTACTGGCAGAAGAGCATGATCCAGGCGTTCGAAGAAACCCATCCCAACGTTAAGATCAAGCTGACGCAGCTCGACTGGGCCAGCGCCACCACAAAACTGGACACGGCCATCATGGCGCGCCAGTTCCCCGACATCGCTACCGGCGGTGCCAAGGTGGCCACATGGGCCAAGTACGGTATTCTGGAGCCCATCGACCCGTATCTGACCCCGCAAGATCGGGCCGACTACTACCCGGTGGCCCTCAAGAAGTTCACGTACCAGGGCAAGATCTACGGATGGCCCTGGTTTACCACCACCTACGTGATTTACCTCAATCTGGATATCTTCAAGGAGCGCGGCATTGAGCCGCCGAAGGACGGCAACTGGACGTGGGATGAGTTCGTCGAGACCGCCAAGAAACTGACCTTCAAGGACAAGAACGGACAGCAAGTCTACGGCTTCGGGGCGATCATGCAGCCCTTCTATTACCAGGCGTTCGGGGTCCTCCTCTCGGACGGCGGGCAGCTGCTGTCACCCGATGAGGTCCGGTTCGGGCTGAACACGGCAGAAGGAGTTTCAGGGCTGCAGAAACTTGTCGATCTGGTTCAGAAACACAAGGTGTCGCCTCTTGCCATGGGTTCGGCGCAGGACGCCGACATGACCAAAATGTTCACGGATGGACACCTGGCCATGCTGGCTCAGGGTACGTTCTACATCCGTCAGCTCGAAAAGGCTCTTGAGGGCCAGACTGAGGGCTTCCAGGGTACGCCGCAAGCGACGAAGCCTTTCCCCTTCGCCGTGGCCAACTATCCCATCGGCAAGCTGGGCCGTCCCATCTCGTTGCATGAGGGCGTGGGCGGCTTTGTAGTCTTCAAGCATGATGATAAGGACCGCGTCAAGGCCGCGATGGAATTCGGCCGGTTCTTGACCAGCCCGGAGAATCAAAAGGCCCTTACGAACTACGGAACGTTCCCATCCCGCCGGTCGGTGGGGGACATCTACACCGATGACCCCTATTTGAGCTGGGCGTTAAGGAACGCCGTGCCGACGCTGGACGTCCCACCGGTCACGCCAAGTTGGCTCGAGGTCGACAAGGCGATTGTACCGTACTTCCAGCTGGCCATTCTTGGGAAGCAGTCGGCGGAAGAGGCCATGGCCAACGCCGCCAGGGCAGCCGATGCCATTCTGAAGGCCAGCCGATAGAACCTGGGCGCGAGGGGTGGCTTTCCCACCCCTCGCGCTATCCTATGGCTTAGGAGAAGAGCCGAGCGTGATGGAAGGAAGAGCAAGCGACGCTCCCCAGTTAGCGGGGGATCAGACCACACTCCAGCGCAAGCGTCTTCCATGGTGGACACGATTAGAATGGCGCGAGGCTTTCGAAGGCTACTTGTTCGTGCTCCCAAAGCTGGTGCTCTTCGCGATCTTCTTGGTGACGCCCGTGCTTATGGGAGTCCAGATGGCCTTCGAAAACGTCCAGCCGTTTCGCTCCACATGGGTGGGGTTGGAGAACTTCAGGGCGCTTGCTCATGATAACGTGTTTTGGCTGTCCTTGCGAAACACCGCTATCTACACCGCCGTGGTAGTGCCCGTAGCCGTCATGACTGCACTGGGGCTGGCCAGCCTGATTCAGCCGTTGAGCAATGTGCTGCAGACCTTCTATCGGGCCGCGTATTACCTGCCGGCAGTAGCCTCGGCCGTAGTCTTGGCGCTCGTATGGAAATGGCTCTTTGATTATGATTACGGATTGTTCAATTATCTGCTAGGGCTTCTTGGCGTTGGCAAGGTGCAGTGGCTCGTATCGCCGGACATTGCCCTGTGGAGCATCATTCTCATGGCCATCCTTTCGCCTCCGGGAGCGGGAGTGGTGCTTTATCTGGCCGCAATGAACGGCATCCCGCGCGAGCTCTACGAGGCCGCAGAGATTGACGGCGCTTCCGGATTCCAGAAGTGGTGGCGGTTGACGGTTCCCCTGGTCACGCCTACGACCCTTTACATTGTCGTCATGAGTACAATCGGATCGTTCCAAATCTTCACCAACGTGTTCATCATGACCGGTGGCGGGCCCGGGAATGCTACCACGACCATGGTGACGGAGATCTACAACAGCGCTTTCCAGTTCTTCAACTTCGGAAAGGCCTCTGCAGAGGCTTTGGTTCTGTTCGCGATCGTAACCGCGCTTGCCGTCGTCCAGTTCCGCTGGCTCTCTCGGGATGTGCAGTACTGATGAGACTGGGTCTGCATGCGGTTCTGATGGGAAAGTTGTCTGTGTACCGGTATGACGGGGGTATGGTCCGATGAAGGCGTACCGTGACTGGCGAGGGCTGGGTGCCCGAGGGATCGCCCTGGCCATCCTGACCGCATATGCTTTCCTTGCTCTAGTGCCACTGTACTGGCTATTTGCCACTTCCTTGATAGCGCAAAACGCCGTGCTGAAGTTTCCCCCGGCGCTCTTCCCGAATCCCCCTACCCTGGAGAACTATGCTCGGCTGTTGAAGGCCGGGCCTATCGGACGATGGCTTCTTAACAGCTCGGTGGTAGCCGCGACAGTGACCTTCTTTACCGTACTGTTCGATTCCATGGCGGGCTACGGCTTTGCGAAGAAGCGCTTCCCGGGCCGCGACCAGATCTTCTGGACCATCATCGCCATGATGATCATTCCCGGACAGGTGACCCTCGTTCCGATCTTCATTGTCATGAGCCGCCTGGGGCTCTTGAACACGCTGTACGCCGTGGTTTTGCCGGCCCTTGCGGACGTCTTTGGCGTCTTCCTGATGCGACAGTTCATCCTCACCATCCCGTCTGAGCTGGAAGATGCGGCACGGATAGATGGTGCAGGTGCCTTCACCATCTACTCGCGGATCATTGTGCCGTTAGCGGCACCAGCGCTAGCGGTGTTGGCCATCTTTACCTTCATGGGAAACTGGAACAACTTCTTGTGGCCTCTGATCGTCCTGAACGACACGAACAAGCTCACCCTTCCAGTTGGGCTCGCGACACTGCAACAGGAGAACACGGTGGACTACGGCCTGCAAATGGCCGGCGCCGCCCTGGCGGCGGTACCGATGATCGCCTTGTTCTTATCGCTGCAGCGCTACTTCATCAAAGGGTTGACCTTAGGAGGGGTGAAGGGGTGAGGCCGACACCCGGCGAGCCTTCGACGGGGTACGTGGCCGGGATCGACGGCGGGGGCACCTCCACCCGTTGCTGGGTGGCCGGGCTCGACGGCACGGTCGCCGGGCGCGGCGAGGCGGGGCCCAGTAACCCCCGGGCCATCGGCCCCGAGCGGTCTGTCGAGGCGCTACGGGAAGCGGCGGGCCTGGCGCTCCAACGGGCGGGAGCCCGGGCGGGCGACATCGCGGCCGTGGTAGTAGGCCTGGCAGGTGGCGCCGGGACGTCGGTCGGGGAGGCCGTGGAGGCGGCCCTGCGCCGGGAGTTTATGGCGGCGCAAGCGGTACGGGTCGTCCACGACGCCCGCATCGCGCTGGCGGCTGCCACGGGCGGCGGGCCGGGCATCATCCTGGTCGCGGGCACCGGATCCGTGGCGTACGGGATGGATGAGCAAGGGCGAGAAGCCCGGGCCGGCGGATGGGGGTACCTGCTGGGCGACGAGGGCAGCGCCTACGACATCGGCCGCAGGGCGGTCGGAGCCGTACTGCGTGCGGCGGATGGGCGTGGGCCTGCCACCGCTCTCGCAAGAGTGGTCGAGGCCGGCCTCGGATCCATCGAGCCGCAGGCGATCATCGACGCCGTGTACTCGGGGGCCGCGCCCCGGGAGCGCATTGCCGGGCTGGCTCGCGGGGTGCTCCAAGTTGCCCGCGGCGGGGACCGGGTGGCGGAAGCGATCGTGCGGGCGGCGGCCGGCGAGCTCGCCCGGCTCGTGGCCGCCGTTGACGACCGGCTGCGCCTGGCGCCGCCGGTGCGGGCGTACGCGAGCGGCGGCTTGCTAGCAGGTCATCCCGGGCAGCCTCCGGCGGGGACGGCGCCAGGTGAGTTGGCCGTGTCGCCGGACACGCTCGCGCAGTGGCTCCTCGCAGAGGTGGCCAGACGCTTGCAGGCGTTGCGCCCCGGCCGCGACATCCGCCTGGAGGTCGCGCCGCGCCCGCCGGTGGCCGGTGCCGTGCTGCTGGCGCTCGAGGCCGTGCTCGGCGAGAGCGCCAGGACGCTGGTACCTCGTCTCAGCGCGCGGTGAGGCGGTCGAGCATCCACCGGGTGGTGAGCTCGATGACTTCGTCCGACGGCCCCTGGTCCGGCGTCAGCACGTTGAAGATGTGGTCGGCGCCGGGGATGATGCGCAGGGTCACGTCCAGACTGCCTGCCCGTTGTGCGAACTCCCGGGCGTACCGCGGCTGGGCGCCGTCTTTCTCGCCTGCGATGACGAGTAGCGGCCCCTGGTACCCGGCAATGTCGTGGAGAGGGAACGACGCGAAGAGGCTATCGAAAAACGCCCGGCTCAGGTGCACCTTGCGAAAGCCGAGATCGGCCTCGACGGCATCGCTCCGGATGGACGCCTGGTAGTAGCGGGCGTACAGGTCCGCAAAGGCTGCAGGCGTGTCACCAGGAGTGGACCACAGCGCCAGGGCCCGAACGGCAGTATCGCCCGCTGCCACCGCAGCCGCGACGATCCCGCCGAGACTGAACCCCACGATCCCCATCCGGTTAGGATCCACCGATGGGCGCGACGCCAGGTACTCCAACGCCCGCCTCGCCTCGGCTACCTGCAGGGCGACCGTGTTGACCTCGAACGGTAGCGTGCTGTCGCCGGATCCCGGGAAATCGAAGCGCAGCGAAGCGACCCCGTGGGCGGCGAGTTGGGAAGCGAGTCTCTTGTAGAAGTTGCCAACCTCGTCCTTGTGGCTCGCAAAACCGTGGATGAGGAGCACGGCCGGGACTGCCCCCTGAGGGTCCGCCGGCTCGGTGAAGACGGCGGGGATCTCGTGGTCGCCATGCGGGATGCCGACGCGGGATTCCTTCACGGCAACCGGCTGGGGAGCCTGGCCGGCCGAGGCCCGGACAGCGGGTGCGAAGGCGGCACCCGATGCGGCCAGAGCAACTGCCAGGCACCCTCCGACGAGGAAGTGGAACGCACTGTAGGAGATCGGATGGAGCCGCCCGTCTCTCATGCTGGACACGATGGTACCCCTCCTTGCACGCCTCTAGGGCTGGAAATCGGCCTCGGGCATCTGGACCTAATAGTGCCAGGGGGTTTACGGCCCTTGGTGAGAGCTGCCCGGCGCCACGCGCACCAGGTCCTCGGGGGTGTCGACGTCGGCCAGCTCGGCCTCGGGCGCTTCGACGGCCTGCACCCGGGCGCCCAGGCTCGCGAGCACCTTGCGGGCTCCCTGATCGCCCGCGATCTCCCGCAAGGCAGGCCACGTCGAACGATCCAGGACGCACGGGGGTCCCAGGTGGCCCCCCGGATAGCGGCACGCTGCAGCCGGGGCACCACGGCTCGCCTCGACGACCTTCCGCAACAGTTCGCCCGTAACGGCCGGCTGGTCTGCCAGCAGGACGAGCGCGCAGGCGGCCTCGGCGGGCAGCGCGAACACCCCGGCGCGAAGCGACGTGCTCATGCCTCGCTGCCAGTCGGCGTTGTAGAGCACCCGCAGCCGCTCGACGTCGAGGCCGTGCAACGCCTCCAGCACCTCCCCGGCGGCTGCCCCCGCCACCACCACGACGCCGTCCACTCCGGCCTCGAGCGCCCGGCGTACCACCCGGCGCACCATGGGCTCGCCTTCGACCGGCAAAACGGGCTTGGGCAGCGTGCTGCGACCCGCCAGCATCCGGCGCCCTTCCCCGGCGGCCAGCACCACGGCCCAAACCTGGCCTTCGGCCGGCATGGCACGCACCTGCTCCTCTCTCGACCCCACGTACCCCTGCTCATCCCCGGGCCGCCGGGCCGGCTGCCCAGCTCACGACCTGGCCGGCGGAGGCGTCTACCAGGCCCCGGTCGGTGAGCTTCAGCTCGGGGATCACCGACAGCGCCATGAACGACAGCGCCATGAACGGCGCGGCGAGCTGGACGCCCAGGTTCCTGGCTGCCAGCTCCAGCCGGTCGAGCGCCTCGACGACCTCCGGCAGCGGCCTTTGCGACATGAGCCCTGCCACCGGCAGCGGCAACTCCGCCAGCACCCGGCCGCCCTCGACCGCCGCGAAGCCGCCGCCGCTGCGGGCCACGGCTCGGGCCGCGGCCAGGATGTCATCGTCCGATACGCCGGCGACGATGAGATTGTGCGCGTCGTGGGCGACCGTGGAAGCGAGCGCCCCTCGCTTGAGCCCGAGCCCCTGCAACAGCCCGACGCCGATGCCGCCGCTGCGCCCATGGCGCTCGATGACCACGAGCTTGACCAGGTCCTGCTCCGGGGCGGCGACCACCTGGGCGTCGACGACCGGGGGCTCCACGGCCAGTGCGCGCGTGACGATCTGGCCCGGCAGGAGCCCGATGGCCCGCACCGCCCCGGCTTCGACCCGCGGCAGCCGGATGCGCTCCAGGCTCAGCGGCGGCAGGTGGACGGTGTGGAGCAGCCGGGGATCGGTGGGGGCGTCGACCTCCACCAGCAGCCGCCCGTGGGCCGCCACCATCCTGCCATCCTTGAACACGGCCCGTGCGGAGAGGTCGACCGGATCGAGCACCACCACGTCCGCCCGGTACCCCGGGGCCACGGCGCCTCGGCGCCGCAGGCCGAAGTAGCGGCACGGGTTGAGCGTTGCCATCTGCACGGCCGTCGGCAGGTCGAGCCCCAGGGCGACCGCCTTCCGCACGGCGTGGTCGACGCCCCCCTCGCGCACGAGGTCGTGCGGATGACGGTCGTCCGTCACCAGGCAGAACCGGTCCTTGGTACGGGGGGTGACCAGCGGGAGCAGGTCGGCCAGGTTACGCGCCGCCGAACCCTCCCGGATGAACACCATCATGCCGAGGCGAAGCTTCTCGCGGGCCTCCTCCAAGGAGACGGACTCGTGGTCCGAGGCCACGCCCGCGGCGACGTACGCCGAAAGTGCCCGGCCTCCGAGCAGCGGAGCGTGCCCGTCGGTGACCTTACCCCGCCGTTCGGCCATCCAGATCTTGCGGAGCTCCTGCTCGTCGCCGGCGGCGACGCCCGGGAAGTTCATCAGTTCCGCGAGGCCGACGACCCCGTCCATGGCGAGCGCCTCGTCCAGATCTCCGGCGCCCAGGCAGGCGCCCGCCGTCTCCAGGGGGCTGGCGGGCACCGAGGACGACGCCGTCAGGAAAACGTCCAGCGGCAGGCCCCGGGTGGAGGCCGACGCCGCCTCGAAGGCGACCTTGCCCACCACGTTGGCCCACTCGTGAGGATCCCAGACCACGGCGGTCACACCCCGAGGAACGACGGCCCTCGCATACTCCCGAGGCTCCACCAGCGCCGACTCCAGGTGAACGTGCCCGTCCACGAAACCGGGCACTACCAGCCCTCCGGGAAGTTCCACGACCTCACGGGCCTGCGACCGGGCGGCCTGCTCGCCGGTGGCCGCGATGAGGCGGCCGGCGAACACCACCGGCCCGGGGAGGATCTCCCCGGTGAAGACGTTGACGACGTCGACGCCCCGCAGCATCACGCTGCCTGCCTCGCGGCCGGCCGCCACGGCGACGGCTTTGCGTACCTCCTCCGGTGCCAGCGGGCCACCGGGAGAGCCCGAGGGCGCCGCCGGGCCTTCCGGCGTCGTCCAGCCTGCTTTGCCTGCCATCGTCGACCTCCTCGGCGTTTGACCAGAGGATTAGGGAACGCTCTACCACGTCCCTGCCGGCTCGTCCCCGGCCGCCGACGGGCAGGGCCTCGCCCGCGAGGATACCCCGGTCGAGGCGCTCGGGCTCGGAGCGCGCACGGGACCGAAGTGACACCGTATGTAACGTGCCGCCGAGCGCCGGCAGGAGAGCGGCTGAAAATGAGTATCCAGTGCACTAGCATGCCCTCCCACAGGCGTTGACAGAGAAGGCAAATCCAAGTAGCCCTAGGGTGGGATAGGGCCGGAGTCATGCATCGCAGGTCCCGGTACGAAGTCCTATTCCGGGCGGCAGCGGAGTCCAGGCGTTGCGAGCGTAGCAGAGCGGAGAGAGTGGGGGCGGGTTCGTCGGAAGACGGGGCCGCCCCTGCTCGCGCTCGCCACCGGGCCCCGCCCCGGTGAAGTCCCGCCCCTGCGCCGGCGGGGGTGGCACTTGCGGAGCGTACTGCTCGTCGCCCTCGCCGCGTACACCTCCGCGTGGGAGGGCCACGGGGTGCAGGTGGTGTGGGCCAGCCTGGCTGCAGGGCTGGCGACGGCGGTGGGGGCCCTGCCGGCGGTGGCGTTTGCCCGGCTGCCGGAGGACGTGCGGTCGTTCGCCATGGGGGTGAGCGCGGGAGTCATGACCGTCGTCTCCATCTGGGGGCTCGGGGTGCCCGCCCTCAACACCGGGCCGGGGGAGGCGGCCGGGGGGCTCTTGGGCGGCACGGTGGCCATGTGGGGGCTGGACCGGGTCGTCCGGCGGGCGGTTCTTGGTCAGGGGCGCAGGCCACCCCCGAGCGCCCGGCGGCAACATGCCCGCCGGGCGCTCTTGCTCTGGACGGCCATCGTGGTGCACAACATCCCCGAGGGGCTCGCCGTCGGCGCCGCCTACGCCGCTCCTATTCCCGTTCGGGCGGCCATGCTGGCCGTCTCCATCGGCGCCCACAACCTGCCGGAGGGGCTGGCCGTGGCCGTGCCGCTGAGGGCGGCCGGCGTGCACCGGTGGCTCGCATGGGCTGCTGCTGCGGCGGCGGGACTCGTAGAACCCCTGGCCGCGGCGACGGCCTATCTGACTTTGGTCTCTGCGCCCGGGTGGCTGCCGGCCGCGCACGCGGGCGCGGCGGCAGCCATGCTGTACGTGGTGGCCACCGACATGCTGCCCGAACTCGTCGCCCAACCCTTCCCCGGATGGGGCGCGGTCGGGGCAGGCCTCGGCCTGGCCGCAGCTCTAGCCGTCGAGGTGTGGGCAGGCGGCACGTGAGCCGGGTCGAGCGGTGCTTCGATTTCATGGGCCGCCGGGCCGATGTCCCTCTGGACAGCTGCCATGGCGACCGGTGCAGGGGCCTTCGGTACGATTGTGGCCGGCACGACCACTGCGCGAGGCTCGAACGGGGGTGACGGGGGGTGACCCTCCAGCGTCTCATCGTGCAATACCTGCGAACTCGCCATGCCTCGTACAGTCACCCTATCTGTTCCAAGGAACTGTCCGAGGCGCTGGGCGTATGCTGGAGCTACGCCCGCATGCAAGCAAGGATGCTCGTCGACCAGGGCCAGGTGGCCGTGAGGCGCGGCCCCGGCGGCGGGTACTACCTCCCGCGTGCGCACGAGCAGCCCGTTCCCAAAGCCAGCCACGAGATCGAGGGCGTCGTGGCGGAACTGACCGACATCGCCCGCCAGCTGGCGCGGGCCTGCCATGCATTGCGCGCCAGCGAAGCGGGCGACGAGCGCACAGAACCCCGAAACGTAGAGGCGCGTCTTTACCGGATCGTCGACACCCTCGGGCGAATCCGGGACGGCGCCGGGTAGACGGGCGGAGTAGGTTGGTGGTGGGCGAGAGAGTGAGCGGGGACGGGTGCGGCGCGTCACGGTCAGTCGCGCGTACCTCGTGCCGAATTCCTGGAGACGAGATCCTCCGAGACGTCCGGTAAGCCGGAGCTGTGAGACCTGGCACGAGCTCCCGGAAAGGCGCGGCACCCGTGCATCCCTGGTGCGCGCGAGCACGCCTCGTCCGTCTTGCCTGCAGGAAGGCAAAGCCGGCGCTTCTTGCCGCATATCTGGCCATCATCGGGGTGCTCGTGCGGGATGCCCCGTCCCATGCCCTGCCCCTCGGGCCCGTGGCGCCGGGTGAGCAGGCGCAGGTCCCGCCGGAGCAACCCGCTGCTTCCCAGCCCGAGCAGCCCTCCGCCGGGGGCTTCTCGCCGTCGTTGCGTGCCTCGGGGGAGAGCCTGTGGAACGTGCGCGTCGCCTGGGGCGACGCGGCAGGCCTGCTGGGCCAGGAGGGCTACGCCGCCCGGCAAGCCACCTTCCAACAGCAGCTCCGGTTACGCCTCGAGGGCGACGTGGCCCCTGGCGTCAAGGTGTCGACCGACCTGGACAACGTGCGGAGCGAAAACCTCCAGCTCATCGGCATCGACTTCACCTGGGGCCCCGCCACCGCACACCTCGGGGACGTCCGGCTTCGATCCGAAAGCCGTTACGCCGCCGGCCCGGCCACGTTGAAAGGGTTGAGCGTCGAGGCTCGCTGGGGAGCCTGGGAGCTGGGGGCGCTGGCAGGGCGAGCCAGGGGGATTCCCGCGACCAAGACGTTTTACGGCCCGAACAGCGAGGATACCACCCGGTGGGTGCCCGCCGCTCCTCCGGCCTTCTCGCCTTCGTACGCCCCCACGCGGGAGGGGGTGGCGCTGGTCGCAGACGCCAGGGGCGCGCAAGGCTTTCGCCTGGCGCGGGCTTTCGACCCCGACTTCATGAAGGTATGGCTCATTCCCTCCGACTCGGCGCCTGCCGCCGGGTGCGGGGAGACGAGGGACGGCCGTTCCTCGTTGAAGCAGCTTCTCGACGACTTCGGGCTGGGGTATCTGGTCGACGCCGGGCCGGGCAGCGCGCCGCGCGGCGTCCTGAAGCCCCAGCCGTACGCTCCGCCGTCCCAGCTACCCCCGCCCGGCCTTTCGACCGAGGACGTCGCCCGGGCGTTCTTCCCGCTCGACTCCGGCCGTTTCACGGCAGTGGCGAATCCCGAGGGAACGTCGCCCCGGGGCTACGTTCTCCTGCAGCTCGAAACCCTCGACCTCCTGCGCTCCCACGTCGAGCTCCTCATCGAGCGGTACAACGAGCTCAACCGCCTGTCAGGCGCCGGCCGGCGTACCTACCCGTTCGTACGGGGAAGCGACCTGGAGCGCCAGTTTCTCTCGCTCGTGCGCCAGTACTACCGCATCGAGGCAGGAGCAGGCGACTATCCCGGCGCTTCCGGATGGAGCAGCGCCATGGCGCCCCTGTCGGGCTCGGGCGCGAGCGGTCCCGTGGGGGCCTCCTGGCTCGGCACCTGCCCGGACTACCGGGAGTACCTGGGCACGGGCACCGCCAACCTCGAGGTCGCACCCGATGGCGCCTTCGACCGGTCGAAGGCGCCCGACCCTGCCCGCACGCCCGCCTCTGTGCTGTACCTGACGGGCAACGCCGCTTTGCAACAGGATTCGCTGGTCGTCGAGGTGGAGCGGCCCGAAGGAAGTGTCGAGCCGGCGGACACGTACGGGTTTTCGTGGATGGTGTTCCCCGAGCAGGGCGTGTTGAAGGTTGCCTTCCCGGCGACCATCGGCGGGGTGCCCGGCACCATCGAGGCGTTGGCCAAGAGCTTCAGGGCGCTGCAGGCCCGGTACCGCTACCGCGTCTCCGGGGGGTTCTACGCGCTCGGCACCTCGGTGGCGGCCGGGAGCGAGGAGGTGCGGCTCAACGGCCAGCAACTGCGCCGGGACGTCGACTACACCATCGACTACGAGACCGGCGTGCTGGTGCTGCTTCGGGATGCAGGCCCTGCCGACACGATCGAGGTGCGCTTCGAGTACTTCCGGGGCGGGCCGGGCGCCACCACCGAGTACAACCGCAACGTGTTGGGCGTGAGGGCGGGATGGAAGCCCGGCGATGCATGGCGGGTGGCGGGCGAGCTGTTGTTCGCCGGGGACGAGCCACGGCCGCTGGTCGAACCGGATCGGGCCCGCACCATGCCTAACTCCCACACGGTCGCTGCCCTCGTGGGAGGCTACCGGGCATGGCAGGGCGTGCGCCCGGAGCAGGGGTTCTGGGCGGAGCTGGACACAGCGTGGTCGCACGACGTCTTCCCGTTCGACGACAACGTGCGGGAGCCGCAGGCCAACGAGGTGCAGGCCATTGCGGGGGGAGTATCCGGCGGCGGGTGGGGCGGTTACGTGCTGCTCGGGCACCGGGCGGGCCTCACCGTAGGGGCACTGGACGCTGCGGGCCAGGTGATGCAGGGCACATGGCGGCGGTACGACACGGGGGCCGGGTTGAGCGGGACCAACGTGCTGGCCGTCGCGGGCGCCGCACGCGGCACGGTGTCGGACGGAAGCCTGGGAGACCCCGTGGGCCCGGTCGATGCGTGGCTGCTCGGGACGGAGTCCGGGCTTACGGCGGTCGTCGACGCCGGGCAGGGTCCCGCCAGCTTCGAGAAGGCGACCAGCTACCTGCGCCGCTACGCGTCCGGCGGGCTTCCGTCCAACGAGGTGCGGGACGTGCTTTACGTCGGGGTCGCGCCGCCGCCTGCGAGCCGGGTAGCCCATGGGCCGGCGGACAAGCCCTCCGTCTGGGTGGCGACGGCCAGAGGCCTGGCCTGGGCGGGGGCCGGGGAGTGGAACGCGACGAGCCTGGCCGATTGGCACGGCCTGGACGCTGCCGCTCTTCCGCCGTGGCCCGGGGGCGGCTTCCGGTCGCTGGCCTTCGCCCCGGTGGGACCGCACGATCCGGGAGCGCCGCCCGCGGCCGCCGCGCTGCTCGCGGCGGGTCCCGGCGGTGTGTTGTGGATCCCCCTGTGGGGCCTGGATGAGGGGTGGGGAGCAGGCACCCACGTCCTTTTCGAGGGCCGGCCGGTCGACAGGGTAGCGGCGGTCTGTCTGGACTGCTCGCAGGGTTCCACGCAAGGCCTGCACGTGCGCATCTTCGCCGGGGGCGAAGCAGGGTTGGAGTGGCTCGACGTGGCCCCGGAGGGCGGGCCCACCGGCGCGGGCGGGCGGGGGAGCACGGGGAGTTCCCAGGTCGGCGGGGTGGCCGGTAGGGTGCGCTCCCTGAGGCTCCTGTCCGGGAAGCTCTGGGTGGGCACGGACCGGGGGCTGTACGGGATCGACCCCGGCGCGCCGGGGCGCCTGCCCGCGGTCACCTATAGCGCAGACCCGGCGATGGCCGGCCCGGTCACGGCCGCCGGCACCGTCCTGGCCGGCGCCGGGTCGCCGGGACAGCCCTCGCTGCAGCTCTGGGTGGCGACCCGGGCGCAAGACGCCGGACAGCCCGGGCTGTTCACGCTGGATCCGGCGGTCGACCCGCCGCCGGCGCCGCAGCCGCTGGCCGGGGAGATGTTGCCCTCCGAGCAGGCGTTGCCGGCCCGCGATCCCGCTCGATACCGGGACCCGGAGCGGCGCGCCGTCTACGACGGGCTCGCCGGCCGGTTCGACCTGGGCTACGCCTGGCCGCAGGGCGGGGTGGAGGCCGGGTACGAGCGGATGGACGCCCCGTTTCTCGCCATCAACGACGTCGAGCGCCGGGCGGTAGAGGCGTGGCACGTCGCGGTGCGGCACCGCTTTGGGGAGAGCGTGGGGGTCGAGGTGAGCCATGCCGACCGCCGGACGGCCGACCCGCGACTTGCCCGCCAGGAGCCGGATGGGCCGGGCGAGTCGCCGGGTACGAGCGTCCGGCGCATCCGGCGCACCCTCACCGACGAGGCCACGGTCACGTGGACGCTGCCCGTGCCGGCGCCCGCCACGTGGATGGGCCCGCCCGAGCTGCGGGGCAGCGTGCGGTGGGACCGGATCGACCGGGACGAGGCGGCCGCAGGGTGGGAGGTGACGGTCTCGAGCCGGAGCGTCCAGCTGCAGGAGAGCTTCTGGGACCGGCGCCTCGTCGCGGCGGTCGGGTACGAAAACCTGCGCTACCGGGAAGCAGGCGCGGCCGGGTACGTCGCGCACAACCTGCTGGCCGACCTGACGGCGACTCCCGCGCAGGACGTGACGCTGAGCGTGCGATTCCGCTATCCGCTCAGGGTGCACGACCTGGACGCTCCCGCAGGTTGGGCGTACGGGGCGGCGGCGTCGCGCCTCGAGGGCGCCCAGGACCTGCAGCTGGGAGCCACCGCCAGCCGCAACCTGGGCCTGGTGCGCACCACGCTCGACCTCAGCCAGCAATCGGGCTGGCAGGTGACCGACCGGGGAGTGACCCCGGACCGCCTCGAGCGGCAGGCCCGGGTGTCGCTCGCTGCGCCCACGCTGGCGGCGGGGCCGTGGACGTTCTCCCCGGCCGGGCGGATCGAATGGGCCTATACAGGTTCGCCGCTTTCACGGGCGACGACCACGGGCGCCGGCGGCAGCCTCCAGGCCACGTGGCAACCTGCCTCCCTCAATCTGACGCTGGATGCGAGCCGCCGGTACCAGCAGGCGGAGTTTCCGGGGGCGCGGCGCGCCGTGGACGACCGGCTGTCCTTGACGGCCGGCACCGAGGCGTTTGCGTGGGTCGACCCTTCCCTCACCCTTTCCCGGGACGCCCGCCACGTCACCACCCTCGGTGACGGGCGCCAGGCCACGACGCAGACGTACGCCGCCACGCTGCGGCTCGGGTGGAAAGGTATGACCCGGTGGCCCCAATCGACACGCCTCGGAGTGCGCTGGACCGGCGAACCAACGGCCGCAAAGGGCAGCCGCAGCGTGGAGTGGAGTCACTCCGTGGCATGGGAGCCGGAGGGGCCGTGGCGCTTTTCTGCCTCGACCGGCGGTGCCCGGGGCGAGGCGTGGGATGCGGGGGCGGCGCCGAAACCCCAGTGGCGGCTCGAAGTGTCGGGCCAGGTGGGCTACCGGTTCTCGGCCCGGTGGAGCGGCGGGCTGGAGGTAGGCTACGCCCGCGGGCAACAACCCCCGAGTTGGATGAGCACGGGCTCGATCGCCGCCGGAGACCCCGTTCCGTTCCAGGCGGGGTGGGCACGCCTTTTCGTGCAGGCCACGTTTTAAGCTCACTCCTTTCCAGCAAACGAAACAAACCCCAACCCAGGTTCCATGCTTCCAAGTATGGCAGCTCGGCCCTCTTCTTTCTTCGATTCAACTCGTTTCCATTCGACGTTTGCCGTCAAGGATTCGATCGTACCGGAGCCTAATTCCAGGAAGCGTTTCCAACTTCGCGTGGTCCCCCGCCACGAACGGCACCCCGCGTTTTCGCGCCTTTCACGCCTGCGACGGGCGCTCGACGCGCGTGGGCCGCGGGGCCGGCGGTAGGAGGGGGTGGGCCAGCCGGGGGAAGCGAGACTGCCGCGTGCGTGGGAAGGGACGAGCGCAGGCACGGGAAGGGAGGCTCGATCTGTGACGTTACGGGTGTCTAAGCTCTGGGGCCTGGCAGCCGGCTTGCTGCTGATCGTCCTGCTCGTGGCCGCCGCTGCGGGTGCGGCGCCGGGCAGCGCGACAGGGAGCCGGAGCGGTGCCCGGCTCGACCCGGCGCTCAAGTGGCTCCTCAAGCAGGCGGAGAAGGAGAAAGAGATCGATCTGGCGCCGCTCGCCGGCCTGTTTGCGGTGTACCGGGACAACCGGCCCGTCACGGTTCCCATGTTCCGGCCTTCGCAAACGGGCATGCTGGTGCCGGGCGTCCCATCCCAGGGCTCCGCGGGGGGTCAGGGCCTGAAGCCCTCGGGAGCGGGTGCCGGGAGCGTGGCGTCCAGAGGAGTGCCCGCCGACCGGTTCGGAGTCTTCGTCATCACCGACAACCCGGGGGTGCTGGCCTCGGTCGGGGCCCGTCCCAATACGGTGGCGGGCAACGTGGTCACCGCCCACCTGACCCTCGACCAGATTCGCCGCCTGAAGGACGCGCCCGGGGTGCAGGCCATCCGGCTCGGGCGCCGGGTCCGGTTGACGCTCGATCGGAGCGTGCCGGAGATCGGCGCGCAGGTGCTGCAGACCATGCAGCCTTTCCTGCGGGGAAAGGGCGTCATTTCGGGCGCGGTCGACACGGGCATCTCGTACCTGCACAAAGACTTCCGGGCCCCCAAAGGGCCGGGCGATCAGGAGGAGCTGGCGTCACGAATTCTGTTCATCTGGGACCAAATGCCCGGCATCAGCTACTTCGGGGCGGGTTGGCCGATGCCGTGCGCGCCGGCCGATTGCCCCCACAACCCGCCGGCGGGGTTCGACTACGGCACGGAGTACACGAAAGCGCAGATCGAGCAGGACATCGCCAGCGGCGTCAGGGATGCGTACGACCCACGGGCCATCGTCAAGGCCGTCGACGACTACGGGCACGGCACGCACGTGGCGGGGATCCAGGCTTCCGACGGCAGCTCGCAGCCGGCCGGATACCCGGCTCGCTATGTCGGCATGGCGCCCGACTCCGACATCATCATGGTGCGGACGACCCTCCACGACACCGACATCGTGGACGGGGTCGCGTACATCTTCCGGAAGGCCGACGAGCTGGGCCGGCCTGCCGTGGTCAACCTGAGCCTGGGCGGCCAGTTCGGGCCGCACGACGGGACGGAGGCTTTCGACCTCGCCGTCTCCAACCTGGCGAGCAAGCCCGGGCGCATCGTGGTCGTGTCGGCGGGCAACGAGGGATCCGACCGCATCCACGCCGGCGCCGAGGTGACGGCGGGCGGGCCGGCTACGTCGGCGAGGTTGACGCTGCCTGACGCGGACCCCTCGACGCCGGGAAACCAGCCCGACCCCGACGGGTATGCCATCTCCCTCTGGTACCCGGAGGCCAGCCGGTTCACCGTGTCCCTCACCTCGCCCGGCGGTCACACGTATAGCGCGGCCTGGGGGACTGAGCCGGAAGCACCGGTCGTCACTCCCGACGGATGCATCCTGGTCTCCAACGGCCCGCCGGCCCTGGCGTCGATCGGGTCCGTGCAGTCCGAAACCACGGCCAACCAGGTGGAGATCGAGGTGCTGGGGTCGCAAGGAGCACCGGGCTGTCCGGCTGACGCCGCCACCGGCACCTGGACGCTCACCGTGAGCCCGGGGGCGAGTTCCCCCGCCGGCCGCTGGGACGGCTGGATCTACTTCGGCAACGCGACCTTCGACGTGCAGTACGCCGACCCCAACATGACCGTCGGCTCGCCGGGCGTGGCGAAGGGCGTCATCACGGTCGGGGCGTACATGACCCGGGATCGCTGGCAGAGCATCAACGGCAACGTCGTGGTGCCGCGCACCGAGCCCGTGGGCAGCTACGCTCCCTTCACGAGCCGCGGCCCCACCCGGGACGGCCGCCAGAAGCCGGAGGTGAGCGCGCCCGGTTCCTGGATCGTGGCGACGGCCGCGAAGGAGTCCGACCTGTACGCGGCGACGAACTCGACCTTCGGCCCGCAGTACCTGGTCGTCCCCGATCGGGAGCACCTGTCGCTTCAGGGCACGAGCATGGCCGCCCCGCACGTGGCGGGTCTGGCGGCGCAGATGCTGCAGGCGGTGCCCGGGCTCACCACGCCGGACGTCCGGGACCTGCTGACGAGCACGGCCCGTTCCGACCTCTACACCGGCGTCACGCCCAACGTGGTGTGGGGCTACGGCAAGATCTCGGCCGACCGGGCTTACGCCGCCGAGGTGTCGCCGCGCCAGTTCGCCATCCGCGTCGGTCCCAACCCGGCCAGGGAAGTGGCCACTTTCTACTATTCGCTCGACCGGGACTACCCCTTCGTCACGCTGCTGGTCTACACGGTGGCCGGCCAGCGGGTCTACGAGCAACCTCTGCCCTCGACGGCCGGCTCCCACTTCGTCCACTGGAACCTGACCAACACCTCGGGCCAGCCCCTGGCCACGGGGATGTACCTGTTCGTGCTCAAGGCCGGAGAACGCACGAGTACCGGCAAGCTCCTGGTCGCCCGCTGAGGCGCCGGCGCCGGCGGACAGCAAGAGAGGAGGCATTCCCAGGATGCGAACGCATGACAGCCGGCAGCGGAAGGGGTACCCGGCGGGTGGGCCGCCCGTGGCACCGCCCGCGACCCGGCACGCCCCGCCCGTGCTGACAGCGGCGGTGCTCCTGGCCCTGGCTGCGGCGATGACCTGGCCGGCCGCGGCTCGAGCCGCCGACTACGCCCAGACGATGGCGGCCGGGGGCATCGGGTACAGCGCCCGGCTGCTGGGCATGGCGGGCGTATCGGTCGGCCTTGTCGACGAGACCGCCACGCTCTTCACCAATCCGGCGGCGCTGGCCCTGGTGAGGCGTCCCCACGTGACCACCCTGTACACCCGGCCGTTCGGCGAGGCCGACCACGTCGCCGTGAGCGGCGGCATCCCCGGCTTCGCGGCGGGCGGCTCGCTGACCACGAGCGCCGTCGACCGAACGGACGAGTACGGCCTGCCCGCAGGCGGCGCCGCCGGGTATCAGGAGCTGACCGTGGCTCTCGGCGGTGCGGCCGCCGTGGCGCGAGCGGCCGGCGCCACGCTCTACGCGGGCGGGGCGGCGCGCTACTACCGGCAGGCCGTGGCCGACGTGCAGGGCCAGGCGTTTACCGCCGACGTGGGCCTGCTCGTCGAGGCGGGAGCGGCCCAGGTGGGGATCAGCCGCCGCAACCTGCGGGCGGGGGCGATCGGCGTGGTGCGCTACCAGGACGGCGTCGAAGACCCGCTTGACCCGGCCACGACCATCGGAGCCGCCGTGCGGTTGGGGCCGGTGCTGGTGGCGGGCGACCATGGCCTCGAGGATGCGACCACCCGGGTGGGCGCCGAAGCATGGGTGGGACAACTGGCGGTGCGAGGCGGCGTGGCCTTCGCCCCCGGAGGGGAGCGCCAGGTGAGCCTGGGGGCCGGGGTGGCGCTCGGGGCAGTCAAGGTCGACTACGCGTACCTCATGCACCCGGCCCTTCCGGACTCTCACCGCCTGTCGCTCTCCGTCGACCTCTGAGAAGGCCGTCGAAGCCGCAGCCCGAGGAGGCGGCCCCGTCAGGTACCGGCCGCCTCCTCGGCCACGCTCCCAACGGCATACTCCACGACGGCGCGTGCCAGCACCTCCGTCGAGTCGATCAACGGCACGGCGGTATCTTCCCGGCGCAGCACGAGCGGCAGCTCCGTGCACCCGAGCACGACGGCCCCGGGCACAAGCCGCAGCGTCTCCCGCGCCAGAGCATCCAGCGCGAGCGGGCGGGCCACGGCGCGCTGGCCGGCCTTGACCCGGTAGATGGCCTCCATGACGCGCTCCTGGACGGCTGCCTCGGGCACGACCAGCCGGAGCCCCGCCTCCTCGAACGCCCGCTGGTACGTCCCTCCCAGCACCGTGCCGGTGGTCGCCAGCAGGAGCACCGGCGTGCCCGACCGGCCGACCCGCTCCTCGAGGGCCTGCCGGGTGGCGGCCGCCGCCAGGCGAATCATGTGCAGCACCGGCACTCGCACCGCCGCCGCGATCTCGTCGTACCAGTAGTGCGCGGAGTTGCAGGGCATGGCCAGCACCTCTGCCCCGGCCCGCTCCAGGCCCCTCGCCGTTTCGACGAGCATGGGCAGGGGGCTGGGCCCCTCGCCCTTGATGGCGGCCGTCCGGTCGGGGATCTGCGCGTTGCTGTCGATGAGCACCCGAGGGTGGTCCTGGTCTTTCGACGCAGGCACCAGCCGGACGATGCGCCAGAAGAGGTCGGCCGTCGCCTCCGGGCCCATGCCCCCGATGATGCCGATGACCTTGGGCCGGCGAGGCTCCGGGCCTGCCGATCCGCCCGAGGCGTTGAACGTCGACCGCATGGGGTGACTCCTTTCAACGGGGAAGGTACGAGAACCGGAGGCGAAAGGCCTGCGAGCGCCCGATCCCGCCTCGAGACAGTACGTTCGACATGGGGGCACGAAACCCGTTACGCTGGATCAATGTCCCGGGCATCTGTCACAAACTGGACGGTTCGTGTTGACAGTAACCATCGTCAGCAGTATCCTCAAAGCGAGGTTTGCGACATTCGTCACAAAGTACAGCAATGCCAACGAGTTGCAGCAAAGGACGTCGTCATCGTCGCTGCAGCAGAGAGGACGGTCTGGGATGGAGAAAGTCCAGGGGTTCATCCGCAAGACCAAGCAGCGGGAGGTCATCCTGCGGGTGCTGCGGGGGACCAAGTCGCACCCGACCGCTGACTGGGTCTATCAGGAGGTTCGTAAGGAGCTGCCCAACATCAGCCTCGGCACCGTCTACCGCAACCTCAAGATCCTCACGGCCTCGGGCGAGGCTCTCGAGCTCTCCTACGGGAGCTCGTACAGCCGCTTCGACGGCACGCCCGAAAACCACTACCACTTCGTGTGCCAGCGCTGCGGCCGGGTAGAAGACGTCCCGATGCCCGTAGACGAGTCGCTCGATCGGGCCGTGGAGCAGTTGATGGGCGTCAAGGTGCGCCAGCACCGGCTGGAGTTTTACGGCCTGTGCGAGCAGTGCGCGGCCGAGCAGATCGAGCGCCCGGAGAGGCCCATGGCGCTCCGGCGGCAGCCCGTGGAGGAGCGAGACCAGGCTTACGCCCACTGAGCTTCGGCGGGCATCCGGGGCGGGGATGCGGCCCCAGGGGAGGCGACATCCTCATTCCCCATGAGGGGCCGCCGTCGGCCGGCTCCGATCCAGGCGACGGAGCCGGCCGACTCGCGTCCGCGCGCTACAATCCCATCATGAACGTCGCATCGGCTCTCGAGCCTTCCACGTTGCTCGCACGGCTCAACCGCTTCGCCGTCGCACTCCACCTCGACGGCAAGCGGCAGGTGGCACACCTGCCCAACTCCGGGCGCCTGCGAGAACTCCTCACGCCGGGAAGGCCTACGCTCGTCGCCCTCTCTTCCCGTGCGCCCGAGACCTCCCGGAGGCGAACCGTGAACCTCCCGAGGCGAACGGTCGGGGATGCGCTCTTCATGCTCGGCCCCAACGGCTGGGTCTGCGTGGACGCCCGGTTGCCGGGCCGGCTGCTGGCCGAGGCCGTGGAGCAGCAGCGGCTGGACGTCTTCCGGGGCTGGCGGGTGAAACGGCTCGAATACCCGGTGCCCCAGGAGCCCGGCACCCGTCTCGACCTGCTCCTGGAACGGGGAGAAGCGCTCGCGCTGGTGGAGACCAAGTCGGTGACGCTGGTCGAGCGGGGCACGGCGCTTTTCCCCGATGCGCCGACGGTTCGGGGGCGCCGTCACGTGGAGGTGCTGCTGCGGGCGGCCGAGGCGGGCGGCGCAGCGTTCGTCGTTTTCGTGGTCCAGCGACGTGACGCGCTGCGGTTCAGCCCGCACCGGCAGGCCGACCCGGCGTTCGCCGAAGCCCTCGAGCGTGCAGCCCGAGGGGGCGTGCAGGTCCTGGCCTACCGGTGCGGGGTCGATCCGCCCTCGGTCGGCATCGAAGAGGCCATTCCGGTGGTGCTGTGAGCGACTCGGTTGCCTGGCGCCTCAGGCCGGCGGCCCTCCGGGGCTCGCCGGTGCCGCCGGAGCGGTGGGCGTCTGCGGGACGGCACCTGCGGGCGGCTGTGCCGGTGGGCTCGAGGGCGGCGGCACCGTCGGTGCGGTCGTGCTGCCTCCGGCGTTGGGCAGGATCAGCTGGTTGATGACCTTCTCCAGGAGTTCCTGCTGCGCCAGCTGGCGGGCGCTCGCCCAGTCCTGGGCCAGCACCGATCGGATGAGTTCGGGGGAGACGTTGAGCCTGGTCGCCCCCTCCTGGGCCAGCCGGTCCATGGCTACCTGCCGGAGCGACGCCCAATCCCGGTTGATGAGGGCTTCGGCCTCCCACGGGGCGATGCCGAGGGCCATCAGCCGGTCATAGACCTCCGGGGTCAGGGTTGTCGTGAGACCCTTCCAGTCCCCCTGCAGGAGCATCTGCCACTGCTGCGGGGTGAGGTACTCGGCCACCTGGCGCAGGAGGTCGCGGGCCTTCTCCAGGGCCACCTGCTGGTCCAGGATGCTGCCACCCGACGCCACGACGACTTTCGCCTCGCCTGCCGGGTCGAGGACGGCGGTCACCTGGTCCCCCGTGGCCAGACGTTCGACGCTGGAGGGCTGGCCGTTGCGCATCACCAGGGTGGTGTCGGAGAAGCGCAGGGGCACCGGGCCCCCATCCGTCGTCACGGTGGCACGGCGGGCGTTGGCCTGGCTCAGCTGCAAGCGCCCGCTCGCCGTGGAGAGCTGGCGCGCCAGATAGAGCACCTGCACGGCCTCGCCGCGGGTAGCGGCCCGGCGGGCCTCGGTGGCCGACCGGATAGTCGCGGGTACCATCCCGGCGGCCCTGGCCAGCTCCATCGCGGCCCCGGACGGATCCCCGCCGTTGGGCGCCGGCCACCGGCCGGCGAGCGAGCCCATTCCGGCCAGCCGTACGGCGGCGGTCAGGAGGTTGCCCACCGACAGCGGGGTCGAGGCGGCATCCGCAAGGTCCGTGACTTTGGGCAAGATCCCCCGCTCCATGAGGGCCTGCACCGCGGCGCGCTCGGGGCTCGCTCCTGCGGGCAGGGTCATGTCGAAGGCGGCCACGCCGGCGCGGGCAAACTCACCCAGGGTGATGGCCCGAGAGGCACGAAAGTGGTCTCCCGGGAACGCCGTGAGTGCCCCCGTCGGCTCGAGCGCCTGTAGCGCCCGGCGCAATGCGGCGTCGGTGACGTCGGTATACCCTCCGGGTGCCGGTGCGCTCGGAGACGCCTTCGAGGCAGCCGTGGCCGGCTCCGGAGCGCCGGCGCGCTGGCCGGTCGCCGCCGTGGCGACCACCGGCGCGGCGATCAAGGTCACGATGAGGCCGAGCCATGCAAGCGAACGACCTCGCAAGAAGCTGCACACTCCTCTCCTCGCGTGTCGAGGAATTTGGAGCCGCACAGTCGAACATCCTTTCTGTAACTACCGGTAAAGCAAGCAGCGACGGCCTTTGGGGCCACTGCCGGGCAAAACGACCAGGCTCTTCCGGGCGACCGCGCCGGAGAGGGCCGGACACCGGAGGAGGCCGGACGGATGGGTGAAACGGCACGGCGCCTCATGCTGGTCGACGGATACAGCCTGCTCCACCGCGCCTTTTTCGCCCTGCCGATGCTGACCACCAGCGGGGGCGAGCCGACGAGCGCGGTCCTGGGCTTTGCCACCATGCTGGTGCGGCTGTTGGAAGAGGAGCGCCCCGACCACGTGATCGTGGCGCAGGACATGGCCGGGCCTACGTTCCGGCACCGCCAGTTCGAGGCGTACAAGGCCCAGCGGCCGTCCATGCCTGACCCGCTGCGTCACCAGGTGGTGCGCTTCGAGCAGCTCGTGGAGGCGTTTCGCATCCCCCGGGTGGGGGTGGAGGGGTTCGAGGCGGACGACGTCATCGGGACCCTCACTCGCCAGGCGCTCGAGCAAGACCCCACCTGCCAGGTGCTCATCGTGACCGGGGATCGGGATATCCTGCAGCTCGTCGGCGATCGGGTGACCGCGCTCATCACCCGGCGGGGCATCAGCGAAATGGAGCGCTTCACGCCCGAGCACGTGAGGCAGGTACTCGGGATCGCGCCGGCTCAGGTCGCCGACCTCAAGGGGCTGGTGGGCGACACGAGCGACAACATCCCCGGGGTGCCGGGCATCGGGGAGAAGACCGCATCGCAGCTGCTGCAGCAGTACCCCGACCTGGAGAGCATCCTCCGACACGTGGACGAGCTGCCGGGGCGGGTGGCCAGGGCGCTGGAGAGGTTCGGGGATCAGGCCAGGCTCAGCCGTCACCTGGCCACCATCGTCACCACGGTGCCCGTAGAGCTCGACTGGGAGTCTTGCCGGCGCCGGGAGCCCGACGCCGATCGGCTCGCCTCGCTGCTGCTGGAGCTCGAGTTTTCGCGCCTGCTCGCGCGCCTCGGACAGATGTACCCGGCCGTCGCCGAGGCTGCCCGGAGGGGCGCAGGCGCCGGGGGGAAGGCCGGGGAGAGCCCGAACGGGCCGACAGCCGAGGAGCAGGGAGAGCAAGGAGGCCAGGCGGCGGCGCCGGGACAGGATGGCATGGCCGCTGGTGAGGGAGCGGCGGCGCGAGGCGCCGCGAGGGTCTCCCGGGGCCGCAGGCAATCCGGCGAGGGGGGAGACGGGGAGTCCGGGAGCACGGGCAGGGGGCATCCGGCCGAGCGCCGCGTGGCGGACGGGCGGGCTCCGTTCGGTCTCCCGGAGCTGCTCGACCGGCCGGAGGCGCTGGCGCAGGCCGTGGAGAGGTTACGGCGGGCAGGGCCTGCGGCGGTGCTGGTCGTGCCGGCGTCGACCGACCCCATGCGGGCGCCGGCGGTTGCCGTGGCTGCTGCCAACGAGGGCGCCGCCCTGCTGGTGGCGGCGGCCGGGGAGTCGTGGCCGGCCGAGCTTGCACCGCTGGCGCGGTGGCTCGAGGATCCGCAGGCGCCCAAGTGGTGCCACGACGCCAAGACCGCCGCCGTGGCCCTGGGCAGCCGCGGCGTGGCGCTCAGGGGCGTCGTGGAGGACGTCATGCTGGCCTCCTACCTCTTGCGCGCGGGCCAGGGTAACCACACTCTCGAGGAGATCGCGCTGCGTTTCCTCGGGCGCATGGTCGAGGCAGGCGCGGGGGTCGAGCCTCGCAAGGGAGGAGGAGCCCGGCAGCCGCCGGACGGTGCCGTGCAGCAGGCGCCGGTCCCGGAGTTGCTGGTCGCCGCCGTCCAGGGCCAGACCCGGGACCTGGCCCAAACGGTGCGGCAGTTCGCCAGAGAGCGCCTGGAGGCGATCTACCTGCTCGCCGGCCCGCTGGCCCGGTGGGTGGAGGAGGACGGCCTGGAGCGGGTCTACCGGGAGATCGAGATGCCGCTGTGGCCGGTACTGGCCGAGATGGAGCAGGTCGGGGTCAAGATCGACACCGAGGCGCTGGCGCGGCTGGGAGAGACCCTGGGGCGGGAGATCGAGGCCACGGCCGAGGCGATTTACCGGCTGGCGGGCGAGTCGTTCAACATCAACTCGCCCCGGCAGCTCAGCCACATCCTCTTCGACAAGCTGGAGCTGCCGGTGGTCAAGGAGACCAAGACCGGCCCCAGCACGAGCGCCGACGTGCTGGAGCAGCTCGCCGACCAGCACGAGATCGTGCGGAAGATCCTCGACTACCGGCAGCTGGTCAAGCTCAAGGGCACCTACGTCGACCCCATGCCCGCCCTGGTCCATCCCCGCACCGGCCGGCTCCACACGACCTTCCACCAGGCGGTGACGGCGACGGGGCGGCTGTCCAGCAGCAATCCCAACCTGCAAAACATCCCCGTGCGCACCGACCAGGGCGCGGTGATCCGGGAGGCGTTCGTCGCCGGGATGCCCGGGTGGGTGTTGATGAGCGCCGACTACTCGCAGATCGAGCTGCGGGTGCTGGCCCACATGGCGGGCGACGAGGTGCTCATCGACGCGTTCCGCTCGGGGCAGGACATCCACACCCGTACGGCGTCGGAGGTCTTCGGGGTGCCGATGGACGCCGTGACCCCGGCCATGCGCAGCGGGGCCAAGGCCATCAACTTCGGCATCGTCTACGGGATCAGCGCATATGGGCTGGCCAGGGGGACAGGCCTGTCGCAGGAAGACGCCCGGCGGTACATCGACGGCTACTTCCACAAGTACGCCGGGGTCAAGGCGTACCTCGACCGCACGGTGCAGGAGGCGAGGCGGCTCGGCTACGTGACGACCCTGTTCGGGCGGCGGCGGTATCTGCCGGAGCTTCACTCGCGCCAGTACGCCCAGCGGGCCTTCGCCGAGCGCATGGCGATGAACACGCCCATCCAGGGTACGGCCGCGGACATCATGAAACTGGCGATGGTGGCCGTCCACCGCGCCCTGGAGGAGGAGGGGCTGGCGGCCCGAATGGTGCTGCAGGTACACGACGAGCTGGTGCTGGAGGTGCCCCAGGACGAAGTGGAGCGGGCCGGCGAGCTCGTTCGCTCGACGATGGAAAACGTCGTGCACCTGTCGGTGCCCCTCGTCGTCGACGTCAAGAGCGGCCGTAACTGGCGGGAGTGCAAGTAGCCTGGCGGGCTCGAGGCCACCGGCGCCGCTGGGGGTGGCGGGGCTGGCGCTCGGGGCGGGGTGGACGCCTCCGGGGCCGAGCGGGCGCGGCGGGCCGCCTGCCCGGCGCCGCCATCCGTGCCCGTGGGCGGCCGTGGGGCCGGCGGCGCGCCGCTGGTGCTGCCGGCACGTGCCGGTGGTCGGCCTGACGGGCGGGTTCGCCAGCGGCAAGAGCGTGGTGCGGGAGATGCTCCGGGCCCTGGGGGCCGGGGTCGTGGATGCGGACACGGTGACGCGGGAGCTGTCCCGGCCGGGCGGCCCGGTCTGGCGGGCCATCGTGGAGGCACTGGGGGCGGGCGGGGTGCTGCGCCCCGACGCAGAGCTCGACCGGGCGGCCATTCGCCGCCGCATCTTCGAGGATGCGGGGGCCAGGCTCAAGGTCGACGCGGTGACGCACCCCATCATCCTGGCGGAGCTTCGCAGGCGGGTGGCGGGCCTGATGCGCTCGGATCAGAAGGAGCACCGGGCCCGCCCCGTCGTGGTAGAGGTGCCGCTCCTCTTCGAGGCCGGCCGCCGGGCCTGCCGGATGGTGGACGTGACGGTGGTCGTCTGGGCCGACCCCGAGACGTGCCTGCAGCGGGCCACGGGCCGGGGCCTCGACCCGGGCGAGGCGCAGCGCGCCATCGAGGCCCAGTGGCCGCTCGAGCGTAAACGGCGCCTGGCGGACTGGGTGGTCGACAACTCGGGGCGCTTGGAGAAGACCCGGCGCCAGGTGCGCCGGCTGTGGAGGGTGCTGGCATCTTCGTGCGCATCGCACTGGTGGCTCATGACAAGCAAAAGCCCGCGATGGTGGAGTTCGTCCGGCGCTTTCGCCCGGTCCTCGAGCGCTGCCGCCTGGTTGCCACCGGTACCACCGGGCGGGTGGTGGCGGAGGCGACGGGGCTCGACGTAGAGCGGATGCTGTCGGGCCCGTACGGCGGCGACCAGCAGATCGGCGCGCAGGTCGCAGCCGGCCAGGTCGATGCGGTGATCTTCTTGCGCGACCCGTTGACCGCCCAACCCCACGAGCCCGACATCAGCGCGCTGATGCGGGTCTGCGACGTCCACGACGTGCCCCTGGCGACCAACGTCGCCTCGGCGGCCCTCATCCTGACAGCGCTGGCCGCCCGGCTGGGAGTCACGGTCCCGTGCGAGCCCGGCGCCGCGTGAGCCCCGGGCACCCGTCCCGGCGGCTCGCGCTCGGCTGGTTTTTGGTGCTGGCCGGGATGCTGGGCCTGACCGTGTGGGGCGTGGTCCACGTGCGGTGGGTGTTGCGCTGGGTCTACCCGGTCTATTACCGGGAGAGCATCGTGCGCTGGTCGAGGGAGCACGGGCTCGATCCGTGGCTCGTCGCCGCCGTCGTGCGGGTGGAGAGCAACTTCAGCCCGACCGCGGTCTCTTCTCGGGGGGCTCGCGGGCTCATGCAGCTCTTGCCCGAGACGGCCCAGTGGGTGGCTCAACAGTCCGGAGACCGTGACTTTTTCCCCGATCTCCTGTTCGACCCTGACGTCAACTTGCGCCTGGGCACGCAGTACCTGGCTCAGCTCATACAGGAGTTCCAGGGGCGGGAAACGCTGGCTCTGGCGGCCTATAATGCGGGCAGGAGCCGGGTCGACCGGTGGCTCGCCGAGTCGCAGTGGGACGGCACGGAGAGCGGGGTCGACGGGATCCCGTACGGGGAGACCCGGCGGTTCGTGGCCCGGGTGCTGCGGATCCGCCGGCTGTACCAGTGGATCTACGGATCGTAGGCGTGGAGGGGCTCGGGTAACCGAGGGGGGCAAGGTGGCGTGGGAGACGTGGTGACGATGGGAGCCAAGTTCCTGGAGAGCGAAGCCGACGTCAAGAGCCTGCGGGTCGATCCCGCGCGGCCGCTTTTCTCGGCAGAGCACGACGAGATCCTGGCGGGGCATACCGCCGACGTTTATTTCGTCAAGACCCTGCAGGTGCTGCGGGCCGAGGGGAAGGCCGACGTTCCGGTGGTCGCGGAGATCTTCCCCCGTTCGGAGGGGATGCTGGCAGGAGTCGAAGAGGCGCTGCGGTTGCTGCAAAACCGCCCACCGGGGCTGGGGGCCATCGAGGTCTGGGCCATGGACGAGGGGGAGTGGTTTTCCCCCAAGGAGGTCGTGATGCGCATCGCCGGGCCGTACAGTGCGTTCGGCGTGTACGAGACGGCCATCCTGGGCATCCTCGCCCAATCGAGCGGATGGGCCACCGCGGCCCGCCGCGTGGTCGAGGCGGCCGGCGGCAAGCCGGTGAGCTCGTTCGGGGCCCGGCACGTCCACCCGGCGGTGGCGCCGGTGATGGAGCGGGCGGCCCTCCTGGCCGGGGCCTCGGGCGCCGCCTGCATCCTGGCGGCCAAGCTGCAGGGCAAGGAGCCCGTGGGGACGGTGCCCCACGCCCTCATGCTCATCCTCGGGGATACCGTCTCCGGGGCGCTTGCGTACCATCATCACACGGCGCCGGATTCGCCCCGGATCATCCTGGTCGACACGTACAAGGACGAGGCCGAGGAGTCGCTGCGGGTTGCCGAGGTGCTGGGCAAGGCGCTCGAAGGGGTGAGGCTGGATACCCCGGGCGAGCGGGGAGGGGTGACGCCCGACCTGGTGGCCGAAGTGCGGGCACGACTGGATCAGGCGGGATACCGGCACGTCAAGATCCTCGTCTCGGGCGGGCTCACGCCCGAGAGGGTGCAGCAGCTGGCGGCGGCCGGAGCCGACGCCTTCGGGGTGGGGAGCTACATCTCGTCGGCGCCGCCGCTCGACATGACCCTCGACCTCAAGATGGTCGAGGGCAAGCCCGTGGCCAAGCGCGGCCGCATCCCCGGCATCCAGGCCAATCCCCGGTTGCGCTTGCGCATCGATGGAAGGAACAGGGTCGCTTGAGGCGAAGTTCCCCACCGCCGAGGTGGAGCCCGTGGATGCTCCAGAGCATGCCAGAGAAGGAGGGCGGTTCATGCGGTTTCGGCTGTTGGGAGTGGCGCTGGTCCTGCTGTTGGCCATGAGTGTGCCCGTGGCGGCGGCTACGTACGAGACGGCGATTTTCGAGGAGCCGACCACTCTTAACGTCTTCGCCGGGCTGGGCCCGCAGGCGACCGTGTGGAACTCGTACGTGACTTACGGGATTTACTACGGCATGCTGTACGGCAACGCGGCGCCCACGTGGGTCTGGGCCCCGTCACTGGCGGCCGACGTGCCGACACCGCTCAAAGAGGTGACCGAGGGTGGCACGACGCTGTATACCTCCGACGTGCCGATCCGGACCGGCATCCGGTGGTCGGACGGGACCCCCTTCACGGCCGACGACGTGGTCTTCACCTACGATACGCTCCTCAAGTTCGACGCGGACAAGTTGGGCGGCAACTGGGCGAGCTACGCCCCCAAGACCGTCCTTGCCAGGGTGGAGAAACTGAGCCAGTACAAGGTGCGGTTCTTCTTGAAGAAAAAGCCCGGCCTGGCGGACTGGCAGTACGGGATCCTGCAGGCTCCCATCGTCCAGAAGAAACTGTGGGAGCCTATCGTCCAAAAGGCGCTGAAGGACGCCGATCCCGTCAAGAGCCTCCTCGCCGCGGACGTGAAACAGCCGGACGCGATCGGCGGGCTCAAGTTCGGCCGGTGGGAGCGCGGAGCCTTCTTCGAGAACGTCGTCAACCCGTACACGTCCTTCCGCGGAGAGACCTCCGAGTTCTTCAAGAACGGTGGGTTCCGCCTCAGCAACCCGAAGCTCAACTTCAAGTGGGCCACGACGGACCCGACGCCGTCCGGCGAGGTGACCCTCAAATACACCGAGGGGCCGTACGTCGACAACGTGATCTACCGGATTTACCAGAATCAGAACGCCGCGGTGCTGGCGCTGCTCAACGGGGAAGTCTCTTACATCTTCAACTCGCTGGGGCTGCAGCGGGGCTTCCAGACGCAGCTCCAGGCCAACCCCAACGTCGAGATCATCCGCAACAACACGAACGGCTTCCGGTACCTGAGCTTCAACATGCGGCGAGAGCCTTTCAGCATCAAGGAGTTTCGCCAGGCGATCGCGACGCTCATCGATCGCGACTTCGTCACCAAGGACGTGCTGCAGGGCGTCGCGTTCCCGCTGGCCACGGTGGTGCCCCCGGGCAACGCCTTCTGGTACAACCCGGAGGTCAAGATCTGGGGGCAGGGCATGACCCGTGGCGAGCGGGTGCAGGCCGCCATGGAGCTCCTGAAGAAGGCCGGCTTCAAGTGGCGCAAGGAGCCCGTGATCAAGGACGCCAAGAAGGATCAGTATGAGCCCGGCGAGGGGTTGCTCCTTCCCAACGGCGAGCCCGTCAAGCCGTTCGAGATGCTGGCCCCGGCGCCGGGATACGACCCGCTGCGGGCGACCTTCGCCCTGTGGATCGAGCGGTGGGTGGCCGACCTTGGCATCCCCCTGCGGGTGCGCCTGACCGACTTCAACACCATCTCCAGCAAGGTGTACGACGAGCAGGACTTCGACATGTACATGCTGGGCTGGAGCCTTGCCCTGTTCCCGGATCACATCTATCTCTTCTTCCACTCGAGCCAGGCGGAGGCGGGCGGCTTCAACGCCGGCGGGTACAACAACCCTGAGTTCGACAAGGTCGCCGAGGCTCTCAAGGACGCATCCGACCTCGAGACGGCCCGCAAGTACGCCTTCGAGGGACAACGGTTCCTCGCCGAAGAGGTGCCGTACATCGTCCTCTTCGACACCCCGGTGATGGAGGCGTACCGGAAGGACCAGGTCAAGTACCCGTACACGCAGGTCCTGGGCGGGCTGCAGTACGTCTACGGCCTGCAGGCAACCGTCCAGCTGATGAAGTAAGTCACCGAGGAGTCCCGGTGGAGGGGGCCGCAAGAAGCGACCCCCTCCGCTGGCTTTGGGGGGCCGGGCACTTGGGACGCTTCCTGGTAAACCGCCTGATTCAGGCCATCGTGACCATCTTCGTGTACATGACGGTGACGTTCTTGATCCTCCAGGCGATGCCCGGCAACATCACCGTCTTGTACACCAACAACCCCCGGATCACCGCGGAGGTCCGGCAAGAGCTGGAGCGTCGCCTGGGCCTCGACCAGCCGTGGTACATGCAGTACGCGTCCTACCTCAAGAACTTCCTGAGCGGCAGCCTCGGCATCTCGTTCAGCCAATATCCGAGGCCCGTGTGGGACATCATCGCCGAGCGGGCGCCCCGCACGGTGGTGCTCTTTTTCACGGCGACCGTGGTGTCGTTTTACATAGGGTTTTTGCTGGGCCGGATCATCGCCTGGCGGCGAGGGGCCACGGTGGATTACGCGGCCACCACGGTGGGGGTGACCTTCTGGACGGCGTTCTATCCGCTCCTCGGGCTCATCGTCATGTGGCTGTTCGCCTACCAGATGAAGCTCTTTCCGCTCAACCAGTTCATCAGCCCTTCCGTGTGGCGCACGGCTTCGGTCAGCAGCAACCAGGTCTTCGGCCTCATGCTGGTCAACCTGGCGCTGTTCGCCCTGCTGCTGATGGTGGGCTACGGGCTCGGCATCCCGCGGATCGGCACCGTCGGCGGGCGCGCCCTGACCCAGGTGGGGCTCTGGGGCGGGGGGCTCCTGGCGAGCGGCGCCTGGTGGGTGCAGTCGGGGCTGGCCCGCTACGCCCTCGACATTGCCTCCCACATGGTCCTGCCGGTGTTCACGCTGTCGCTCATCAGTTTTGGCGGCACGATGCTCTTGATGCGCGACTCCATGCTGGAGACGATCCGTGAGGACTACGTGATGGCCGCGCGGGCCCGGGGGCTGCCCGACCGGGTCGTGCGCGACCGCTATGCCGCGCGCACGGCGCTGTTGCCCGTGGTCACCAGCTTCACGCTCAGCATCGGCGGCGTGGTGAGCGGCGGCATCATCACGGAGACCGTCTTTTCGTGGCCGGGCCTGGGCCTGACGCTCCTCGAGTCGGCGCGGGTGTACGACTACCCGCTGGCCGTCGGGGCGTTCGTCTTTACGGGCGTCTTCGTCGTCCTGGCCCACATCGTGGCCGACCTGCTGCATGCCTTCCTGGATCCCCGCCTGCGGGTGGCCGGCGGGGAAATCACGGCGGCTGAGTAGCAGCCGCGAAGGTGGCACGCAAGACAACCATGGCGCACCCGGCAGCTCCGCTTCCGGCAGCCCCCGTTGCGACCACCTTGTGGCAGATCCGGTGGCGGCTCTGGAAGCGAACGTTTCGCGAGAACTGGGAGCTCTTCAGGAGCAGCCGCATCGGCCCCATTGGGCTTGCCATCATCGTGCTGTTCGGCGTTCTGGCCCTCTTGCACCCCATCCTGATGGCGACGGTGTGGCCGGCCCGGGTCTACGACCCGATCACCGGCTACGACCCGATGATCCTGCACCCCTCGCCTCCGTCGCCGCAGCACCTGCTCGGCACGGACCCGTACGGCAGGGACGTGCTGAGCCAGCTCATGTACAGCACCCGCTGGGAGTTCGTCCTGGGGGTGCTCTCGGCCGTGCTCTCCGTGGTCATCGGCACGCTGGTGGGCACGCTTTCGGCCTACTTCGGCGGTTGGATCGATACCATCTTCATGCGCATCGCGGACCTGTTGCTGCTCTTTCCGACCATCCCCTTCCTGCTGGTGCTCGGCGCGCTCTTCGAGATCGATCTCTTCCAGCTGGCGCTCATCATCGGGCTTCTCTCGGGGTTCGGAGGCATTACCATCATCATCAAGTCCCAGGCCCTCTCGGTCTCGGTGCGCCCGTACGTGGAAGCGGCCCGGCTGGCGGGCGGCAGCCCCTGGTGGATCATCCGCAAGCACATCGTCCCCAACGTGATGCCGCTCGCGTTCCTGTACATGATGTTCAACGTAACGGCGGCCATCCTCAGCGAAGCGACGCTCTCGTTCTTCGGGCTGCTCAACGTGCGCATCAGCTGGGGCCTCATGATGAACACCGCCGAGACGGGCGGCTATCTGCTCATGTTCGACAAGTTCTGGTGGCTATGGCTGCCGGCGGGGCTGGCCATCACCCTTCTGTGCGCGGCCTTCTACCTGGTCGGCCGCGGCCTCGACGAGGTCATCAACCCCCGGCTGCGAAAGAGGTGAGCGAACCGTTGCCGCTGCTCGACATCCAGGCCTTGCAGCTGCGCTACACCACCCGCCGGGGCGCCATCCCGGCCGTCCAGGACGTCGACGTGGCGCTGGAGCGGGGCGAGTCCCTGGGCATCGTGGGGGAGTCGGGTTCGGGGAAGACGTCGCTTGCGATCAGCATCACGAAGATGCTTCCCGACAACGCCCGCATCACCCGCGGCCATATCTACCTCGACGGGACGGACCTGGTGCCGCTGTCGGAGAGCCAGATGCGTACCATCCGGTGGCGGCGGGTTTCCATGATCTTTCAGGCGGCGATGAACTCCTGGAACCCCGTGTACACGGTCGGCGATCAGATCGTCGAGGTGATCCAGACCCACGAACCCCACGTCAGCCGCCAGCAAGCCCGGGAGCGGATCGCCGAACTCTTCCACCTGGTGGGCCTCGCGCCGGATCGCATGGATCACTATCCTCACGAGTACAGCGGCGGCATGAAACAGCGTGCGGTCATCGCCATGGCGCTGTCGTGCAGCCCCCAGCTGGTGATTGCCGACGAGCCCACCACGGCGCTGGACGTCATCGTGCAGGAGAAGATCCTGCAGGAGCTGGACGCCATCCGGCGGCGGCTGCACATGACGATGATTTACATCTCGCACGACGTGGCGGTCATCGCGGAGGTCAGCGACCGGGTGGCCGTCATGTATGCCGGGCGTATCGTGGAGCTCGGGAAGGCGTCCGACGTGTTCAAGCGGCCGAAACACCCGTACACGGCGGGGCTCATGGCAGCTTTTCCCAGCATCGCGGGCGCCAAGCGGGATCTGGTGACGATCCCGGGGGAGCCTCCCAACTTCCTCGACCTGCCACGCGGGTGCGCCTTCCACCCGCGCTGCCCGTACGCCACGGAGCAGTGCCGGGCCGAGGTGCCCCCTCTGGCGCGAGCGGGCGACGACCACCTGGCGGCCTGCTGGCACCCCGTGGCCGGGCAGGACGTGCGGGCCGACTTCGCCGCCAGAGCGACCGCCGCAGGGGGTGAGCGGGCGTCATGAGCGACGCTATCGGGGCCACCAGAGGGGCTGTCACGGCAGCGCCGCCGGCGACCGTCGCGGAGGCCAGGCACCTGCGCAAACTCTTCCCGATCCGCAGCGGCTGGTTTCGCAAGGCCGAGCACTTCGTGCACGCGGTGGACGACGTCAGCTTCAGCATCCGGGACGGTGAGGTCTTCGGCCTCGTCGGCGAGTCCGGGTGCGGCAAGACGACCACCGGCCGGCTGCTGGTACGGGCTACCACGCCGACGTCGGGGGAGGTACGGGTCGGGGGGTTCGACCTCGGCCGCATCGAGGGGCCTGACCTGCAGCGCTTCCGGCGCAACGCGCAGATGATCTTCCAGGACCCTTACGAGTCGCTCAACCCCCGGATGACCGTCTTCGACATCGTCTCGGAGCCGCTGGCGGTCCATGGGATCGGTTCGCTGGCCGATCGGGAGCAGCGGGTAGCCGAGGAGCTCGAGCGGGTGGGGCTGACGCCGCCCTCCGCCTTCGAGTTTCGCTTCCCGCACGAGCTATCGGGCGGGCAGCGCCAGAGGGTGGCCATCGCCCGGGCGCTCGTCTTGCGGCCCAAGTTCGTGGTGGCCGACGAGCCGACCTCGATGCTGGACGTCTCCATCCGGTCGGGGATCATGAAGTTACTGCTCGAGCTCAAAGAATCGCTGCAGATGACCTACCTCTACATCACCCACGACCTGGCGGTGGCCCGGTACCTGTGCGACCGGATCGCCGTCATGTACCTGGGGAAGATCGTCGAGGTCGGGCCGGCCGAGCAGATCATCCGGCAGCCCCTGCATCCCTACACGAAGGCGCTCGTAGCGGCCATGCCCGTGCCCGACCCGGAGGCTCCCAAAGCCACCATCGCCATCAAGGGCGGGGTGAGCAAGCCCATCGACCCTCCGCCTCGCTGCCGGTTTTACGAGCGGTGCCCGATCGCGACCGGCCGGTGCGCCCGGCAGGATCATCCCCCTCTGGAGGAGAAAGCACCGGGCCAATGGGTCGCCTGCTACGAGGTATGATCGGTGAGGGGGACGGCAGTTGGGTTCGTGGGTAGCCTCGCCGGCCGTGGAGGCCGCGGCCGGAGGACGTGACGGGAGGGAGCTGCTCCTCGACGTCCGTAACCTGAAGACGTACTTCTATACGGAAGATGGGGTCGTGCCGGCCGTCGACGGCGTCAGCTTCTCCCTGCGCAAGGGGGGGACGCTGGGCGTACTCGGGGAGTCCGGCTGCGGCAAGAGCGTGACGTCGCTTTCCATCATGCGCCTGGTGCCCAACCCGCCGGGCCGCATCGTGGGCGGCCAGATCCTCTTCGAGGGCCAGGATCTCCTGCAAAAGCGGGAGTCCGAGATGCGCCGCATCCGGGGCAACGAGATCGCCATGATCTTCCAGGAACCGATGACCTCCCTCAACCCGGTCTTCACCGTCGGCAACCAGATCATGGAGGCCATCATCCTGCACCAGAAGGTGTCGAAGGCCGAGGCCCGGCGGCGCGCGATCGAGATGCTGCGGCTGGTGGGTATCCCATCACCCGAGAAACGGATCGACGACTACCCCCACCAGATGAGCGGCGGCATGCGCCAGCGCGTGATGATCGCCATGGCGCTGTCGTGCAATCCCAAGCTGCTCATCGCCGACGAGCCGACCACGGCGCTCGATGTCACCATCCAGGCCCAGATCCTCGACTTGATGCGCCGGCTCCAGCAAGAGCTGGGCACGGCCATCATGCTGATCACCCACAACATGGGCGTGATCGCCGAGCTCGTCGAGCACGTGGTCGTCATGTACGCGGGCAAGATCGTCGAGTCGGCCGACGTACGCTCCATCTTCACCAGGCCTCGCCATCCGTACACGGTGGGGCTGCTGGAGTCGGTGCCCAAGCTCCACGAGACCCGCGATCGCCTCAAGGCCATCGAGGGCGTCGTCCCAAGCCCGTACAACATGCCCAAGGGGTGCCGGTTCCATCCCCGGTGCGAGCTGGCACGGGACATCTGCAAGCGGCTGGAGCCTCCCCCCATGGAGGTCACCCCGGAGGGGCACCAGGTGGCCTGCTGGCAGTACACCAACTTCGAGCCCGTGCCGCCGCCTCCCGAGGGCCAGGCGCTGAAGCTCTGGAGGGGAGTGTCCGTGGGTTGACGACGGCATCGGGCGAGGAGTCCCGTGGCGGGGCTCGCGACGACGTGCTCCTCGAGGTGAAGGGGCTGGTGAAGCACTTCCCGATCAGCCGGGGCATCATCTTCTCCCGGCAGGTCGGGGCGGTCAAGGCGGTTGACGGGATCGACTTCTTCATCCGCCGGGGGGAGACCCTCGGCCTGGTGGGCGAGTCGGGGTGCGGCAAGTCGACCACGGGGCGGTTGGTCCTCCGCCTGCTGGAGCCGACGCGGGGTGAGGTCTACTTCGAGGGCCAAAACATCTTCCATCTCGGGCGGGAGCCCATGCGCAGGCTGCGGCGGCAGATGCAGATCATCTTCCAGGACCCGTACGCCTCGCTCAATCCCCGCATGACCGTGGGCGACATCATCGGGGAGCCTCTGGTCATCCACGGGATCGCCAAAGGCCCCGCCAAGGAGCGGAGGGTGCGGGAGCTCCTGGAAGTGGTGGGGCTGGCGGCCATGCACGCCCGGCGCTATCCCCACGAGTTCAGCGGCGGGCAGCGCCAGCGCATCGGGATCGCCAGGGCCCTGGCCGTCAACCCCAAGCTGATCGTGGCCGACGAGCCGGTCTCCGCCCTGGACGTTTCCATCCAGGCGCAGGTCATCAACCTGCTGCAGGACCTCCAAAAGGAGTTCGGCCTGACCTACCTCTTCATCGCCCACGACCTGTCGGTCGTGAAGCACATCTCCAACCGCGTGGCCGTCATGTACCTGGGCAAGATCGTGGAGCTGGCCGACAAGACCGAGCTGTTCGACGATCCGCTGCACCCGTATACCCAGGCGCTCATGTCCGCCATCCCGATTCCCGATCCCACGGTGCGGAGGGAGCGCATCATCCTGCAAGGAGACGTGCCGAGTCCGGTCAACCCGCCGAGCGGGTGCCGCTTCCACACGCGCTGCCCGCTGGCGGAGGAGATCTGCCGGGTGCAGGAGCCGCCGTTCGTCGACCTGGGCAACCATCACTACGTGGCCTGCCATCTGGCCAAGCCGGGTGACATCCGTACCCGGGGGCTGGCGGAGAAGGTGAAGGTGGCGGCCGCCCAGCGCGTGGCGTGAGCGCGCCGCCGGGGCGGCTGTTGGGCGATGAAGTGCCCAGCGTGTGGCCAGGAAGTGCTCCTCGCCGAGCGCTGCCCGTACTGCGGCAGCGCCGTTCCTCGCGAGATGGCCGGGGACGAGGCCGGCCGTGGCCGGCGCCAGGGAGCTCCGGTGAGGGGCCGGTTCGTAGGTGCTCTGAGGAGGGCCAGCCGGAGTGGCCCGTGGGACGCGCCGGGGCAAGGATGGGATGCGCCTCATGGGGATCCGTGGCATGTGTCCCGGCACGGCCGCACCGCTTCGGCGGGCGGGAGCGCACCGATCTCCTGGTGGGGCTACCTGGGGCGGTTGTGGCGGTACCTGCACGACCCCGGTGTGGCCTCCTGGAAGAAGACCCTGATCTTCGCAGGGCTCCTGTACGTGATCATCCCCGTGGACCTGCTCCCCTCCGTGCTGATCCCCGGCGTGGGCTGGCTCGACGACTTGCTGGTGCTTTGGGTGGGGCTGCCCGCCCTGCTGCGAGAGCTTGCGGCCTATGAACCCTCCACCCGTGGGGCCGGGGGCGGAGGCAGGGTCGAGCGAGACGATGGGGATCAGCCGGCCTGAATCCAGGAGGCGCCCGGCCTCCCCCGCCAGCGGCGGGAGCGTCGGAAGCGTGCGGATTGCCGCCCGGGTCGTCCTGGCGGTAGGGGCGTTGGTGTGGGCCTGGAGCGGCGGAGGGGCAGGCGCCCAGACTCGGGCGCAGCCGCCTTTTACCCTGGCTGCGCTGCTATCGGCGCAAATGCCCGGCGACACCCGCGTCACCCCGTTTTGGCTCGGCGGGCGGCTGTGGCTCGTGATGGAGGCGGTGGGCGCGGAGCCCGGGCGATTGCCGGGCGACGACATCGACGTCGAAGTCGTACGGCGCCACCCCGCGGTGGCCTCCTACTACCTCTGGAGACTGGCAGAGACCGCCATCTGGTGGAGAGGGCTGTGGCCCGCCGGGGCGGGGACGCTCTCCGAGGTCGTGCTTCTCGTCCCGGGTTCGCCTGCGGTGGCGGTACAGGCAGGAGGCCAGCCCGGGCCCGGGCCTTGGGAACGGCCCTTTTCGCCTGCGGCCGCCGGGGCGATGCAGCTGTTCGTGGAGGGCAAGCCTCCGCAGACGGCCGCGGACAGGGCCGGCCTGGTGGAGGCGGCGAAGGCGCTCGCCGTCGACGGGGACGCGTGGTATGCCCGTTACCGTCCCAGGGCGAGCCTTTCGGTGGCGCCGGACGTGGGGGACCTGGTGCGGGCGCGTACCCTCTATGAAGCGGCGTGGGAGCTCGATCCGAGCTCGAGCAGGGCCGCTTCGCAGATGGCAGCGGTGGACCGGCGATTGGCCGCTGCGGCCTTGTTCGGCAGGGCGCTGGCCGTGGTGGGGGAGCACGAGCCAATGCTCCGGGAGGCCGACCGCCGCCATCACGAGGAGGGCCAGCGGCGGCACGCCTATTTCCTGGAGCGCTCGACGGAGCTGCTCGAGAGGGCGCTGGAGCTCGATCCCGATCTCGTGGGCGCAGCGGCCCTGCTCGATCGGGTGCGCCGGGCGCTCGGAGACCGGCCCTCGGCCCGGCTCTTCGAGCCACCAGGGGCAGAGGCCGAGTGGCGCGCTCTTTTCGAGAGCCGGTCAGTGGCGCTCGAGCCTGCTGCGGTGCTGGCGGGGCAAGAGCGCCGGTGGGGCCGGCTGGTGCGCTTCTCCGGTACGGTCGTAGCGCGTACGGCCGATACGATGGTGGTGCAGGTCGAGGAGCCAGGCAACGCCGCCTCGGCAGGGATGCCCGGAGCGCTCGTCCGGGTTGGTACGGGCTTGGTCGCTTCCGGCCCGGGGCCCGGCGCCGCCGTGACCTACGCGGTCGGCTCGGCCGTCCGGATCGTGGGGGAATGGATGGGGATACAGCGAATCGTCCTGGACGACGGGGTTCCCCGCACGGTGCCGATGGTGACGGCGGCCTTCATCGACGGGCAGTAGGGAGGCGACGACCGTGGCGGCCATACGGGACTTCCTGTACCTCGTGGCTCTCGCCTGGTGGACCGGGACGGCCCTCTATTTCGGAGGCAGCGCGACGCCGGCCATCTTTGCCCGGTTTCCCCGCCCGCAGGCCGGGCAGGTGGTCGAGGTGATCTTCCCGGGTTACTACCGGACGGCCGTGGCCACGGCGGTGGCCCTGGCGGTCCTCGCCTCGTGGCGGCTTGCCGCCCGGCGGCCCAGGGCGACCATGGCGCTCGTCCTGGTGCTGGCGATGCTCGCCCTCGACCTGGTAGGGGCGCTGTTGTTGCAGCCGCGCATTCACGCCCTTCGGGCGCAGGCCGGCGAAGCCGAGGGCGGCGCTCCCTTACCGCCGGAGTTCGGCCGGCTGCATGCTCTCTCGGTGGCGGCGAGCGCGCTTTCTCTGCTCATGGCCTTGGGCCTGTGGGCCCTCGTGGCGTGGGCCGGGTTGTAGGCATCGACCGGGCCGAACTTCCTGTGTCGGCCTCTCGGGGCCTCTGGGCCAGGTCGCCTTTCGCCGGCGCATCGTGGTGAGCGTCGAGGCCGTGACCCCGTGAAACCGCCGGAGACCTCGGAGTGAGGCGGGGAGGAGCGTTCGATGGGAGCCCAGTTGACGCTGCAGCGCTTCACCGTCCGAGAGCTCGCGAGCCCCCCGGAGTTCAAACAGACGGAGGCCGTCCAGCAGGCTGCGTGGGGCATGGACGACATCGACGTCGTACCCGCGGCCACCATGATCGCCATCGCCCGCGAAGGCGGGCTGGCGGCCGGGGCCTTCGAGGGCGGGAGGGTGGTGGGGTTCGTCTTCGGCTTTCCCACGGCCGACCCGAAGCTCCAGCACTCCCACATGCTCGCGGTGCTGCCCGAGTACCGGGGCACGGGGCTGGCGGTGCGGCTGAAGCTGTTCCAGCGAGCGTGGTGCCTGGCCCGGGGCATCGACCGCGTCGTGTGGACCTACGACCCGCTGCTGGGCCTCAACGCCTCCTTCAACGTGCGCAAGCTCGGCTGCGTGGTGCGCACCTACCTGCCCGACTGCTACGGCCCGCTGAGCGGCGTCAACGCCGGGGTGCCCACCGACCGGTTCCTGGCGGAGTGGGCTCTGACGAGCCCACGCGTCGAGGCCGCGGTGAAGCGCCTGGAGGGGGCACGGGGCGAGGCCGGCTGCCTGCGGCCCGGTTCGGGAGCCGGCTCCGGTGCTTCGGGTGCCGGCCGAGGGGATGACGGGGCAGAGGCCAACGCGCGGTTGGCCGAGCCGCCGCTGGCCAACCTGCCCCAGGGGGAGCGTCCCGTCGCCGTCACCCCCGCACCCGAGGGGCCCCGCGTCGCCGTCCAGATCCCCGACGACTTCTCTCGGCTGCTTCGCAGCGATCCGGCGCTGGCCATGGAGTGGCGTCTGCACGCACGTGAGCTCTTCACCGGTTATTTCTCCAAGGGCTACGCCGTCGTCGACTTCATGCGCGCCGGCGGGCGCAACTTCTACGTTCTGGAGAGAGAAAGGTGAGACGCATGGGTCTTGAAGGCACCGACCGCGGAGATGCTCGCCTGCCCGGCTACCGGCTCGACACGCTGTCGGCCCAGGCCGGCCGCAGGCGGCCGGTGGTCATCGAACGACCGGTGGCGCCGCCCATCTTCCAAACGTCGGTGTTCGAATTCGAAAGCCTCGAACGCATGGCGGAGGTCGAGGCCGAACAGGGCTCGGGGCCTCCCCGCAACTTCTCCTACAGCCGCGAGGCCAACCCCACCGTGGCGACCCTGGAGCGGGCGGTGGCCGACCTGGAGGGAGCCGAGGATGCGTGGGCGGCCGCCTCGGGCATGGGCGCCATCTTCACCACGCTCTGGAGCCTGCTGGCCCCGGGCGACCACGTGGCGGTCGCCGCGGAGGTGTACGGCGGCACATACCGGGCGGTGACGCAGGAGCTGGCGCGCTTCGGGGTGCGCTTCACGCAGGTGGACGCCGGCGACCTCGAGGCCGTACGTGCTGCTCTGCGTCCCGAGACCCGGGTGCTGTACGTCGAGACCATCAGCAATCCCACGCTGAAGGTAGCCGATCTGCCGGCGCTGGCCCAACTCGCGCGCCGCCATGGCGGGTGCCGCCTGGTGGTGGACAACACTTTCGCCTCGCCGGTGCTGTGCAGGCCGCTGGAGCTGGGCGCCGACCTGGTGGTGGAGAGCGCCACCAAGTTCTTGGGCGGGCACGCCGACGTCACCCTGGGCGTCGTGGCGGGTTCGGCGGAGCTGGTGACCCAGGTGCGGCGGCGGGGCATGGTCCTGGGGGCGGCGGCTGCCCCGTTCGTCGCCTGGCTGGCCCTGCGGGGTCTCATGACCCTCGCGTTGCGAATCCGCCGGCAGAGCGAAAACGCTGTGGCACTGGCGCGGCGCCTGGCAAGCCACCCCAACGTCGAAAGGGTCTACTATCCCGGACTCGAGCCGGCGGGCGGGCCTGCGCCCCGGATGCTGGGCGGCGGGTTTGGCGCGATGGTATCGTTTGTCATCCGGGAGCGCACCGGACTGGCCGACCCGGCGTCGGGTGGCGCCGCTCCTCCAACCGTCGAAGGGGTCTCGCCTGCCGTCGCACGGTTCGTGCGCGCGCTGAAGCTGGTGCGGCTCGTGCCCAGCCTGGGCGAGGTAGGTACCACCATCTCGCATCCGGCCTCTTCGTCTCACCGGGCCATGCCGCCGGAGCAGCGCCTGCGCCTCGGCATCGTCGACACGCTGATCCGGGTCTCGGTGGGTGCCGAGGACATGGAGGACATCTGGGAGGACTTCGATCAGGCCCTGCGAGCAGCCGGTTAGTCGTCGCGACTAGCAGGAGCGAGGCGGCGCCCGGCGCGCCGGGAGTCTCCGGGCTGGGGCCAGCGGGACGGCGGTGGTGGTCATGGCCCTCCCCCTTGGCTCCCGTCACCGGACTGGGCCCGCTGCGGAACAATACCGGCAGCCGGTGAGCGCAGGCAGGGGATGACCGGTGCCCCGGCGAAATCGTGAAACGCATCACAATTGCCGTCGCCGGGTGGAACGCCTGGGACGGACGGCGAGGAGGTCCGGTCATCGTGAGCGACTCTCAGGCGTACCCCCAGCTCCGCAACGACGTCTTGCGCAGGATGGGCGAGCTCGGACGGGCGGTCCCCGGCACCATGCAGGGGTTTCAGGCCCTGCACGACGCAGCCGTGCGAGAGGGGGCCCTATCGCCCAAGATGAAGGAGCTCATTGCCCTGGGCATCGCCATCGCGGTGCATTGCGAGGGCTGCATCGCCTGCCATGTCCATGACGCCCTGCAGCACGGCGCGTCCCGGGAGGAGATCGCCGAGACCGTGGGGGTGGCCGTCATGATGGGCGGCGGGCCCTCGGTCGTGTACGGGTCCATGGCGATGGCGGCGGTGGAGCAGTTCCAGGGCCCGAAGTGAGTCGCCCGGGGATGGTGCGGCGATAGGGGGCCCGCATCCCCCGCGTCGTCCAGACGCTCACCGCGCCGCCTTTCGGCAACAGTCTCACGCTGCGCCCCTTCGCTTGACGCACGGCGGCGCCCGCCTCTATAATCGGGGCGTCACCCATCGAGGCGTGCCCGGGTGGCGGAATTGGCAGACGCGCACGTTTGAGGGGCGTGTAGGGGTAACACCCTATCCGGGTTCAAATCCCGGCCCGGGCACCACCAAATCGAGGTGGGCTCCGGCCTGGGTCCGCCCCACGAGCCGTTGCAGGGTCTGGCGGGCCTTCTCCTTTTGGACGTCCGTCGTCTTCGCGTAGTAGTGCGCGGTGATCTTCACGTCCGAGTGACCCATGAGATCGGCGACGGTGTTGGGGGGGGGGGACGGCGAATCTCTCCGGCCCCTGGCTTCCCTGCTCGAGACGTGGTAGATCATCGGGCTTGTAAGCAGGTCAGGCGGGATCCGTACCTCCCGCCGGCTGCGCTCGGTCCTTAAGTCCTCGAGCAAAGCACCGCGCTCCGGGCCTTTTGGCACAGGGCCTGGCAGCGCAACCGCAGGAGGCCCCGCTCGAAGTCCACGTCCTGCCGCTGTTACCCGAGCAGCTCCGACCGCTTCAGGCCACCAGCCAGATACGTCCATAGGATGAGCTGCCAGCGGGTACCTTTGGCTCCCTGGAGCCGCTTGCGGGTTTGGGCAGCGTCCACCACCTCGGGGCACTTTTCCTCGACCGCCGGGCGGGGTGCGGCGCACTGAGCTCCGTCAGGTGCGGATGCGCAAAGGCGGGGATCGAGGCCAAGACAAAGACAAGGCCATCTTCGACCGCCTGCATGCCCAGGAGGAACCGATCGAAAGGGAGTTTGGACGATTGCTTCGGTGGGCGCGCCTTGACGGCCGTCGGGGCTCACGGGTGCCCCTTCGTGCTGGAAGGGAGAGACCGGGGGGACGGGTAGGGCCGGCACTCCACCGTGCTGCCCCACCAGACGACCATCGCAGGGTCTGCTCGAAAAAGCTCCTTGGCCTGCTGCGAGGCGGGTTGGTCGGTAAGCAGCAACGCCAGACCAGAACTGTCCCAGAACCTCATCGCGCTTCCGCCCTCTCTTGAAGGAGGGCTTCAAGCAACCGCCCTTCAGGGTCGGCGGGCCGAGGCCGGTCGAGGAAGTCCACCCCAAGAGGGGCCCGCGGGGGACGGATGAGGCCATACTCGACCAGGGCCTGCAAGCGAGGATCCTCGCCGAGCGGGGGGTTTTCGGTCACCGGGGTGAGCATGGCGACCGGCCGCCCTCGCTCCGTGACAAGGACGGTCTCGCCGCTTCTTACCAGCCGCAGGAACTCGCTAAGCCGGGCCTTCAGGGTGGAGACATAGACGACCTTCATGGACAGCACCTCGTGACTATCATAGCTCAATTGGCCGGTGCGTCGCGGTCCGTGGGGCCGGCCCGCCGGTGACCGGAGATATGGTCTTTCACGCCCGGCAGATCGTCGAAAAGGTGCTGATGGCCTACCTTGCGCCGCACGACGTACCGTGTCGCGTAGGGGTCGGTGCTCGACCGGCGAAGGCGGATCGGCCGGCCCGGATTGGCCCTTGCGGCCGGCCGGGATACGGGAGGAGGTCGCCCGGTACGCGCCGTACCTGCTGACCCAGGCCCGGGCACCCTTCCTACCGATGGAGGCATACTCGCACGTGCGCGTCTACATCTCGGTCGACATGGAGGGCATCGCCGGCACCTTCAGCTGGGCGCAGGACCAGGGAGAGTGGCGCCCGCAGGTGCGCCGCCTCATGACCCTGGAGGTCAACGCGGCCGTGGAGGGTGCTCTCGAGGCCGGCGCCTCGAGGATTGTGGTCAACGACTCGCACGATCGGATGAGCAACCTCGATCCCGAGCTCCTGCACCCGGTTGCCGAGCTCATCCAGGGGTCGCCCAAGCCGCTCAGCATGGTGCAAGGGATCGACGAGGGATTCGACGCGGCGTTGTTCCTGGGCTACCACGGCGGCGCAGGGACGGCCGGCGCGACCCTCGACCACACCTACTCCGGCACCGTAGAGTGGGACGTGCGCATCAACGGCCGTGCGGTCAACGAAGCAGCCCTCAACGCCGGGGTGTGCGGGTACTTCGGTGTGCCGGTGGTGCTCGTGAGCGGCGACGACGCGGCATGCCGCCAGATGGCCGAGTGGATGCCGTGGGCGCGCACCGTGGTCGTCAAGCATGCCGTAGGCCGCACGGCCGCCCGGTCGGTTCACCCCGAGCGCGCCCGGGCCATGCTGAAGGAGGCATCTCGGGACGCGCTCAGAGCCGTCGAGAAAGTCGCGCCGGGTGCGGTGCCGCTGCTTCGCTTCGAGCCTCCCGTCGTCGTGGAGCTGACGACCGTGCACACCGGCCAGGCCGACGCCGCCTGCATCATGCCCGGCGTGGAGCGGACGGGCCCCCGTACCTTGCGTTACACGGCCTCCGACTATCTGACGGCCTTTTCCGCCCTGCGCAGCATGCTCATCATGGCTCGCTCGGGGGATTGAGCCCTCTCGGCGCCCGCACGCGCCGGGCGTGCTCCACCAACGCCCCGAGCGCGCGGGCGGCCCGCCAGAGGGACGGGTACGCGGGTACCCCTGCCCGGTTGAGGGCGCGGCGGGCCTCCAGGCTGGCGTCCGATCCGATGGAAAAGGCGATCACCGGCTTCGCGGTCGAGCGGGCGAAGGCCGTGACGACCTGGATCAGCCGCGCGTCCAGGCCCGGCGGCTCCAGTTGCACGCCGCACAGTATGGCGTGCACCGCCGGATCGGCACCGACGATGGCAAGGGCCTGCTCGACCATGTCGACGGTGGCGCTTGCCGTGAGGTCGACGGGGTTGTCGACCGCGGCGAACGGGAGCACCACCGATCGCAGGCGGTCGCAGGTCTCGGGGGCCAACCGGCTCAGCCGCAAGTGGACGGAGTGGACGGGGGCTTCGAGGTAGTCCGCCATCATGACCCCGTGCCCTCCCGCGGACACCAGCACGGCGACGCCGTCCCCCGCGGGAAGGGGCGCACGGGCCAGCGCCCAGGCCACGTCGACGAGTTCTTCGTCGTCGTAGGCGCGGTAGATGCCGAGCTGCCGCAGGATCCCGCCGACCACGCGTTCGCCTGGCGCAAGGGCTCCGGTGTGCAGCGCGGCCGCCCGGGCACCCGCCGGGCTACGCCCGGTCTTCACCAGGCAAATGGGCACCCGGGCTCCCAAAGAGCGTACGGTCTCGAAGAAACGGGCGCCGTCCGAGAAGCTCTCCAGGTAGAGGGCGATGGCCTTGACCTCGGGAAGGGCGGCGAGATAGGGCAGCAGCTCGTTTTCGTCGATGTCGACACGGTTGCCGAGCCCGACGAAGGAGTGAAAGCCGAGACCCTCCCAGGCGGCCGCGTTCATGCGGGTGACGGCGGTGGCCCCGCTCTGGGAGATGAAGGCGACAGGCCCGGGGCCGGGCCGAGGGCAGCGCTCGCGCACCACGAACATCGTGTCGAGGCCTGTCGAGGGCACCAGCACGCCCAGCGTGTTGGGGCCGAGCAGCCGAACGCCTCCCGCCCGGGCAGCGGCGGCCATCTCGCTCTCCAGCCGCCGGCCCTCTGGCCCGGTCTCGCCGAAGCCGCCGGCCACCACCACTGCGACCGGCACGCCGCGGCGCGCGCACGCCCGCACGACGTCCGGAACGGTGGTCGCCGGGGTCGCGATCACGGCGAGGTCGATCGGTGCAGGGAGAGAGGCGAGGTCGGGCCAGGTGCGGTGGCCGAGGATCTCGGTGGCAGAGGGGTTGACGGGATACACCTGCGAGCGGCTTTCAAGGAGGTACCGGAAGATGAGCCCTCCGGGTTTGCGCGGATCCCGGCTGGCCCCCACCACGGCGATCCGCCGAGGAGCGAAGAGGGCATCCAGCGCGCCCCAGGCAGCCACCCCCTTTCGTGACCGGCGCCGGTGCCACCGCCAGGGCTCCTGCCGGCCGATGCAAGACAAGGGCCCGGCCGGGGGTGGTAGATGTCCAGCCGCGACTCTCGTTACGACTCTCCTGCGTCGGATGTAGCGATGAGGCTACGGTCGAGAGTGCGTCGCAACGGCGTCTCGTGCATTCGCGCTAGCGAAGGTTTGCCGTAACAACCCTCAGGCCGTGTCGCTCCCCCCGGGCACCGGGCCACCAATACATATCGACACGGCTCGACAGGTTCCTGCATCCCTCGACGGTCCGTCCGCGCGAAAAACGCGCAGGCAATGGTTGGGTTTGAGTGGGACAAACGAAGCCGTTCGAAGGCAACGTGTCCGCGGCACCCGGACTGCGGGTGCTCGTCGTCGCCGGGGTGCCCGGGGCCGTCTGGGGAACCGTCGGACTCATGATGGGCTCCGTGCTGCGCAACCGTCTCGTTCCGGGGCGCGGCCCGGGCGAACGAGAGTGAACACCACGCGGGGAAAAGACGTCACAATCGCGCACGATCTATGGCTCTCCTGTGCGCGCTTGCGCTATACTAGCGGCAGGGAAAGGGACGGGTCGGGATGGCCGGCGTGGAGGAGCCGTTGGTCGTCGGGGTCGACGTGGGCGGTTCCAACGTTCGCGTGGCGCCCTTCCAGGGCTTGCGGCGCCTGGGGGATCCGGTCGTTCGCGCTACGCCCAGGGATCCCGCCCGGGTGATCCCGGTCATCGCGGGTGCCGTCCGGTCGGTCGTCGACGAGCAGGCCTCCCTGGGGCGGCGTGTCCGGGCGGTCGGGGTGGGTTTCCCGGGGGTCGTGGACGTGGAGCAGGGCGTCTCGATCAGCGCGGGCAACCTGCCGGGGTGGACGGGTGGCCCCGTCGCCGCCGAGCTCTCGACGGCCCTCGGGCTGCCGGTTGCCCTCGAAAACGACGTACGCGCCGGCGGATGGGGAGAGGTATGGGCGGGCGCCGCGAGGCGCGCCTCCAGCGCGGTCTACGTCAGCATCGGCACAGGCGTCGGAGGGGCCGTCTTCCTCGGCGGGGAAGCCTGGTACGGCGCCGGTTTCTCGGCGGGGGAGATCGGCCACATGGTACTGGACGCGTCGGCTTCTCAGGCGCGGTGCCGCTGTGGCCAGGTGGGCGACGCCGAGCCGCTCCTCGGCGGCTACGGGGTCGAGGCCATGGCACGCCCGTTTGCCGGGCGCCGGGTCATGGCCACGGAGGTGCTGGAGGCGGGGGCGAGGGGGGAGGGAGGCTTTGCGGAGGTCCGGAGCCGGGTCGTGGGCTACTTCGCCATCCTGCTGGCCAACGTGGCCGCGGCCTTCGATCCCGAGGTGGTGGTCATCGGAGGGGGGCTGGGCACCCATCCCGCCTACCCCGTCGAGGAAGGCACGGCCCGCTTCGAGAAGACGGCTCCCGGATGGTTGAAGCGCACGATGCGGGTGGCCCGGGCCGAGCTCGGCCCGCATTCCGGTATCACGGGCGCCGCCGTGGTCGCGTTGCGGCGGCTGGGATGGGAGCGTCCGAGTCGTCGCGAGGGGTGACAGGATCCCGGGACAGGAACGAATGGGGCCGGGAAAAGGGAAGGGAGAGAGCCATGCGGCGGACGGTGCCCCGCCGCTGGCGGCGGCCATCCCGGTGGCGCTGTTCGTGGCGGTCCAGCGCCACATCGTACAAGGGCTCACGGCCGGCGCCGTCAAAACCTGATGCCCGGTGAGGCTGGGGCGACTCGCGGCAGGGGCGGGGCCGGTTTGCTGTTGCCCCGGCAGGGGAGGAGGGGGTCGGGCTTTGCCTACTCGGAAGGTCGTGATCCTGGGTGCAGGCCTGATGGGCGAGGTGCACTACCGAGCCTGGAAGGCGCTCGAAGCCGAGGGCGTCGAGGTCGTGGCGGTCGCCAAGTCGGACGGGCGCCCCAGGGCGTGGCTGCAGCGCGAGCAGGAGAGCCGGGGCGGGCAGGTGCCCCGCATCGTTGCGGGTTACGGAGAGGCTATCGCGTTGCCCGGGGTGGACATCGTCGACATCTGCCTGCCGACGCCCTTGCACCGTGACGCCATCGAGGCGGCGGCAGCCGCGGGCAAGGCGGTCGTTTGCGAGAAGCCTCTGGCTCGTTCGGCGGCGGAGGCCGAGGCTGCCGTCGAGGCAGCTGCCCGCCGCGGGGTGCCGTTCATGGTGGCGCAGGTGGTGCGCTTCTTCCCGGACTACCGGCTGGCCCGGGAGGCCGTCGTGCGCGGCCAACTCGGCGTGGCCCGGTCCGCCCGGTGCTTCCGCGGCGGCGCCGTGCCCGCCTGGAACACGTGGATGCGAGACGAGTCGCAAAGCGGCGGGGTCATCGTGGACATGCTCGTTCACGACATCGACTACCTGCGCTGGATCTTCGGGCCGGTGGCGCGGGTGTCGGCCGTGAAGACCTCGACGGGCTCGTCGGGGGAGCAGCACGCGGCCGTGCTCCTGCGCTTCGAAAACGGCGCCATTGCCATGGCCGAGGGCGCGTGGAGTTTCCCGCCGGGGGCGCCGTTCACGACCGAGGCGGAGATCGCGGGGACGCAGGGGCTTTTGCAGTGGTCGAGCCACGGGGCGGAGAGCGTGCGCTCGTGGCGCAGGCCGCCCCGGGCCGGCCCCGCGGGATCGCAGGCGGGGGAGGCGGCGGGTGCGCCGGGGCCCGAGGCGGAGACTCGGCTGCCTGCCAGCCCGCTCGACCCGGACCCGTACACACTGGAGCTCGAGCACTTCCTCGAGCACGTCACGCAGGGCTCGCCGCTCGATGTCACGCCCGAGGAGGCGCTGGCCGCCGTGCGGGTGGCGGAAGCGGCCAACCGGGCGGCGCTCGAGGGCCGGCCGGTGGAGGTGCATGCATGATGGCTAGGCGCGAAATGGCCGCCGCAGGCGGCCCGGGCCGTGGCGAAGCTCCGGGCCGGCAGCCTTCGGGCGGCGAAGGCCGGCCCGTGCGGGTCGGGATCGTGAGCTTCGCCCACGTGCACGTGCATGCCTACGTGCCGGGGCTCAAGTCGCTGCCGCACGTCGCGCTGGCCGGCGCCTACGACGAGGAGCCGGCCCGGGGGCGGGCCGAGGCCCAGCGCTACGGGCTGCGCTTCTTCGAGCGTCTGGAGGACTTGCTGGAGGCGGTCGACGCCGTCGTCATCACGGCGCCCAACGCGCTGCACCACCGCTACACGCTCGCCGCCGTCCAGGCCAGGCGCCACGTGCTGTGCGAGAAGCCGCTGGCGACCACGGTGGAGCACGCCGCCGAGATGGTGCGCCGGGCGAGCGAGGCCGGCGTGCGCTTGATGACGGCGTTTCCCATGCGGTTCAGCCCGCCGGTGGTGACGGCCAAACGGGCCGTGGCGTCGGGCGTGGTCGGCGAGGTGCGGGCCGTCACCGGCAGTAACAACGGGCGGATGCCGCCGGGATGGTTCGGGGATCCGGAGCTGGCGGGCGGCGGGGCCACGATGGATCACATCGTGCACCTGGCGGATATCTACCGGTGGCTCGTGGGCCACGAGCCCGTCGAGGTGGTGGCCGAGGCGGGGACGCTCCTGCACGAGGGCAGCCGCGTGGACGACGTGGCCATGGTGCTGCTGCGCTTCCCCGGCGGAGTCATCGGCACCATCGACGCCAGCTGGTCGCGCCCGGCGAGTTACCCCACGTGGGGCGGGCTGCGGTTCCGGGTGATCGGCACCGAGGGGTTGCTCGACATCGACGCGTTCGGGCAGCAGGCACAGCTGTCGAGCGACAAGGAGCGTGCCCACCGCTGGCTCTACTGGGGCTCCGACGCCGACCGGGCGATGCTGGCGGCGTTCGTGGAGGCGGTGCAGTCTGGCGGGCCGGTGCCCGTGAGCGGCGAAGACGGGCTGGCGGCCGTACGGGTGGCCGTGGCGGCGCAGCAGTCGGCGAAGATCGGCAAGCCCGTCGCCATCGGGCAGGAGTCTTTGCGCGTCGCCCCTGAGTGACGGCCCGTCCGGGCGCGATGGGGCGGAAAAGTTACCGCCCCCGCGCTTCTGCAAGGGCTTGCAAGCGGCAGCAGAAACATGGTAACGTCATTGTGCCGACTGTTGGTCGACCGAGGATCGACCGTTGGCCGATTGCCTGCCCGAGGCACTTGCGAGGAGGCAGGGTGTGTTGCGAGGCCCTACCGGCGATCTGGTCTTGCGGCGAGGTGCCCCCAGGCCGCATGGCGCGGCCGGCGCTCTGGCTGGAGGCTCCCCCGCCGGCGCCGCCGCGGGTGACGGCACCACCAAGGCGGATAAAGCCTACCGGGCTCTTCACCGAATGATCGTGACGATGGAGTTGCCGCCCGGAAGCGTCATCGACGAACGGCTCTTTGCGGCCCGGTTCGGGATCGGGCGGACACCCCTGAGAGAAGCGGTGGAGCGCTTGGTGGAGCAGCGCCTCGTGGTCTCGTCCGCACACCGCCCCTCGCAGGTGGCGCCCCTGGAGCTCACCGACGTGCAGGCGATCTGCGAGCTGCGGGCGCTGCTCGAGCCTTTTGCCGCCAGGCTCGCGAGCCGGCGAGCCACCGATGCCGACCTGGCGCGCATGGAGGCCCTCCTCGACCGCTACCGGGCGATCGCCTCGCCACCCGACGTCCGCGAGGCCATCCAGATCGACTACGCGTTCCACGAAGCCCTGGCTCGCAGTGCCGGCAACCCCCATCTCGAGGATGCGATCGACCGGCTCAACGCCCACAGCCAGAGGTTGTGGTTCCTCTCCTTGAGGTTGCTCGACAGTTTGGAGCCCATCGTGCGGGAGCACGAGGCTGTCCTTGCCGCCATCCGTCAACACGACGGCGACGGAGCGGATCGTGCCATGCAGGAGCACATTGAAAGCTTCAAGGCTCGGATCCGTACACTCCTTTAGCGTTTTGCCGGGGTCCCGAGCCGGCCTCGACGGCGGCGCGCGTCCGCGGCCGGGAAGGTGTCCACGAGCGGAGAGGCGTCGATGCAGCCGGGCAGCCGCACTTGACGCAGGGGGTTGGGCCACGAAAGGAGTGCGCACGAGAGCATGGGCAGGGTAGGCAGCAAGGTGGCAGGCAAGGAAGGCCACGAGCGGACGGGACGGGCATCCGGTGGGTGGGCCGGGGCGGTAGCCCTGATCGCGCTCCTGTTCCTGGCGGCCGGGGTCGCGGCCGCGGCATCGGCGCCGCTCCAGTTGAAGTACGTCGGCAGCTGGAGCAACCTGAGCCTGTTCCAAAACTTCGAGAAGCCGTTCTGGGGCGAGACGCTGCCTAAAGCGCTGGGAGGCACGGTGACGTTCCAGATAAGCTCCGTGGACCAGATGGGGCTCAAGGGGCCCGAAGTCTTCCGGCTGCTCCAGATGGGGCTCTACCAGGTCGCCGCGACCACCGGCGACTACGTCATCGGCGACGTGCCGGCGCTCGAGGGGCTGGACATGCCCGCCCTGGCGCCCGACATCGGGCTTGCCCGCCGGATCGTCGACAGCTACCGGCCGGTAGTGGACGAGGCGTTTCGCCGCCAGTACAACGCCACGGTCCTGGCGATCGTGCCGTATCCGGCCCAGATCCTGTTCTGCCGCGACCGCCTGGAGAGCGTGGCCGACCTGAAGGCCCGCAAGATCCGCATCAGCGGGCGCAGCTCGGCCGACTTCGTGCAGGCGGTGGGCGGCACGGCCATCAACCTGGCGTTCAGTGAGGTGCCCCAGGCGCTGGAGCGGGGCGTGGTGGACTGCGCCGTGACCGGCAGCCTCTCGGGGTACCACGCCGGGTGGGGCGAAGTCTCCTCGTACCTGTACCCGCTGCCCGTCGGCGGCTGGGACTACGTGGTCACCGCCATGCGCCTCGACGACTGGAACCGCCTCGGCGCCGAGCGCCAGCAGGGCTTGCGGCAGGCCATCGCTCGTGATTTCGAGGACGCGGTCTGGAAGGCCGCCGATCGTGAGACCCAGCAGGGCATCGCCTGCCTGACGGGCACCGGCCCGTGCGAGTACGGGCAGCCCCGTAAGATGCACCTCGTCCCGCTGAAGGACGCCGACCGGCAGGCTGCGAGCCAGGTCTTGACCCAGTACGTGCTGCCGAAGTGGGCGGCCCGCACGAGCCCCGAGTGGGTCTCCCGGTGGAACGAGACGATCGGCAAGGTCACCGGACTGGTCGCAAAGCCGTGACGGGTCGGGAAGGCGTGACGGCTGGACGCCGGCGCCGAACGCGGGGGGTCGGGGCGATGGCCGGACGATGGCAGCGCCTGTTCGACGGAGCAGAGGCGGTCTCCCGGGGCGCGGCGTGGGTTGCCGGCGCGCTCTTGCTGGGGGCTGCCGCGTGGATAGGCGTGGAGGTGCTGGTGCGTAAGCTCCTGGGCATCTCGACCCAGGGGTCGACCGAGATCTCGAGCTACGTGCTGGCCCTGAGCACGGCGTGGGCGCTGCCCTACACGCTGCTGCGCAAGGCCCACGTGCGGGTGGACGTTCTGGTGGCGCGGCTCCCCCTCGCGGGGCGAGCCGCGTTCCACCTCGTCGCGCTCTTCGTCCTGCTGACGTTCGTGCTTCCGCTGGCCTACTTCGGCTGGGGCGTGGCGTGGGCATCCTTCGTGCGGCGCACGGCGGCCAACACCGTGCTCGGCACTCCGCTCTGGATACCGCAGGGTCTATGGATGTTGGGGCTCGTCGCCTTCGCCCTCGTGCTCCTGCTCATCACGGTGCGGGTGGTGGGCCTCATGGCCCGGCAGGACTACGCCGGCGTCGAGCGGCTCGCGGGGCTCGGCGGCTCCGCGGAGGAGCCCGCCGCAAAGGGGGCGAAGCGGGGATGACGGCAGTCGTCGGGCTCGGGCTCCTTCTGATCCTGTTGCTGGCCGGCATCCCGGTGGCCGGGGTGCTGGGCTCTCTTGGGCTCTCGCTGGGGGCTCTGTTCACGTCGTTTCCGGTCTACCGGGCAGTCGGGGAGATCGCGTGGACCACCAGTACCGACTTCGTGCTGGTGGCAATCCCGCTTTTCGTGCTGCTCGGGGAGATCTTGCTGCGAGCCGGCGTGGCGGAGCGCACCTACGACGCCCTGGCCAAGTGGCTCAACCGCCTGCCCGGCGGATTGGTGCACGCCAACATCGGCACGTCGGCCCTGTTTGCCGCTACCTCCGGCTCGAGCGTGGCCACCGCGGCGACCATCGGCACGGTGGCGCTGCCGCAGGCCCGCCGGTTCGGGTACGACGAGGGTTTCTTCGCCGGCTCCATCGCCGCCGGCGGAACGCTCGGCATCCTCATCCCGCCCTCCATCAACATGATCGTGTACGGCTCCATGACCAACACCTCCATCCCGAAGCTGTTCATCGCGGGGATCGTGCCCGGGGTGCTGCTGGCCGCCGCGATGATGACCGCGGCGGCGCTGGTCTCGGCCCGCAAGCCTGCGCTGGTCGGCCGGCCCGTACCGGCCACCTGGCCGGAGCGCTGGAAGGCGCTGGGTGGCATCGTGCCGATCCTGCTGGTCTTCTTGGTGGTCGTGGGGTCGATTTACACGGGGTTTGCCACTCCGACGGAGGCGGCGGCCCTCGGGGTGCTCGCGGCGCTCGGGCTGGCGGCCTGGTATCGTACCCTGTCGCTGGTGATGCTCTGGCAGGTCGTCGAGGCGACGATGCGCACGACCGGCATGATCATGTTCGTCCTGCTGGCCTCGTACTTCCTCAACTTCGTCTTCGCGACCGTGGGCCTCACGGATCTGCTCTCCGACTTCGTGGCGGGGATCCACCTCGGGCCGGCCGGCACGATGGTGGTGCTCGTCCTCATGTACGTCGTCCTCGGCTTCTTCATCGAGACCCTGTCGCTGATGGTCATCACCATTCCCATCGTGTTCCCGGTGGTCGTGCGCCTGGGGTTCGACCCCGTCTGGTTCGGCGTCGTGCTCATCGTCCTCATCGAACTGGCGCTCATCACGCCGCCCGTCGGGCTCAACCTGTACGTCATCCAGGGCATCCGGGGAAGAGGCTCCATTTCCGAGGTAATATCCGGCGCAGTCCCCTTCATGGTGGCCGTGGCGCTTTTCGTGGGAGTGCTCCTGATCTTCCCGCAGCTGGCGTTGACCTTGCCCAACCGGATGGGGTGACACAGCCCGTGCAATTCATCGTGGAAACCGTGCGCGGCGTGCGGCGGGTGGAGTTCGTGCCGCGGCGCATGTGGAACGCCGGCTGGGCCGGCCGCGACCAGCAAGCCGTTCGCCGGCACATCGAGGAACTCGCCCGCCTCGGAGTGCCGGCGCCCGAGACCGTTCCTGCGGTCTTCCCGGTGGCGACTCACTTGCTCCTGAACGCCACCGAGGTACAGGTGGTGGAGCCCAAGACATCGGCCGAGGTGGAGTACGTGCTGCTGGTGACCCCGGGAGAGGTGTGGGTCACCGTAGGCTCCGACCACTCCGACCGGGCGCTCGAAGCCCACTCGGTGACGAAGGCGAAGAACGCCTGCCCCAACGTGGTGGCCCCCCGGGCCTGGCCCCTGGACGAGGTGGTCGCCCACTTCGACCGGGTGCAGCTCTCCTGCGACGTCACCCGGGGCGGCGAAACCGTGGCGTACCAGCGGGGCACGGCCGGCGAGCTCCTGCCGCCGTCCCACTGGCTCGAGTGGCTGGCCCGGCGGGGGGTGCCCGGCGAGGGGGGAACGCAGGCAGCCTTCTTCTCGGGCACGATTCCGGCGCTGCACGGGCTGGAGCCGGGCGACGCTTACGAGATCCGGATGCGGGATCCGGTGCTGCAGCGGGAAATCGTCCATGCGTACCGGGTCGAGGTGGTGACGGCCGATGGGCGTTCGAACGGGCGGCGCTGACAGCACGCCTGGCGCCGGCGCCGCCGGCGGCGCGGCCGCCCCGCGTGGCAAGCTCGACGTCGCGCTGGTGCAGGTGGGCTCCGGCCCGGACAAGGCCCACAACCTGCAGACGGCGGCGCGCTTCATCCGGGAGGCGGCCGCGGCCGGGGCGCGACTGGTGGTGTTCCCGGAAATGTTCATGGGCGTGCCCTCGGCGGAGCGGCCGCCCCGGGCATTCGCGGAGCCCCTCGACGGGCCGTTCGTCCGGGGGTTGGCCGGGGAGGCGAAGGCGGCGGGCGCCTGCGTCGTCGCCGGGGTCTGGGAGACGAGCGACGACCCCGCTCGGCCGTTCAACACCGCGGTGGTGGTAGAGCCGGGCGGGCGCGTGGTGGCAGCGTACCGCAAGCTGCACCTGTTCGACGCGCTGGGGGTGCGGGAGTCGCACCTGATGCGGCCGGGAAGCGCACGGCCGCCCGTGTGGGAGATCGACGGAGTCCCCCTGGGCGTGGCGATCTGTTACGACCTGAGGTTTCCCGAGCTCTTCCGGGAACTGGCGGCGCGGGGGGCGGAAGCCGTGGTCGTGCCGGCGGCCTGGTACTCCGGGACTTTGAAAGAGGAGCACTGGCTCGCCCTGCTGCGCGCCCGGGCCATCGAAAACACCCTGTACGTGCTCGGGGCCGACCAGGCCGGAGGGCCGTTTTGCGGGCGCAGCGCCGGGTTCGACCCGTTCGGCGTCACGCTGGGCGACGCGGGCGAGGAAGAGGGGCTTCTCCTGGTGCACGTCGACCGGGCCCGGGTACAGGCCGTCAGGCGCAAGCTCCCCTCACTGCAGCACCGGCGGACCGACCTCTACGGGTGAGCGCCCGTCACCCTTGCACCTCGTGCGCGGGTTGACTTCGTCATGGACGCCGTCTACCCTCACCGGGGAGAGACTCGCCCGTGGCCGTGGGTGATCCGTCCTGACTTCGTCGCGCCATTGCCAGGCGTAGGGACGGTCCGGTAGTGGGTCGGCGAACCTCACCCGGTGGTGGGACGACGAGGGCCTGGTCTCGCCTTATGCCGTGCCATCGAACCGAGTCCCGGACCATGATACGAGGCGAGGGCGTCTACCTGTTCGACGCCGAGGGGCGCCGGTACCTCGACTTCTCGGCCCAGCACTCGGCTGCCATCCTTGGCCACGCCCACCCCGAGATGGTCGAACACCTGTCGGCCCAGCTCCGCCGCCTCGTCGGGGTGAGCCCGGCCTTCCTCACTCGAGAGCGGGCGCTGCTCGCCGAGCGCCTGGCGGCGACCATGAGCGATCCGGCGCCCGCGGGAGGCAGGCCCCCCTCCTACGAGGTCGCCTTCGGCGTGACCGGCTCCGACGCCGTCGAGCTGGCCCTGAAGCTCGCCAAGCTCGCCCGGGGCGGCGGAGCCATCGTGGGCCTGTGGCGCGCCTTCCACGGGGCGACGGCCGCCGCCCTCGCCGCGAGCGGCAAGCCCGAGGCGGAGTTGCTCAATCCGGCTCTCCGAGAGCTCTTGCCGGGCGGCTTCCTGCACGCAAGCCCGCCGTATTGCTACCGCTGCGACTTCGGGGCGACCTACCCCGAGTGCGCCTGGCGGTGCCTCGGTGACCTCGAGGAGCGCCTGGCGCAGGCGGGGCAACTGCCGCTCCCGGCGCCGCTGCCGCACCCGGAGTGGCCGGCAAGCCCGGGCCGACCGGGGAGGCCGCCTGCCGCCGTCATCGCCGAACCCATCCTCACCGGGGGCGGCGTCATCGTGCCTCCTCCCGGTTACCTGCGGGCGCTGCGCGCCCTCTGCGACCGCACGGGCGCCCTGCTTATCCTCGACGAGGTCGTGACCGGCATGGGCCGCACAGGTAGGCCGTGGGCGTGGCAGCAGGATGGCGTCGCTCCCGACATCCTGGTGGCGGGCAAAGGGCTGACGGCAGGGTACGTGCCCGGTTCGGCGGTGCTCATGCGTGAGGAACTCGCCGGCCGCATCGAGGCTGCCGGGGCTGCGTTGCACCCGCACACCCACGCCGGGTATCCTTTGATGCTGGCCGCGGCGCTCAAGACTCTCGATATAGTCGAGCGAGACCGCCTTGCCGTCCGGGCTGCGGCGCTGGGAGAGCACTTCGGGCGTCTCTTGAGGGAACTTCAAGCCCGGCACCCCTGCATCGGCGACGTCCGCGGTCGCGGCCTCCTGTGGGGTATCGAACTCATCCGGCCGGCGCCGGACGGCGCACCTGGCAGGAATGCCGCAGGCGCCGGCTGGCGTACTGGTCGACGGCATGGGCGTGGCTGGTTGCCGCATCATCGACGCGTCCCGGAGCCGGCCTACGAGCCAGCCGCGCGCGTTTTCGACGCGCTGCTCGACCGGGGGCTCATCGTCGAGGTAGAAAACCACCCGCTCTCGGGGAGCGCGGTGCTCATCCTACACCCGCCCCTCGTCGTGGAGAAGCGACACCTGGACGACGCGACGGCCATCCTGGACGAGGTGCTCGAAGCCCGATGGGGGCGCGGCGTATCCACGCCATGAACTATGGCGCTGGCGCAGACAGCCTCTGCTAAGGCTCTCTCCGGCCGCCCGCGCCGAGGAGCGGGCCCGGTACGCCGTGGAAATCCCTGCTTGAGTACGCTTGGGGATGCAACAGCACGAGAATCAATGCCTGTCACCGCGCACCGTTGCACCGACGCAGGAAGAGACGTCCTCTGACCGAGCAGAAGGGTTTGCAACCATTTGCAACCAGGCGCAGGATATGTGCGGAAACAAAACGAACTAACTTCCCTGGAGACCGAGAGGGCGCATGCCGAGGGACGGAGGCGAGTAAGTGCGGGTCATCGGCCAGCCGCCGCTACTTCGCAAGATCAACCAGAGGGCGGTTCTCGAGCTTCTGCGCAAGCAAGGCCCCATGTCGCGGGCCGAACTCACTCGGGCCCTGCGCCTGAGCAAGTCGACGGTGTCGCAGGTGGTGATGTCCCTTCTGGAGCGCGGGCTGGTGCGAGAGGAGGGGCGCCATCCTGCGTCCCCTGGTGCCGGCGGACCCCGACGCCGCTCCGTGCGGCTTGAGGTGGTCCCCGAGGCCGGATTCGTCGTGGGCATCGATTTGGGTGGGACGCTTCTACGAGCGGCAGTAGCTGACCTTGGCGGCGAGATCCGTGCGCGCCACACCGAGCCGACCGAGCATCGAGGGCTCCCCGAGCTACTCGCTCAGCTTGAGGGGGCGGTGCGGCAGGTGATGACCGCGGCGCACGTTCCAGCAGATCGGCTTCTCTCCGTTGCCGTGGGGGTGCCCGGCGCCGTATCTGCCGTGAACCGTTGCGTACAACTCTGCCCGAACCTGCCTGCCTTGCAGGACGTGGAGCTGGGCCGCCTGCTGGGCGACCGCCTTCGGGTCGAAGTGCTCGTCGAGAACGACGTAAACCTCGCAGCTGTGGGCGAGAAGTGGAAAGGATGTGCACGGGGCGTCGACAGCTTTGCCTATCTGGCCATCGGAACCGGCCTCGGCATGGGCATCGTCCTGGAAAACCGCCTCTATCGCGGCACCCGCGGGATCGCTGGTGAGATCGCGTATCTTCCGTATCTCACGTCCTCCGGCCCGAAGCCGCTCGAATCGGTCATCGCGGGCGGAAGTATCCGTCGCAGGTTTGGAGTTGAGGCGAGGGATCTCTTCCAGGCGGCCCGCGCGGGGGACGCGAAGGCCATCGAAGTGGTGCATGAGATCGGCACGGCTCTTGGCTGGGCGGTTGCGGCCGTGACCGTCCTGTTGGACGTGGGGCTCATCGTGCTCGGCGGGGGCATCGGGCAGAACACTGACTTGCTCCTCCCCCGTATCAGCGCCCAGGCCGCCGCGCTCGTACCGGTTCGACCGGAGATCCGGGCATCGGCGCTCGCAGGCGAAGCATCGATGTACGGCGCCATAGCCGTGGCTCTCCGAACCGGCCGCGATAGCGTGGAGGAGATGGGAAGCTACGTCGCGCTCACCGGCTGCGATTGAGGGGGTCTCGGATGAAACCCGTAAACATGCCCGAAGCCGATACCCAAGGTCGTCGGAATCCGAGCGCTGAGGAGCGTTGGGGCGTGCGGGTCCTTGACTTCCACGCGCACTTCCCCCACCCCGACGACGCCGCGCTGGATGGGTGGGAAACGGCTTACCGCCGGCGCTTCGGGGACCGCAAGCTTGCCATTCTGCGAGAGCGCAACCTGAATGCGCAGCGTGAGTGGTGGCGGCGCTGGTCGTTTCCGTTCCCAGAGGCACCCTCGGCGCCGCTCGAAACCCAGGTCGCCCGCTGGGCGGGCGAGGTGGACCGGTACGGTCTGGACGGGGTCGTGTTCGTCACGGGAGGGGGTAACGACGCCCTGGCCGCGGTGGTGCGCCGCCACCCTCGCTTTTTCGGCTTTGCTCACCACGACCCCTTCGCGCCTGACGCCGCCGCCGAGCTCCGGCGAGCGATCGGGGAGCTTGGCCTGCGGGGTTACAAAATCCTCGCTCCGGCCCTGTCGGGGCCCATCGACGACCCTGCGCTCTATCCCGTCTGGGAGGCCGCAGAGGAACTCGGGATACCGGTGCTGGTTCACTTCGGTGTGTTGAATGGGGGCGGGGGGGTCGGCAATCACGTCAACATCGACCCGCTGCGTCTCCACGATGTAGCCAAGGCCTTCCCTACTATCCCGTTCGTGGTGCCACACTTCGGATGCGGCTATCCTACCCAGTTGCTACATCTGTGTTGGACTTGCGAAAACGTATACGTCGACACCTCGGGCAACAACGAGTGGATGCGATGGATGATCCCGGAGTTGACCTTGGAGGAATTGTTCCGCCGCTTCCGGGAAACCGTGGGACCCCATCGGATCGTCTTCGGTACAGACTCCTCACACTTCCCGCGTGGGTTTGTCGTGAAGTACCTGGAGGAGCAGCTTCGTGCGTGTCGGAACGTGGGGTTCGGAGAAGCGGAACTGGGTGCCGTGTTCAGTGGGAACGCTCGACGTCTATTGCGCATCGAAGGAGGTGCTGCCCAAGCAGGCTGATTGAAGCGGGTACGTGGCAAGCAACTCGGGTCATTTCGCGCTTGAACCGAAGGGAGGACACCATCCATGCATCGGTCGTGCATACGGCAACTGGCTCTTGGTGCGCTGATGCTCGGGTTGGTATGGGCTCTCGTCTCGCTACCGGTATTTGCCGCGAACGTAACCATCGTCCACTGGCAGCACTTCCACGAAGGACGGTCCAAGGCACTCGAGGAACTCATCAAGGTGTTCGAGCAGGAAAACCCCGGTATCACGGTGAAGGCAGACTTCCCGCCTTATGAACAATACACGGATAAGCTGCTTGCCGCGCTTGCCACCGGTAGCGGGCCTGACGTCTTCCAGGTCCCCATGGAGATGGCGGAGCAGCTCCTCTATAGCCGGTTCTTGACGGCGGTACCCAAGAGCGTGCTGACCACGGACCAGATCGAGGCGCAGTACTTGGATTGGACGGTGGCCCGGTTCAAGCGTAATGGCCTTTATTGGGGTCTGCCGACAGATGTGCAGCACTTGGTCATGTACATCAACGACGACCTCGCCCGGGCCTCCGGCCTTGATCCGACCAAGCCTCCGAAAACGTGGCAGGAGCTCCTCGAGCAGGCTCGCAAGGCAACCAAACGGGACGCCCAAGGCAACATCCTTCAGGCAGGTCTGGATACCCGGTACCGGTGGGCGGTCTACACGTCGCTGTTGTACTCGTACATGGACGGGCCGGTCGTGAGTGCGGAGGACCGCAAGGCCAACTACGACTCACCGCAGGGGCTCGCCGCGTGGCGGATGGCTGAACAACTCGCGCGAGGGCCGCAAGCCGTTGATTCTCCTCGTTTCATGACCGGCCAGCGCAAGTTCGAGCAGTCCAAGGCCGTGTTCTACATCAACCATCCGGTAGCCCGCAGCGTCATCGCTACGATGACACCTAACCTGAAGTATACCGTGGCGCCCGTCCCTACCGTGGAGGGTAAGCCAGTAACCGCTCCTGGCCACCACTGGGCCTATGTAGTGAGCAGCACCACCAAGAACGCGGAGGCCGCGTGGAAGTGGGTTCACTTCCTGGCCAGTGAGAAAGCCATCCGCAAGTGGATGGAGGTAGCGGGTGACCTGCCGTCGCTCAAGTCGATGGCGAGTGACCCGAGCCTCTTCAAGACGCCGAACGAACGGGTGATTATGGCCTCCATCCCACTCGTGCGCCCGGTCGAGAGCATCGGATTTGCCACCGACCAGATCCGCAACGACCTGTGGGATGCGATCGCCCTGACGGACACCCCGGTCGATCAGCTGGTGAAGCAGTACATCGGCCGGGAGAACGCGCTGATCAAACAGATCCTGCGGTAAGGCCGGGTCGCGTTCGCAGCAAGTAACCATAACGAATGGCGGGAGAGCTGCCGGGGAACTCGAAGGAGGCTCGGCAGCCCTCCCACGGGAGCGAGGCCAGCATGCGGATGGTGCCTGGGGTCCACCTGACATACCGGACGTGGAGAGGCATCTGGGCGTTTCTGTTTTTGTTGCCCTCCCTGGTTCTTTTCGGCCTGATCGTCGTCTATCCTCTCGGCTGGGCGGCGTGGATCTCGCTCAACGATTGGGGGTTTCTGCGGTTACCTGCGTTCATTGGCATGGGCAACTACGCGCGCCTCCTCGCCGATCCGCTCTTCTGGAAGTCGTTGAAGGTGACGCTGTTGTGGACCGTGGTGGTCGTACCGGCGATCCTGGTCTTCTCGCTGCCGTTGGCTCTGATTCTCAACGCGGGATGGGTGAAACTCAAAGGGCTGTTTCGAGGCATCTACTTTGCGCCCGTGGTGACCAACATCGTGGCCGCCGCATTTGTATGGCGGTGGATGTTCGAGCCTGGGACCGGCGTCGTTAACTGGATTCTCGGTAGCGTGGGGCTCGGGAAGCCCGGATGGCTTGCCGACCCGGCGTGGGCCTTGTGGGCGGTCATGGTGGTCGGCGTGTGGAAACAGATCGGGCAAGCCATGGTCCTCTTCTTGGCTGGACTTCAGACCATCCCTGAGCACTACGTGGAAGCGGCGCGCATGGATGGCGCGGGGCGTTGGCAGGTTTTTCGGCACATCACCCTGCCTTTGCTCAATCCGACGGTGCTGTTTGTGGTGGTCATCCTGGTCATCAACGCCTTGCGTGTCTTTACCATCCCGTACGTCATGAGCTCTGGCGGGTTGCAGATGCGAACCCCGGGCGGTCCGCTCGACAGCACCCGCGTCTTCGTGTTGCACATTTACGACATTGGCTTCAAGCAGTTCGAGCTCGGGTACGCCTCCGCGAACGCATTCGTGTTGATGGCTCTCATCATTGTGGTGACGCTCGTCCAGATTCGTCTGATCCAAAGGCCGTTCGAATACTGACAGGACGGGGGAACCGAGGGGATGAGTCGACATCGGGCGGTGCGCCTCTTGTTGTACGCCCTGCTGGTGGGTGGAGCCATACCCATGGTCCTCCCCCTGGTGTGGATGCTCTCCAGCGCCGTGAAGCCCCTGTCAGAGGTGATGAAGGTTCCACCCTCGCTGATCCCGGAGCAGCCCACGCTCGACAACTTCGCCGTCGTGTTCACCCAGCTTCCGTTCGGCAGGTACCTGGCCAACAGCGTCATCGTGGCCGTGATCGTCGTCGTAGGCGTCGTCTTCGTGAGTGCCATGGCCGGCTATGCCCTGGCCAAGTTCCCGTTCCGGGGACGGGAAGTCCTCTTCATGGCCATGCTGGCCAGCCTCATGGTACCGTTTCAGGTACGGATGATCCCGTTGTACCTGATGTCCATGAAACTCCATCTAACGGACACCCTGGCGGGCGTGGCGTTCCCCTGGCTGTTCGATGCTTTCGGCATCTTCTTGATGCGGCAGTTTTTCCACACCATTCCCACCGACATCATCGAGGCTGCCCGCATCGACGGGACCAGCGAGCCGAGGATCTTCTTCGAGATCGTGCTGCCGCTCACCAGACCAGTGCTCGCTGCTCTCGGTATCTTCACGCTGGTAGCCAACTGGGAAGAGTTCTTGTGGCCCCTCATCGTCACCAACTCGGACGTGAGCCGCACCCTTCCCGTGGGCCTGCAGAGCTTCAGCGACCAGTACATCGCCAACATCCACTGGCAGATGGCGGGGGCCACGATCGCTGTAGCGCCTCTGCTGATCGCGTTCCTGGTTTTCCAAAAGCAGTTCATTCAGGGCATCGCTATGACGGGCCTGAAGGATTGAGCAACATGCACGTTGTGAGTGACCCCGGCGCTGCATCGAATCTCATGACCCCCTCGCCGTTGCTCGGGGATGGACCTCGTGTGGTCGCCACGGGGAACGAGTGGGTGTCACTGCCCGATATTTCCCCGGAAATGGCTGCTATCGGCAGTTTCCAGGTACTATCCGGTCGTGCCCTGGGTCTCCTCGGGGTGGCCGGTGAGGATCGGCCGCTGCTCGCCGCGTTTCTGGAGATCGACGGGAGTCCGGCCCTCGTCGCAGGCCAGGGCTTTACCCAGGTGAGACGGCCTCACGACTGGTGGGTGGATGCGAGCGGCGACGTCGGGCCCGTGACAGTGCATGCCAAAGTATTCGCCCCGATCGGTCACCGGGGGTTCGTCGTACGGCTAACGGTGGAACGCCCGGCGGGAAAGGCCGACGGCGGTTCGGAGCGCGTCTTCGTCCGGTTCGGCCTCGACATCAGGTGGGATGTTCTGTGCTACACCCTGTTTCGTACGCGCCCAATGCTGGCCGCGCTACGGGCCACCTATGACAAGTGGACGCGCAGCGTGGTCATGGAGGCGACCAACGGCCTTCCAGTACTGGGGTGGGCGGTTGGAATGGCCGAGGCAATGGGGCTCCCGGAGCAGGCAGAGCTATTGGAGAGCGGCCAACTGGCTTCGACGTCGCCATCGTTTCGCATGGGGCGCTCGGTGTCGCTCGCGCCGGGCGAACGAGCCAGCGCCACCTTTTTCGTGAGCGTAGCGCCGGAGGGCGATGGTGCGCGGACCACCAACGTGGATATGCGTCGGCGGGGCTTCGAGGCGCTTGTGGAAGAAAGCGCCGGATGGCTGACGGCTCACCGGCGGCGGACGGGTAGCCCGGCAGTGGACCAACGGATCAACCTGAACCTGCTCACCACGTTCTTCTTCGGGGCCGGGCGCACGCTGGAAGAGGGTGAGTGGGTAGCCGTGACTTCCAGGAGTCCACGCTATTACGTGAGTGCTGCCTTCTGGGCTCGTGACACGCTACTGTGGAGTTTCCCCGGCGTGATCGAAGTGGGTCCGGAAGAGGCCCGCCGCGTGCTGCTGGCTGCCTTTCGCGTCGGGTGGCGAAACCCCGGGATCCATGCTCAGTACCTGAACGGCACCGTCGTCTATCCGGGCTTCGAACTCGACGAACTAGCCGCATACCCCGTGGCTCTCGGCCTTTACCTGGAGCGGACCGGGGACTCGAGCGTGCTCGTCGAAGAGCCGGTCCGCCAAATGTTGGCTGGCTTTCGCGAGGTGCTCGTTCAGGAGGCAGGGAAGGGGCCCCTTTTTGCGACGTTTCTGGACCCGTCGGACGACCCGCCGCCATACCCGTTCCTGACATACGACAACGCCCTCTTGCTGCGGGCGCTTCATGTGCTACACGAGCTGTACGACAGGGTCGGCGACGGGGAGCGCGGGGACTGGGCGCGGGAGACGGCCGCTCGCCTGGCGGGGGCGCTTCGGGCACACTGCATCGTGGAAGGGCCGTTTGGTCCGATGTTCGCGTGGGCCGTTGACGCGCGAGGCGGCGTCACCGTGTACGACGATCCGCCAGGGAGCTTGCAACTCCTTGGGGTACTGGGTGCCTGCGACCCTGACGATCCCGTGCTGCTCAACACGATCCGCTGGGTATACTCGGAGCACAATCCGCATTACTATACCGGGCCGTTTGGGGGCGCCGGGTGCTTGCATGCTCCGCATCCCTGGCCTATGTCTGCTGCCAATACCCTGCGCGCGATACGGGCAATGAGGCGCCCTCTCCCGGAGTGGCTGGAGACACTGAAACAACGCGCCTTGAGCATGCTGGTCGACGCGCCGATGGATGGCGGTGTTGCATGCGAAACCGTCGACCCGGCGACGGGCAAGGCCCGCACCGGTGCCGCTTTCGCCACGGCAGCCGGTTACCTAGCGTCGGCGCTGCTGGCCACGAAAGAGTGAGTGGCCGCGGCCGCGCTCGGGACGCGGGGCGAGGAGTTGCTCGCCCTCGACGAGGTCGTGGAGGTCGTGCATGACAGGTCCTACTGCGCCGGCAAGCTCGAGCCACAACTTATAGTAACGCTCGTAGATCGAGGCAGCGTCAGGCCGAGGGGCAACTGAGTACGGCATGAGCCCGCCGGCCTGCTCTGAGCAGGTGCCGGAGGGCAAGGGCTGCTCGGCGTGAAGATCCTCGACCACTCGAAGCGGTCGGTGCAAGCGCTGGAGGGGACCGTTCCGCTACCTCTCGACTGGGAAGATGTCGCCCGGCGTTGTGGCCTTTGAGACGCGTTGGCCAGCGGCCTTATCCCTGTTGCTCCTGGCATCCACCGGCGCCCCTGACAACCTCGCTGAAGGGATGCACGACCCTGCAGCGAACCGGTGCGCCGTGGCAGCCGGCTTGTGGCACGGGAGGCTCGCCCGGCGTCGAAGCGGCCCGCCCCGAGGCGCCCGAGGCGCGTCCCGAGGCCCACCCGAGGCCCACTGCCTGCGGCCTGGTCGAGGAGCGTGAAGCCGTTGCCGTCGGGCCCCGTCGTGATCGCCGACATCCACGAACGCCGCCGGGCGCTGGTGGACGCCCTGGAGGCGCGGGGAGTGAGCGTGGAGTTCCGCCCGCTTCCGGTGGGTGACTTCGTGCTGAGCACCCGTATGGCCGTCGAGCGCAAGCGTTGCGACGACCTCATTGCCTCGGTGATGCACAAGCGCCTCCACAAGCAGCTGGCGGCCCTGCGAGAGCAGTTCGAGCGGCCCATCCTCGTCGTCGAGGGTTACTACCTGTACGCCAACCGCTACCTGTCGCCCGACTTCGTTCGCTTGCAGCTCGCCATGCTCATCGTCACCGGCGTCAGCGTCGTGGTCACCCGGGACGCCGAGGACACGGCCGGCCTGCTCGCTGCCCTGGCCAAGCTCGAACAGCAGGGCCTCGGCCACGAACCCTCGCTCCACGCCCGCAAGCCCCAGGCGGCCATGGAGGAGCAGGCCCGCTACGTCGTGGAATCCCTGCCCGGCATCGGGCCTGCGCTCGCCCGGGCGCTCCTGGCCCACTTCGGCACGCCCCAACGGGTGATGACCGCCACCCCTGCCGAACTCATGCAGGTACCCGGTATCGGGCGCGCCCGGGCGCAGCGCATCCACCGTGTCCTGTCGGCGAGAATGGCCGCGCCCGGCGCGCTCTCATAGATACGCGTTGACCCCCACCGCCACCCGCGGCATGGGATACACGTTACCCCCCGGCAGCAGCAGGTCCAGCCCGGCCTCCCAGTAGTAGCTCATGCTGCTCTCCGGCGGCCGGTACTCCATCCCGAGCCCGAGCGCCAGAGCGCCCACGCCCGACGCGGCCGCCGCCTCGTGCGTCTTTCCGCCCCACACATAAGCGGGCCCCACGGAGAAATACGGCTGATTCCCGAACCCGCCGTGAAACAGCGCCTGCGCCGTCAACCGGCCCAGCACCGCCGAACCGATGGGCGTCACGTCGCCCGTCAGGGCGACCATCGCTGTCCTGCCCAGCGGAGCCCGCACCGTGCCCCCGACGAGATAGGGAAAGCCGAGGCGTATGCCTGCCGTGAACTGAGGGGGCGGGGAGGAAAGCTGCCATGCCGGCTCGCCGTCCCCCGCATGCGCCGGCTCTACCACCCCTGGCACGACGCCGAACGCAGCCGCGCCCAGCGCCACAGCCGCTACCAGCGCCCACCGAAGCACCCGCGCCGGGCGGGCCGCCGTCGCCGGCCACGCTTGCTTGCCTCGAACTCCTGGCCTCGTGACCCGTGGTGATTGCCTCACCGAACCACACCTCCGTGCAGGCGCCGCGGCCGCTGGCGATCCCGCCATGCGACCCCGGGCGGGCGGCCGCCTTTTCCTGTCCCTGTGGTCACTCTTTCGATTCGCCTCGAGCCGAACTGACCGGCCACGCTACCGAGGCCATGCAAAACTCCAAGGAAATCGCTGGTCGCTCCAGACCCGCCGCACCGACGGCCCGCTGGAGGCGCGCGGTGGCCATCGACACTGCGGCTCGGGAGGCCAGTCTGCGGGCCTGGCTCGAGGAAGTGTTACAGACCGAGGAACTGGCCGACGGAGTGTTTCCCGTTCACGTCACCATGACGGGTGAGCTTCCGCAGCCGTCCCGGGTCGAGAACGCTCCGGAGTCCAGGCGACGGGAATACGCGGTGGTGGCGGCCTGATGGGAGATGGATTGTGGCCAGTTCGAAGCGCTGGACCGCTTCCGCGCTATGGAGGGGAAGGAAGTCAACGACGTAGGTGGTGGCCTCCACGGCGTGGCCGGCGACGCGCATCGTGCAGCGGACGAGCCGGTTGCCATCGAGCTGCCGGCCGGGGGGCGGCGTCCCGGGCCAGGCCCGGCTCGGCCCGCCATCGTGTCCCGTGCTATACTGCGGGCGGGTGACGCACGGCATGCATCGCGGGGAGTCAAAGGGAGGGCGGACGGCGCCGGCTCCGCCTGGTCCTCCCGCCGGGATGTCCCAAGCCGAATGGGAAGGGTACTTGCGAGGATGGCGGCGGCGCGCCGCTCAGGAGGAGGCGGCGCTGCAAAAACGGGCGGCCGAAGCCCGTTCGTCGCTGCCCGCACTGGTGGAGACGCTCCGCCGGTACGGTGCGACTGAGGTCTATGTATTCGGCTCCCTGCGCGAAGGGTACTTCCATCTGGCGTCGGACATCGACCTCGGAGTGCGGGGTATCCCGCCGGAACGGTTTTATGCCGCCCTGGCGGCACTCGACGCAGTGTGTGACATTCCCGTGGACGTGGTGGACCTGGACGAGGCCCCTCCTTCCCTGAGGAGGCACGTCATCGAGAAAGGACAGCGCCTGCTGTGAGTGCGGAAGGCGGGGCCCGAGCCCGAAGGCTGCTCTCGCTCCTGGCGGCCGTTGATGAGGACATCGGCGCAGCGGCCGGAAGCGTTCAGGAACTGGCGCTCCTCCTCTCTTTGCCGGACGAATCGGTCCGGGCAGCCGCAGCGGCAACCCACCTGTTGCGGTTTTACGGCGCGATTGAGCAGGCACTTGAGCGAATTGCGCAAGAGTTTGATGGCGGGGCCCCCAGTGGAAGGGAGTGGCATCGGGAGCTGCTTCGCATGATGGCTCGCACGGTGCCAGAGGTGCGCCCCGCGGTGCTCTCCGCCGAGAGCTTGGAGTGGCTGGATGGTTACCGGAAGTTTCGTCACCGGGTCCTGCGGGCCTACGGCAGCCCGCTCGTATGGGGGAAAATGGCCCACCTTGTGCAACAGGCGTCTGAAGGGTTCCAAAGGCTGCGCGCCGACATCGACCGGTTTTCGGAGTTCGTGCGCAACCTGATCAACACGCCCAACCGAGGTGAATGAACACCCTCCCGTCGAGCACGGCGCGGGCCGGCGCATACAGGCCCGGCCCGCTGCGCACCATGAACCGCAGCCGTCCCAGGGCTTCCCGGACGGAGGCTTGCGTGCCGGGGCGCTCCTCGATGCCGAGGGCCTCCACCACCCGTCGCACCAGTTCGCGGACGTGGATGGGCTCCTGCAGCGAGCGGCAGATGTCTTCAGCGGCGGCGCGGATGGTGCGGCGAGCCAAGGTGAAATCCCCCGACGGTTATCTGACAGACCGAATGGCGACGTTGACCTCGAGCGTCGTCCAACCACGGTCTGCGGTCACGGCCGGCACACCCATTCGCCGGGCCAAGGCAAGGCAGGCCCGATCCCCGAGGGATAACCCTGCCCCCCGGGTCGCCGGCCGCAACCGGCCTGCACGATAGGCCAGATCTTCATCGAAGTCCACGACCGTTAGCGGTAGGGCGCCTAACGCCTGGCGAATGGCTTCCTCCGACATGCCCACGTCACTCAGTTTGGCCACGACCTCCGACAGGTTGACCGTCGTGACCGACGCCCCATCGGCCAGGGCCGCCTCCACCTGGTCGCTGCCGGGCTCCCGGCTCAATAGCACGAGGAGCGCCGAGGCGTCCAGGACCCACTTACTCATCCGACGCCTCCTGGCGCCGCTCGCGAATCAGCTCATCCGCCAGCGACCGCTCCGCTGCCACATACTGGCGCACAAGCGCTTGCGCGTAGCGGACAGCGCCTCGGACGGCGAATATCCGGAGCTCGTCACCCGCCAACTGTACCATGACCTCGTCCCCCACCCGAAGCCCGAGCGTCTTTCGGTACTCGGCGGGGATCACGAGCCGCCCCCCCTTACCAAGTTTGACCCTGACCGCCTTCATGTGACACGCCCCAGACCATCCGCCATAACCGGCTGGCTATGTCATCTCACCGGCATGATACCATGCGAGGACGACTATGGCAATGCCCCGACACGGGAGCAAGCTCCCGCAGACGGCTCACGAACCCGGCGAGCCCCACGACCCGGTTGATGCAGAGTTACGGCCTTCGCGGTCCCGGAGCCACGCCATGGCCCTGGCCAGTGCCATGGACACTCGTTCGGGGCTGCAGCGCCTCACCGCGTCGTCCGGCAGCCGCCACTCATGCCGGTCATGCTCGGCATCCAGCACAATCTGTGCCCGAGGCGGCGCCTTGGCCACAAAGACGGGCCATTCGGCCGTACCGCACGGGGTGGCTTCGAGAGAGAGGTGTAGCCCGGTCTCCTCATTCAGTTCGCGCAGGGCGCAACGCCGCAGCGCTTCTCCGGGCAGGCGACAGCCGGCGGGCGGCGTCCACGTCCAGTCGCCTTCGTACTCCGGCCCATGCTGGGCCCGGTGCAACACCAGCACCTCTAGCCCCTCGTGCCCGTGCCGGTAGACTACCACCACACAGCCAAATGGCGGTTCTGAACTGACCGGTTTGCCGTCCCACGTCGTCCACTCCGCCCGCTTCCCGGGCTCTGGTGTAGGCACGCGTCCGGCAGTCACACCCGACACCGCTACTCCCCGGAGTGCGGCCGCGGATAGCGTTGGCGCAAGAAGTGACGCCCCGCCGGTCACTCCTTCGGCTGCTACTGTAGTACCGTCCCCATCAGTCCAAGGGGCGCGTCTCGTAACCGTTGTACGGACCAGGTACTGAAGTCTTGCCCCAATCCGCAGGAACCTGACGCAAGCCCAGGTACGGTCACTCGCTTTTCGAGGTGTAGGCCTTCTCGATTAGCCGCTCAAGGACTGGTTGCCAAACCCTTGTCTTCGATTCGTCAGCATTCAGTGTACATTTAACGTGGACCGTGCCGTAGTTCGTTTTGACCCAAGCGCTCGTAGTCTCTCCCCCGGCCCCATCCGCCTCAAACTTAATAGTTTATTTCGTGGATCGTTATGGGCACGGCTCGGGGCGTGAACGGATACGCCTTTCTCGAACGGGCCGCAGCGCGCGCCAACCTGAACGATCATCTGGGCAGCCCTTTAACCGCGTCACTGGCTGTGGGACCCATCCGGAAGACTTTCCCAAACCCGCTCCGTGCGGCCAACAGGACGGCCCGGAGCAATCGCGTATCTGCGCTTGACGATCCGTCCCTGCAGTGGCCATACTGCTCGTGGTTGACTTCGGGACGGTTCAAGGTCGCTGGCGTCCTTTGCATTGGCTTGCCTTCGTCGGCGGCGGTCATCGAGCCTCTGGAGCGGTGGGGCGAGGTGGTATGGGGACGACAGGGCAACCGTACCTGCACGGCCTCTTCCAGCGCAAGCTGCTGTTCGCACGCTCCGCGAAATACCAGATCCGAGGGATCCGCCCGGAAGATATGCCCGGACTCATTGAGCGGATCGGCCAACTCCTCTACGACCCGGTTCCGGATGGCCGGAGCAAGGTGAAACTTGAGGAGATAGAGCACGTCTATCGGGTAAGGGCCGGCGACCTCCGGATTTTGTACGCGTTCGACAGCCGCACCGTTCAGGTGCTCGCCATCGAATCCAGGGACAAGGCTTACCGGGGCTTGGAGGATCTCAAGCGGGTCGTTCGGGAGCTGCGGGTGGAGCGTTGCTCGGCTCGCACCGAAGCCGTGGGCGCCGGCGCCGTCGAGGGGGTCGGGACCGAGGAAGGGGCCGCTGCACCTGCGAAGGGCGGTGGGGTGCGGCCCGCCTTCGACTGGGAGGCATGGGCTGAGCAACTGGCGCGCCAGGTGGCGGAGGACCGGGAGACAGGCGGTCGCCGCACCAAGGCCCCGTCCGCGCCGCTGCCCCGGCGGATCGATGCGAAGTGGCTGGCGGATCTGGGCGTCCCGGCCGAGCACCACCCCAAGCTCATCGCGTGCCGCACCGAGGACGAGCTTCTTGAAGCGGACGTGCCGCCGGACCTGCTGGCCGTCGTCATTGACAACCTTTACATCAATCTTCCCAAGGCCATAGAAGATCCTCTCTACGAGGTCCAGCAGGTGTCAGACCTACTTCGCTACCGCGAAGGTGAACTCCTGGACTTCTTGCTACACCTGGACGAGGAGCAAAGGAAGCTCGCGGACTGGCGAGTGGCGGGGCCCTCGCTCATTCGCGGGGGGCCGGGCACGGGCAAGAGCACTGTGGCTCTGTACCGGGTTAAAGAGCTGGTGGACCGCTGGTCACCGGACAGCACGGGCCCTCGCGGCAAGCCGCGCATCCTGTTTACCACCTACACCAACTCGCTCATCCGGTCGAGCCGTCAGTTGCTCGAACAGCTCCTTGGCCCACAAGCCGAGTGTGTGGACGTGGATACAGCGGACCGGGTCGCCATGCGGATCCTGGCCGCCTCAGGGGAGCGGCCCACGGTCGTGGAGCTGGCCGACGCCAGGACGGCCGTCCGCGAGGCTATCGCCAGCGTGCCGCAGTTTGCCGACCGCAGCCTGGGGCTGGCCCGGCTGCGCCCGGATTACTGGCTCGAGGAGTTTGAGTGGGTCATTGACGGGCGGGCTCTCTCCTCGGTAGAAGAGTACCTGGCCGTGGATCGCGCCGGACGTGAAGTCGCCCTGCGGCCCGAGCAGCGCAGGGCCGTATGGGCGCTGTACGAAGCGTTCCTTCGGCGCCTTCGGGAGCGCAGCCCCGAGGCGGTCACGTGGGGTCAAGTGCGCCGCCGGGCGCTAGAGCTGGTGAAGGGCGGCCAATATGCGTTTCGATATGACGCCGTGGTGGTGGACGAGGCCCAGGACCTCACCCCCGTCGCGTTATCGCTCCTTTCAGAACTGAGCCAAGACCCGTCAGGGCTCTATTTGACCGCAGACATCAATCAATCCCTCTATGCCCGGGGCGTGAGCTGGCACCAGGTGAGTGCGAGGTTGCGTCTGCGCGGCCGAAGCGTGGTGCTCCGGCGCAATTACCGCTTGGCCCAGTCCATCGCGCAGGCAGCGTCCGCGTTTTTGCGAGCGGCGTGGGGGGCGGATGATGGAGGTGGCGCTGGCGCCGGCACCCCGATGGTGGGCGGGCCCTTGTCGCCGTCCGGGCGGCGGGCCTTGGCTGACGCCGAGGCGCTGGTACGTGAGTGCGTTCACGACGGTCCTCCGCCGGTCCTGATGGGATATCGGACGGAGGCGGAGCAGTATGACCGGGCCGTTTCGTACATCCGGCGGGCGTGCCAGTGCTCTAAGCGGAAGTTGCTCAAATTGGGGAAGAGGGAATCTCCGTCGTGACGCCGTTTGCTCGGGTTTCAGGCCGAAGCTTTCTGTCTACCCGCCACCAGGGACCGGAGCCCGACCCGGACCAGGAGTTCCCGCTGGAAGGCGTCCGGGGTGGTGACCTGGTCGTAAAGCGTGGCCTCGGGCCGGGCCGGGAGGCGGATCTTGTGCCGCGCGACCGTGGCCAGGCGGTCGAGCAACGAGCTGAAGCTCTGCACCGGCCAGCCCTCCGGCGTCTGGCGGGTCTGGGCCTTGGCCTGCGCCGCTTCCGAGCGCACGGCGGGGCGGACCGGGGAGCCGTCTTCATGAGCCCCTGGCTCCTCGTCGTCGAACAAGAAGGGGGCCCAGGCCTCCCGCAGGTGCCATTCGACGTAGCTCGCCAGCACACACAAGAAGATATGGGCCCGCACCCGGTCTTCCGTCCAGTGGTGGATGGGTCGCACCTTGAGGAGCACCGTCTTGATGGTGCGGATGAGCCGCTCCACGTGGCGGAGGCTCTTGTAGGCGAGCACCACCTCGGGAGCCGAAAGATCGTCGGAAGGCACCGAGGTGCGGATCACGTAGAAGCCGTCCAGGGCCGCCTCCTCCTCGATGGAGGCCGGGTCGCGCCGGTAGGCAAAGCGCCCCTCGCCCACCTCCCAGCGGAAGTGCTTGCCCATCTTGTGCTTTTGCTCGATGCGGCCCACCGCCTCGGCGATCTTCACCGCCCGCTTCAGCCGCCCGGCCGCCACCCGGCGGGCCAGACGCGCCAGATCCTTCTCCATGGCATCCAAAAGCTCCCCGCGCTTGCGTCGGCGCTCCTCGGCCAAGTAAGGGTTGCGGCAGACGATGAGCCGCTCGCCCGGGTAGTCCGGCGAGGTGATCTCGGCCAGGTCCTGCTGGTCGAACAGCGACATCTGGATAGCCCCTTGCGCCATGAGCCGCTGCAACGCCGGCGCCCGCAAGGCGCTGATCCACGCGATCCCGTCGACGTCCCGGAGCGCCTCGATGCGCGCCTGGGTGAGCATCCCCCGGTCGCCGACCAGGACCACTCGGCGCAGGCCGAAGCGCTCCCGCAGCTTGCGCACCTGGTCGCCGACCGTCTTCGGGTCGCTCGTGTTGCCCCGGTAGACGTCGACCCCGACCGGCCGCCCTTCCCGGTCGGTGAGGATCCCGAAGACGATCTGGCGCTTGCCTCGCTTCCCGTCCCGGTTGTGGCCGAAGGCGGCCAGGGGACAGTGGCTCCCCTCGTAGTAGGTGGAGGTCACGTCAGGTATGACAAGATCCCTCCGGAACCGACCGGAGGAGATCGGACCCCCCCAGGGGCGACATGACCTCCGCCCGGTTCCTCGAAAAAGGGTCTTCGGGGGGAGGCAGGGCTTCGTGAGGTCGTGCCAACCAAGGCTGCTGTATGCGGGCCACCTCCTCCCAAAGGGCCCGGTCCGGTGACGAGAGAGCGCTGCGCCCAACGCTTGCGATACCTGAGTGCACGGGTCGGGCCAAACCTGCGCAAAAGGGGGAGACCAGTTTGCCGCAACGACTGCTGGCCGTTGGCATCGATCCCGCCAAGCATGTCCACGGCGTCGTCGCCGTCCTCTACCCCGACCGGATCGTCCTCGAAGAGCAGGTGCCCCATGACCTGCAGGCGATGGAAGCCCTCGACGCCCGCCTCGAGCAGCTGGCCGTCCGCCACCGGGCCGTCCTGGTTTACGGCATCGAAGATCACCGCCAGTACGGCCAGTCCTGGATGAGGGTGCTGCAGGCCAAAGGGCGCCAGGTTCGGGTCGTCAACCCCCTGTGGACCCGCCGGCAGAAGGACTTTTACGGGCAAGATAAGACCGACCTCGTGGATGCCCGAGCCATCGCCGCAGTCGTATTGCGCAAGGCCGACGAGCTCCCCGACGCCACCGAGGCCAGCATCGACGCAGCCACCCTTCGAGAAGCCGCTCGCATGCTGGAGGACCTGGCCCACCAGCGAACCCGCGCCCTCAACCGCCTCCACCAGCTGCTCACCACGACCTACCTGCCCAGCTACGAGCAATGCTTCGGCAAACTCGGGCGGCCCTGGGCCCTGCGGTTTTTCCACCGCTTCCCCCTCCCGCAGGATTTGAACGACCTCTCCGTCGCCCAGCTGGCCCACATCCTGCTGGAACTCTCCGAAGGCCGCATCGGGCCTCATCGCCGCGAGCAGCGCAGGGCCGTCTTGGAGCAACGGGCCCGGGCCATCCTGGAGGCCACGGAGCCGGTGCGGAGGCTTCCCAAGACCCCGGCTCTGCTCCTGCGGGCGGAGCTCATCCGCCAGCTGTGCGAGGAGCTTCTGACCTCTCACGAGCGCACGTTGCGCCTCAAGCGCCTGCTGGAAAACGACCTGCTGCCCCGTACGGGACAGCACCTGCAGACGCTTCGCGGCGTGGACACGGTGCTGGCGGCCACGATCCTGGGTGAGACCGGCGACATCCGCCGCTTCCGCTCCCGCCATGCCTTCGCCAAATACAACGGCACCGCACCAGCCTCTCACAGCAGCGGCGGCAAAGAACGCCACACTGCGCGGCGCAACTGCAACCATCGCCTCAAGCGCGCCATGTGGCTGATGGCCTTTGCAGCCGTCCGCCACGATCCTTTGGCTCGCGCCTACTACGAGTGTTGCCGCCAGCGGGGGCTACGGCCGGTGGAGGCCATCAAGCGAGTGGCCCGGCGGATGTCGGACATCGTCTACGCGATGCTGCAGGAAGGCAAGCCCTACGATCCCGCCCGGGTCCAGGCGTCCATCGCAGCCCGCCTACAAAAGCAAGCGCCGGGAACGGGTGGCACGTCCCTCAATGGGAGGAACTTTCATAGCCTTGGCCGTCCCGGCACCGTTACCGTACCCAATCTGCGGAGCTATGCGCAAGTCTCCGACCAGGCCAGAGGTTTTCCACAACCCGGACCTTGACAGAGAGCGCCATACAGCACCAGGCTGCGCTCGCTCAGGTGGCGTCGGGCCAGCCGGGCTTCGACCCGGTCCTTTCGGGCCAGCAGCCAGTCATGAGCGAAGTAGACGTCGTCCTTGGTCGCCTGCTCCAGGCCCAAATCCTCGGCCAATGTGGTCGTCTCCCACCAGCCCAGGGTGGAGAGCTTGGGCTGGGGGTGCACGATGCGGCTGACGAGGAGGGCCTCCACGAGATTGCGCTGGAACGACGGCCGGGGATCGAGCATCTCCGGCAGGCCGAGCCGGTGCACCATGGCCCGCACCGCGGCGACGTGGCCGTGAGGGCGGGTCTGGACGATCTCGAGGGCCTGCCCGATCGGCACCAGTGGCTCCCCGCGCAGGCAGGCCCGGACCGCTTCGATGGCCGCTGCCGGGAGATGGCTCAGGTTGGCGAGGGTCTCCTGCTTCACCCGGCCCTCTTCCCGGTAGACCCGCCGGAGCAGGTGGGTGACGTAGACCCGGTCCTTGTAGCGGTGGCGGATGGCGGCGACGTAGAGCCCGCCTTGGTGTTTCGCCATGGCCAGAGGATATCACAGGTTGCCGCAAACGCTCAAGCCATCCTCGGCATGTTTACTGTATACGTTTCCGGGTCTCTGGATAGATAGAAGCCGCATCATACCGGTACGCGGACGAGTTGAGGAAATCGAAACTTCGGTCTAAGGCGCCTGTCAAGGGGTTGCCTTACAAGCCAAGGGCCCTCGTGTAGCGCTTCGCGCCACCCGTTCGATGCCCAAGGCGTTGCTCCCCGGCGTCTGCATCGGTACGCTGAGGGCAGGGGGCCGCTCTCGTTGGGGATCGCCTGGGCCTTCCGGGCGATGCCCCTCGCGTCGTGACGGCCCCCTTCGGTGCTGGTCCATGGCCTTTTGGCGCACGCGCAGCCGACGGCGCACCTCCTCCGGCACCGCCAGTGCCTGCGCCAGGGCCCGGGCCTCGGTCCGCTCCACGGGCTGCTGAGCGAGATCCCGAAACTCGTAGGGGCGGTTCTCCTTCAGGACGCAGAAGAGTCGGTCGAGGAGGTGAGGCACCACGGCGCAGACCGCTTTGGTGTGGGGTGCGCCCTTTTCCATCATGGCCCGGCGGTAAACCTGGGCCAGTTGGGGATCGACCCGGCGGGCGGCGTCGGCGGCCATGTAGAGGATGCGTTTGAGCCACGCCGGCCCTGCCTTGCTCATGCGGGGATGCCCGACCCGTTGTCCCGATTGCTCCACCTTCGGCACGTAGCCGCTGTACGCGCGGAGCTGCCGCGTCTTGGGCAGCCGGTCCACCAGTGGCTTCAAGGACAGCAAGGCGGGAGCGGCCACCTCCCCGACGCCCGGTAGGGATTGGACGTGGCCCTGGGGGTCAAGGTCGCGGTAGAGCGCGTAGTTCTCGGCCTGGACCTGCCGCTGCTCTTGGGTCAAGAGGTTGAACAGACGGAGTTCGCAGGCGATCTCCCGGCAAAGGGCCGAGGCGGCGGGCTCCTGCGCCCGCCCGAGGGCGACGGCCTGCCGGGCGAGTTCCACCAGGGTGGCCGCCTCCTCGACCGAAACGGGACGCCCCGACTGGCGCGTCAGCGTTCGGGCCAGCTTCTCGGGGGCCTGGCGGGCCAGGCGCCCCGGATGCGACCAGTAGCGGTAGATGGCCTGGGCCAGCGGCTGGGCTGGATCGGGAAACAACGAGGCCAGGCCCGGAATCGCCTCATCCAGAAGGGCCTGCAGCTCGTTGGTGCTGTTGGCGATGCGCCGGGCCAGCTTGTGTTCCCGCCGCACCCCACGCTGCAGTTGCTCCCAGCGCGGGTCGGGCGGAAGGAGGACCGGCCGGATCCGCTCCGGAGCCACAGCCGGCAGCTTGGCCAGGGCGAGCGCGTCGAGCTTGTCCGTCTTGCGATGGCGGTGGCCCATGGCAGCCCGCATGCCATGCACCTCGGTGGGCGTGGCCTGGTAGACGGCGTAACCCCGCGCTACCAGATAGGCCGCGAGCGTCTTCCAGACCGACCCGGTGGGCTCCAGCACGAAGCGGACACTCACCTCCGCGGGTTTGCGCGACGCCAGCTCGTGCAAGAAGCGGTCGATGGCCTCCGGATGGGTGGTGAAGCGGGCGTGAAAGACGGGCTCGAAGCGCTCGTCAACGACTTCTGCGCGGTGCGTGGATCGCACCCCTACGTCCACGCCGACGGTCCAGGTCTTCATGCTAACCTCCGTTCGTTACGAAGTAGGCGGGAGCTCTTCCCCAACCCCTGTCCGCCCCAACTTGTGCGTGATGAGGCGCTCCCTGCTGCAAGAAAGGCGGCAGGTCCGCCCATGCTCTCTAATCGGGCCCGAACAGGAGGTGGGAAGCCGACATACTGGCGCAAAGGGCCTTCAGCCCTGCTAGTTCGTAACCGTCCGTCACTTCCCGCCCCTGGCAAGCGGTTAGCGCATTGGCTTGCCCGGACCTGCCGCCCCAAGCGTTCTCCCCAGTATCCACAGTTTCCACAAGGGGTTCCCCCGCGCCCCCTCCCCAACGCTACGGCCTCTCGTCGTCGCGGGAGGGAGCCCACGGGGGATCATACAAGATGTTTCAACTCGGGGCGGGTACGGTCGCTGTGCTGGCGCCGACCAACGCCATGGCGGAGAAGGCTGCGCAGGAGTTGGTTGCCCGGGGCATGCGTGCCGTCTACATGCACGGCCGCAAGGTCGACCTTCGCACTGGCGAGGTCAAGGTGATGACCATCCACAGCGCCAAGGGGCTTGAGTTTCCCATCGTGGTGGTCGTCGGGCTGGAAGAAGGCATATTGCCCATGGTGCCGGGCGATGCGACCGGTGACGAGCGGCGGGAGTATCTGCAGGCGCAGGCGCGGCTACTCTTTGTGGCCATGACCAGGGCGATGCGTGGCCTTTTGGTGCTCTATAGCGCAGCGCGGCCGTCGCCATTCGTGAAGCTGCTGGAACCCCGATGGTGGGCGCAGGAGAAGGGGGCGCGGTAGAGGCGTAAGGCACGTGCCGAGCCCGATGGCAAGGCGAAGATGGGGACGGGCAGCCCGGTCAGTTTTGCGCACCCCGCAGCGGCGGCTACGCAAGCCCCAGGCGGGCGGCCTCCTCGTCGACCCGGCGGCGCAGGGCCCGCAGTTCGGCGGCCCGCTCCCTGGCCCAGGCGTTGAGCTGCCGGGCCTGCTCCCCGATGAACGGAGCGATGCGCGCGCCCGCCTCGCGCACCGCCGCCTTGGCCTCCAGAGCCGCCTCCCGGCGCTCGACGGCGATGAGGGCCAGGGTGCGGGCGTGCTCCTGCTGCAGCCGGGCGACGGTGTCGGCCAGCTCCGGCACCTGCAGGCGCACGTCCTGCAGAAGCCGCCGCACCTGCTCGTAGGCCACGTCGGCCGGGCGCACGGTGGCGGCGATGTGGCCGGCTTCGACGGCGGCCCGGCGCAGCGCCCGGCGCTCGCCCTCAAACTACACCTGCACGGCTCGCCACCGCAGGTCGTGGGCCGCCGGCCACACCGCCCGCGCCCACCACGGGGACCGGGGCATGGCCCGCAGGACGTCCTGCTCCTGATCGGACAGACGGGCGACGGCCGCCTCCAGGCGCTTCGGCGCGGCACCCAGGAAGGCCGTCACGGCCTGTTGGAAGGCGGCCTTCGCTTCCCTTGCCCGGGCCCGGTGGCCCTGTTCCAGTTGGTTAAGCGTCTGGCGCAGCTCTGCCTCTACCGCACGGATGTGGGCCAGGGTCTGCTGCTGCGAGCCGCGGTAGCGCTGACGAAGCTCGTCTTGAGCCAGGGATCGCTCCACTTCAAAGTCGGCGATGGCCTCGCTCAGCGGCCCTGTCTTGACGTGGTTGCTGAGCGAACGGCCCACCAGCGCCCCGCCCACGGCGCTGGCGATGCCACCGATGAGGCGCCCACGGGCCCTCCCACGACCAGGCCCAGCTCCGCCCCCAACTTTCTTCCTATCCACCCGCCCCCGCCCGTGTCGGCCGCGTCCAGCGCGATGTTGCGCAGGCTCGACGGGACGTCGGTCTTGCCCGAGAAGAGCAGGTTGAGCTCCCGAAGCCCCGATGCCGCCAGGTGACGATCGGCCACTGGAAGTCCCAGCCGACCTCGCCGATGGCTTCCACCGTCTGCTGGGTGGTGTGCTCGAGGGCGGGGTTGGAAAGCTCCGGAAGCGCGATGATTTGATCAGCGTGTTCGGGGAAGTACGCGGCCAGCTCCGGGCTCGTGATGACCCCCACGTCGGGGTATTCCTGGAAGTGGCGGGCGACGTGCTCAGGGTCAACGCCCACCTTGACGTTGTACGGCTCGCCGTTGACCAGCAGGTCCCACTCGGGCTGGTTGGGGGCGGCGGTCAGCGCCACCACGGCTCCCTGCGACCGGAGCACGTCGGCGGCCACCTGTTCGCCGACGTACCCCTTCAGGGTATCCAGCCATGTGCCAAACTCCGGGCTCGCCGACGCCTGGGCCACGGTTTGCTGAAGGGTGCTGAAGTCCGACAATTCAGGCTTGAGCCAAAATCCATCGCCTCGACCACACGGGGGTCGATGGCGCCGAGGGCGCCAATCTCGTCGAGGCCGGCGAGGGCGGCGTCCAGGGTAGGCGGCCACCAGGGGAGGTGGTGCGAAGCGACCGCGGCGGCCGCAGCCGCCGGTTGAACGGCGCCGTGCGGGGACGAAGCTCCCTCGCCGCCCCCGCGGCGGCGGGCCTGCGGATTGGCGGCTGCGCCCGAGATAGCCGGCAGGCTGGCTGCGATACCCCCGCCCCCTCGGGCGTGACGCACCGTGCCGAAGCGGCTTACGATCTCCCGCCCGTACCGGCGCACCTCCGCCCACGCCCGCACGGCCCGTACCACGACAAAAATCCCGGCCGCGGCTACCCCGAGACCTGCCCACGACACCGGCTGCACACCCCCCGTGCACTACCAAGTATGGCAGCAACGCCCAATCGCCGTCAAAGGCCTCCGGCGGCGGGACCGGCTCCGCTGCCGCTCGCAGGCCCACCGGGGCTTGCGGCGGGCACGAGTTGCGGGGCGTAGGGCTCCACCGGAGCCAGCACCCTTCCCAGCAGGAAGATGCGCCTTTGGTATGGTAGGACGGGCGCAAGCTCTCCCAGATGACTCACGAACCCGGAGAGTCCCCTGCGCACCAGCCCCCTTGACTCCGTCCAGCGGCAGCCGCTCTCCTGGTACGTTGCGTCCGGCCTTCAGCCACTCTCCGTTGCGCACGCTCTGCGAGATGATTTCCCGCTGGTCCGCCGGCTCCACCTCCTGGCGAAACACTCCGTGCGTACCTTACCGCTTACGGGGTGGCCGGACGAGGTCCTCCTACCGCCAAGGGTGGGGCAAGCCTGTCGCACATACGGCGACACTGCGGAAAAGTCTTGCGGTGGGCGCCCTTCAACCCGATGCAGTCTGCCGCCCCTCGCGGTGGCGGATCCACGCGACTGCCCTCGCGAGCGCCATGGAGACTCGTTGTGGGCGGCAGCGCCTTACCGCCTCGTCCGGCGGCAGCCACTCATGCCGGTCATGGTCGGCGTCCAGCACGACCGACGCCTCAGGGGGCGCCTCGGCCACGAAGACGGCCCAGTCGGCCGTACCGCACGGGGTGGCTTCCATAGAGAGGTGCAGCCCGGTTTCCTCGATAAGCTCGCGCAGGGCGCAGCTCAGGGGCGCTTCGCCGGGCAGGCGGCCGCCGGCGGGCGGCGTCCACGCCCAGTCGCCTTCGTACTCCGCTCCATGCTCGGCGCGATGCAACAGCAGCACCTCTAGAAGCCTGGTGAGAAAGTCCGCTACCCGAGGGCGTCAGCGAACGATGCAACCCACCGAATGGCGAGGATGAGGTCATGGCCTGCGCGGCTCAGACGATCATCCAGGGGGCTCGTGCGGGAAGGGGCTCGATGGGGAGCTTGACCCCTGACGTCCTGTACGAGGCCCAGCGACGGAACCCAGGCAAACCCATCGGCTCTGAGCCAGGCATGGGCCGAGGCCGCTGGACGTCGGCGAAACACCCACGCCACCAGCCGCTTGAGGTTTTGGACGAAGGCCGTCAGATAGGCCTGCGTTTGCATGGTGCCAAGCCCCCGGCCCCGAGCCCGGTCCAGGCCGTGCCACTGCTTGGCTTCCGCAAACAGGTGCTCGCAGATCTCCCGCTGGCGCTCCGCCACCCGACGGGTTTGGGCGCTTTGCAGGGCCCATACTGCGTTGTGGGCCAGGGCCTCTTGCACCTTCTGCTTGCGCTTGCGGTACGTGGCGAGATCCCGCGTCGACCGGCGCCAGGTGGGGATGGGCACCGGATGGTTTTGGCTTCGAGGCAGCCCCACTCGGGGCCGGATGCCCCGCTCCAAAAGCGCTGCACAAAAGGCCTTGGAGGCATACCCCTTGTCGGCTTGCAGTTCGTCGATCCCGTGCCGCAACGGCAGCGCTTGGGTTGCATCCAGCATCTGCAGGGCAGCTCGAGGCTCAGCATGGCCCTCCGCCCGGGTCGCTTCCGTATCCAAAATGACCCGGCTTTTCCAATCGACCAGGTTGTGGACGAGGTAGCGCAGCTTCGCTTCCTGGTGTTCCCCCTTGCAATACAGCCGAGCATCGGGGTCCGTCGTCGACCGGTGCGTCGCATTGGAAAACCGTTGTCCGTGAAAGTCGGGATCACCGGCCTTCCGTGGTGGCGGAGAAGGAGGAGGGTCGGGCGCCGCCGGCTCGGTCGTCTCCTCCGGCTCGAGTCGCTCGCGGATGTAACGTTCCAAGGGGATAGGTTGCGGCAACGGCTCCAAGCTGGTGATGGCGGCATTCGCTTGCACCTGCGTGCCGTCCACCCCGACCTTGCGCCCGTCCACCAGCCCGGCTTCGATGCACTGCGCTACCACGTGCCGCAAGACCGCCTGGAAAGTTTCGCGACCCCAGAGCTGGCGGGTCTTGACCAGGGTCGAGTGGTCCGGGACAGGGTCGTGGAAGTCGAGCCGGCAAAACCACCGAAACCCTGCGTGCATCTGGGTTTCCCGGCAGACCCCTCGCTCCGACAGGTTGAAAAGATACGCCAGCGTATACAGCCGCAGCGTCAGCTCTGGATCGATGGACGGCCGTCCCCAGGTGGCGTCGTACTTGTCGGCGACCTGCTGGCGGATGAAGGAGAAGTCCACCGCCGCATCGATGCGGCGCAAGATGTAGTTGGGCGGCACCAGCTCCTCCAGGCTCACCATCTGGAAGAGGTCCGCCTGTGGCTCCGTCTTCCCGATCACGACGCTGCCTCCCGAGCTCGAACCCTTCTGGAGGGAGGGTTCACCGATCGCCCCCGAATACCTGCTCGGCCCCCCACCTTTTCACCACGCTTCTAGCCCCTGGTGCCCCTGCCGGTAAACTACTACCGTGCAGCCAAACGGCGGTTCCGGATTGATCGGCTCAGCGTCCCACGCCGTCCACTTCGCCCGCTCCCCGGGCTCTGGTGCAGGCACGCGTCCGGCAGTCACACCCGACACCACCCGTCTCCAGAGTAGCTCTCATCCCCCCTGACCGGTCCTTCCAGGCCCTAGCTATAATGCCTGCAGGGCGGAGGCTACCAGGTCGGAAGCGGTCTATCAAGACCGCGCCCTGGGTCAAAGGTAATGGGTGATTCAGACAAGCTCTTTGAGACAGCGATGAGCACGCTCGAAGCGCAGTTAAGAGCGTCTGTATTAGCCGCGGAGTGGCAGAAGCCTGACCCGTTTTGGGAACGTTTTGGGCTGCCCCAAAACCCGTTTCCCCCGGCCCGTGCCCGTACGGTCATCTCGGACCTCCTGCACGACCAGCAGCACGCGACCGCCCGGCTTGCCGGGCTCGCCGGCGAATTGCTTCAACCCCAGCCTCAGCGGCGGGCCTTGGCCGTCGTGGGCCGGACTGGCGTCGGCAAGACCCACTTCCTGCGTCACTGCCTGTGGGCCTTTGAGAGGGCTTGTGCGCAGGCTGGGCGGTCGTTCGCTCTGGTCTACGTCCAGACCGGTGTGATCAAGGCGTTTGACCTCGTGGTCGCCGTCCTCGACCAAGCCGATCGGGTGTGCGCGGCCCGTGGCGAGACCGATCTGGTGACTGCCGTGGTGGGACAGCTAGCCAGGGCGCCGGCAACCGTCCGGGACCCGTTGCGTCAGGCCGGAGTCGAGGTGGACGACCTGCGCCATGCGCTGGAGAGGCTGGTCGAGGCGGCCAACCCTGAAGGGCCACGCCCTGCGCGTGCCTCGTATGACGAGCTGCGCGCTCTCTTTGCTCGCTGGATCCGGGGCCAAACCTTGACCCAAAGCGAGCGGCACCGGCTGGGGGTGTGGCAGCGGATCGCCACGGCCTCGTACGGGATCCGGGTGCTTCGCGACCTCCTCGGTCTGGCCCGCAGCGTGGGAGTCCTGGAAGGGGTCCTGCTCTGCCTGGACGAGCTGGAGACGGTGTTCGCCAGCGGGCGCAGGTCGACCCAGTACCTGCCTTTTCTCCATGACCTCGGCTACTTCTTCGATGAGGCCGTGCGAGGCTCCACGGGATTCGCGTTACTGGTGGTGTCCGGGTGCACCGACGAGGGCGCCCGCAAGCTGCAGGACGTCAACTCCCCCCTGTTTGAGCGGCTGGGCTTCAAGCAAGAAGCCCGGGTGGTGCTGCGGGAGATCCTGGGCGTGGTAGACGCTCGGGACTTCGCGTACGCCTACGTGGATTACTATCACGGGTTGTGGAAACAAAGGCGCCCCACTCAGACCCCGCCGGAAGACCCGCGCACGCTGCTCTCCGAGCAGGAGATCGAGCAGTGCTATTGGACGGCTGCCAGGATGCACCCCAACCGTCTGCACCTATCGCCCGCCGCGGCGGCCCGCGATGGCGGCCATCCGGTGACCCCGGCGTCGTTGCTGGAGCAGCTTCACCGCCTCGCTGAACAGAAGCGGTCGGCCCAAACCTGACCGGCGCGGCCGGCAAGACGGCCTGGGGCAATCGCCTAATCATCGGGTCGAGCTGTCAGTCGCTGCACCAGCTCTTGGGTCCGCAAGCCGAGCGGGTGGAGTTGGGTACGGCGGACCGGGTCGCCACACGCATCCTGGCCGCCTGAGGGCAGCGGCCCACCCTGGTCGAGCTGGCCGACGCCAGGACAGCCATACGCGAGGTTATTGCCAGCGTGGCGCAGCTTGCCGACCGTAGCCTGGGGCTGGCCCGGCTGCGCCCGGATTACTGGCTGGGGTCCCGTTACCGCGCAGCTTCGGCCGCCCGACACACAGCGCGCTTTCGCTCCGCCGTCCAAGGCATGTCCCATCGGCCCCCAACCATCCGTTCGCGGTGGCGTAGAGCCGCGTGCGTCAACCGACGGAAATACGCCCACAGCATAGCCTGGCCACCCGGATGGATGACCCGGCACAGAGGATTGACCCGGGCGAGCGGGGTTCGGCAGGAGACGGCAACGGAGAAGCAGTCCGCGAATCGGTCTGGCCAGTCCTGCTCCCGAACCACCGAACGGGTGTTGCGAAAAGCCCCTTCCCACGCAGGAATAAACGAAGGCGGCACCCGCCGGGAATCGCCGGTAGGCACCGTGTGCAGGGCATGGCCAACCTCGTGACGCGGAGCTAGTCCTTGCTACGGCACGCTGCAGCCCGAACAAACCCCCGTTGTTCGAACCCATCGTCCGTCCGTACGAAGACGGTAACGGCGAACTCCGGTGCGGCGCAGACCGCCTCGATGACCGAGTCTCCCTCGCCACATACGACTCCGCAGTGGACGCGAACATCCGGGTGCTCCTGGGAGAAGAGCCACCTATACCCCACAGCTTGACCAAATGCCTCCCACGTGAGCGTCGGCTTGACCTCCAGGACCCAGGCCTCACCCTGGCGTTGGCAAAGCAGGTCCACCTGTTTACCCGCCGCGAGCCAGACACCCAGCCTGAAGGGTCCCTCAAGGGCCCCGGAGGAGCAGAACAAATCCACAAGGCGCTGCTCCGGGCTCTTGTGCACAGGGAAACACAGCTCCCGAAGGAGCGCGGGCCCCTGGGCGAGAAGGGCTTCGAGGAAATAGAGCTCTTCCGGACGGCTGGTATCGGTCGAGTTCGCCGGAACAAAACGCCGGCTACTTTTCGTACCAGTCACCCAGCCCACCACACCGTTCTCAAGAACGGCGATGCGGTGGACTACGTAGTAGTGGCCTCTGCCGCCGTGAGATCGAAAGGCGCGCGATACAGACCGCTCTTCCAGGCGCGGAATGAGCAACCGGGCCCTTGGGACAATCTGCTGTTGGTAGATGGCACGTTCGGCATTCTCGTCGATGAAGCCGTCAGGGGTTGAGGGCACCGGGAAAAGTTCATAGTCGATGCCGTGGGCGAGGCGTATCTTCTCCAACAGGAGCAGTTTCTCCTTGTGTTGCCCCCACGCGTGCTGGTTAGCCTGTTGCCTCCAGTAAGCGTCGTCCGGGCAGTAATAGCGGAGCCGATACATAGCTCATGCCCCTCTTAACTCGTTTGGGTGGATAGTGACGCTGGCTCTTACCCTGAGTGCGCCAGCCCAAAGCGGGTGCCGGACGCTGGACGCGCACTGGGCCATCTCTCTTCTCCGTCAATCTCTATCGGTCGGTGAGACTCGGAGGCGTGCCCGCGGGGTTGTCCAGGCGTGTCGTTTTCTTGGGTTTCCTTCGGATGAACCACTTTTTTCTGGCCCGTCACGGGATCGGTACGCTGGTAAGGAATCATATCTACTCCGAAACGCCCCAGTTTCCTAATTGCATCCCACGCCGCCTCCCGAGACGGCAAGCCTTTCTTCACTACTGGAGTGCCCCCTCTGCCAAGGTGTTCCGAGCAGCCAGGTCATCAAGGACAAGCAAGCATCGTCGCAGCCAAGCCTTGTCTTATCGCCTACGACTACACCATTTGACCATCACGTTCAAAACATGTTTGGCAAGAAGCAGGTCTCGCGTCGGCCTCACCCCTGTGTGCGACTCCAATATACCTCGGAGCTCCGGACATCTCGTGGCCGCGCCACGTGCCGTTTGGTGCGAAAGCTTTCGGTGCGAGGCCAATCCGCTCGGCCACGTGGTGACGTAGGCGGTAGCCGCACGTCCAGCGTAAGGGTCTGGGCATCCGACGGGCTGCACGGGTAGCGGCGCGCGTAAGTCCAGAAGAAGGACGTCGTCAGGTACGCCTCCGTCGCACCCACCAAGGTAGTGGGCAGCAGGTCCCGCCCGGACGCCAAATACTGCGCCACCACCTCAAGGTGGCCGATCTTGTGCGCCCTGGCCTGTTCGCTAAGCCCGTGCTCCTGCGCGCAGGTCCCATCCGGCAAGGAACGCCTCGTTGCTTAAAAACAGGGTGGAGTCGCCGGCATAGGGCTTGGCGGTCGCCTGCTGCCAGCTCTCCCGCAGGCCAAGCCATCGCTTGGGCCCTCGAGGTGCGCGGCCAGCCCCTGCACATGCTTCCAGATGCGGGCCGGCAGGGTGCGCCGGAGCTCCGGCTTTCGCTGCCGGGGGGCCGCGTCTAGCGCATGGTGGGACTTGGCCCGCCACAATGCCAGCCTGGTGAGGAGCGCGACGTCAGCGGCCCCAGCCACCGCTGGACTGGCGGCGGCTGCGCTCCGCGCGGACCGCAGTGGAGGCGATGCCAGAATTCGCAAAGGGCATATTAACTTTCCCACCCTTCCGAACGAAACAAGTAACGGACCTACTTGGGCGCGCAATCGCTTTAGAAAGACCCGGTGGCAATCAATGTGACCTAAACATGGGCGCGTCCGGGGACTAGCTGGTGTCCGCTATCCCGGATAGAAATGAGGTTGGGAAGCGCACATGGCCGGTAAGAATGGTTCGAGGGACTTCACCCTAGAGGATCATCCCATTTGCCTGCGCACCCCTTTACGGATGACGCCGGGCTCTACGTGGCACCAACACGTACCGTTCGCGATGTGGCTCGTGGACGTGCTGAGGCCGAGGGTTTTAGTGGAGCTTGGCACGCATGGGGGAGACTCGTATTGCGCGTTTTGTCAAGCAGTGCGCGAGCTCGGGCTTTCCACCAGGTGTTACGCGGTTGACACCTGGCGCGGCGATCCCCACTCGGGCTACTATGGGCCGGAGGTACTGGCCGATCTGAGGGCGCACCATGACCCGCTGTATGGGCATTTCTCAACGCTAATCCAGGCGACATTTGATGAGGCAGTGACGCAGTTCCCTGATGCGAGCATCGATCTCCTGCACATTGATGGCTATCACGTCTATGAGGCAGTGAAGCACGATTTTGAGACGTGGCTTCCAAAGATGAGTGAGCGAGGGGTGGTACTGCTCCACGATACACAGGTAAAGGAGCGGGAGTTTGGGGTCTGGAAGCTATGGTCTGAGCTGCAGGGTCGTTATCCATCTTTCGAGTTTCATCACGGATATGGCCTTGGCGTCGTGGCGGTTGGAAGTGATTATCCATCAGGTTTGCGCGCCCTTTTGGATGCGTCGCCAGAGGAAGCTGACAGGGTGCGGCAGGTGTTTGCGCAGCTAGGCGCGAAGGTAGCTGCATCGCTGCCGGGGAGCTCTCGCGCGGCAGGAGACCAAGCACCACATACTCCACAACCAAGGCCCACCTCAGAAGCGATTCGGCATGCAACGGAGAGCAGCAGCGCGCCATCCTTTCCCCGAGCTTCCGTTGTAATTCCTGTGTATAACAATTGGAGATACACCTTTGCCTGCTTGACGTCACTTGAAAGGACCGGCGTTACCCGACGCGCGGAGGTTATCGTTGTTGACAACGGCTCCACGGATGAGACGGCGATCGACCTTCCCAGGCTCTTCCCCTGGGTCAAGGTCCTCCGCTACAACGAAAACCTGGGATTCTCGGCGGCGTGCAATCAAGGAGCCGCAGCGGCGCGCGCGCCATTCATCGTGTTCCTTAATAACGACACCGAAGTGAAGCCCGGATGGCTTGACGCGCTGGTGGCGGCAGCAGAAGCTAGTCCCAGGATTGCAATCGTGGGGTCGAAGCTGCTATTCCCCGATGGCCGAGTTCAGCACGCAGGAGTCCAGATACGGTACGGAGCCCCTTTTCCCTTGACTGCAATGCATGTTCGATATGGGATGCCCGACGATGGCGGCGACAAAGCTGCCGTAGTGGATGCAGTAACTGGCGCATCCATGCTTGTCAGGCGGGAGGTGTTCCAGGCGGTTGGAGGTTTCGACGAGGGTTACAAGAACGGATACGAGGATGTTGATTTATGCCTAAAAGTACGGAGCCGTGGCCTTGACATCGTCTACGAGCCCCGAAGCGTTGCCATTCATTACGAGAGCGCTACACCTGGGCGGCACAAGCACGAGGAGCAAAACAATGTCAGGCTTCATCGGTTGTGGATGGGCGTCATAAGCTCGATGCGACCTCCCCGAACAGGGAAGACCGAAACCACACCGCGCCCACGCGTGTCGGTTATCCTGGTGACCCATAACTCGCTCCGCACGATTGTCCCGTGTGTGGAATCCATATTAAGTGAGTTGCAGCCTGACGACGAACTCATCGTGGTCGATAACGCATCACAAGACGCGACGGCGTCCTACTTGAACGTAATTGCGCAACAGGAACCTGGGAAGCTGCTTACAGTACATTTCTCTCAAGACAATGTAGGCTATGCGGCAGGTGCAGCCATAGGCGCAAGGATCGCTCGCAATCGCTTTGTAGCTTTCGTTAATCCAGACACCCTCGTATTCGATTCCTGGATCGATGACTTGGTAAGGCCGATGCTGGAAAATGAAGAGATCGCTGCGTCGGGTCCCGTGTCGAACTATGCAGCGGGATTGCAAAATGTTGCGAGATACTTGGAGAACGTCCCACCGCAGGTCTCCATCGACTGGTTGAGAGCTCGTCTGCGGGAGGGGTGGAGCGAAAAGACGGTCGAGACCCGCTTGCTGATAGGGTTTTGCCTCGCGGTGCGGAGGGACGCGTTTGAGGCGGTGGGCGGGTTCGATGAATCCCTGTTTCTGGGAAACGACGACCTCGATCTGAGCTGGCGGCTGTGGAAGGCTGGGTACAAGCAGGTCGTTGTCCCATCGGTGTTCGTCCTTCACCATGGCCAGGCCAGCTTCCGTACCGAGCCACAGGCCAAGACGGCCTATCTGGTGCAGCAGAGTACCAACCAGCTCTACGAGAAACTGTATGCAGCCTACTCCGGAGCCGTGCCCAGGCCACAAGATCTGTGGGGTATCGACTGGTTCTGCCCTCAGGCCGACCTGGTCAGCGTTATTATTCCCGTGCGCCATGGGCCTTCAGTTACCAGGCGCTGTCTGGAGGCGCTGGTGCGGCATACCCACCGGCCGTTTGAGGTGATCATTGTCGATAACGACACAGACCCGGAGACCAAGGAGGTTATCGAGGAGTTCGCGCGTGGCCATGATCATGTGACGGTGATCCGGAATGCGGAAAACGTGGGCTACCCGGTGGCGTGCAACCAGGGCATGGCTCGCGCCCGGGGCGAGTATCTGGTGGTGATGAACAACGACGTGGTGGTGACCCCGCACTGGGCGAGTCGCCTGCTGGCCGCGTTATCGGTGGAACCGAAGCTGGGGGCAGTGGGGCCTCGGACCAACTTCGTGGTCGGGCCGCAGCTTGTCGAGGGAGCCTCTTACACGGAGGAGTCGCTGGATGCCTGGGCAGAGGAGTGGTTCCGCAAACATGCCGGCTCCCTGCGCCTGACGATGCGACTCATCGGCTTTCTTATGATGATCAAGCGCGAGGTGATCGAGCAAATCGGCGGGTTTGACCCGCTGTTTGGCGTTGGCAACTTCGAGGACGACGATTTCTCGCTGCGGGCGCAACTGGCAGGATATAAGCTCGCCATTGCTGATGATGTCTTCGTGCATCACTACGGCAGCCAATCCTTCAGGCAGGCCCCCTCGGATTACGCCCGGCTGATGGAGGTCAACCGGCGGCTGTTTGCGGCCAAGTGGGAGGTAGCGTTCGAGTCGGGCGGTTACAACCCAGCGACCGTCCTCCAGCGGGGGGGTTATCGCCTGGCAGAAGTATATGTGCCGTTGGCGTACGAGGCCATTTTCTCGCCCCAGGGCGAATCGCTCGATGTAGGCCTCTCTGCCGAGCGAGTTCTGCTGTGCGTGCCCGACCCGTCGGACGCCGATGCGGCATGGCTTGGCTTCATCGAAGAGTACCTCAAGGGCGTTGGAAACGGGGGCAACCTGGGCCTCGTGGTCTGGGTGGAGCCGGCGGAGCTAGAGTGGTTCAACCATGTGATCGCCTCCATGCGCAGGGTGGCAAATGAGCTGGGTGTCAACCTGGACACGCGTGATGATATCGCGGTTGAGGCAAGGCGCCTACCTTCTGCCCAGCGCGGGGCTGTATATCGTGCGGCTACGCACTTCGTCTCATTGCCCGGAGTTCGCCAGGGAAGTCTGGCCCGGGAGGCAAGGGCTAGCGGGCTTCCTGTCCTTGATGGCTCGACGGTTGGCAGAGGTGCTCCTGGGGCACTCCACTCAGTCATGTCGATGTCCGCGCGCGGTTAAAGGTGACCATTGCTGCCTGCCTGTGCGGACCTGGGGATGCAATGGGGTGGGAAGAGACGAGAGGGAAAGGCGGGGCTCTGCATATTGGTCTGCTTGGGCTAGAGCTCGCGCACCTTCAGAAGCTTCACAGAAGGGCGGATAGGCTAGCGTGACTTTCCGCCTTATGGGTCTTCGGCGTCTGTGCATTTCCAGATCACGACCGGGTGGCAGAGGTCTGACCATCTTTGCTCGTGCCCATCACGATGGGATATAGGGAGCTGGCGGTAACTCCCATAACTGGGATTTGCTGCTCCTACGGCGTGTATTATCCTCAACCGAGCCGGGAGAACGCACCAACTAGATGCTAACGATCGTAGGAGCTGGGTACCCGCTTGCGGTGAGTGCCCGGCGAAGGTAGAGGAGGAGCCACGTACTGGGCGGTCGCTTGCGGGCACCCCTTAAGTGGAAGCACGAACGTCCGATACAGGGAGTAGCATAGGCGGAAGGAGTGGTCGCGCGGGTTTGGCACTGCTCGGGTGCGGCCTGACCGGCCGGGGACGCGTTGGACACTCACGGAGCGGTAGCGTAGGGTTCGACCGGCCCGCACGGATGCGGGAAATCACCAAAGGAGTGGTGAGTTGTGCGGATCAACCAGAACGTGATGGCCCTGAACGCCTGGCGTAACCTGAACCAGACCTCGTTCAGCATCTCGAAGTCCCTGGAGCGGCTTTCCTCTGGGTTGCGCATCAACCGGGCAGCCGACGACGCAGCTGGCCTGGCGATTTCCGAGAAGATGCGTGGACAGGTCCGCGGCCTCAACATGGCTGTGAAGAACTCGCAGGACGCCATCTCGCTGATTCAGACCGCTGAGGGTGCCCTGAACGAGACACACTCGATCCTGCAGCGCATGCGGGAACTAGCCGTGCAGGCTGCAAGCGACACAAACACGGCCGAGGACCGACAGCACATCCAGGACGAGATCAACCAGTTGGTGAGCGAGATCAACGACATTGCCACCAGGACGCAGTTCAACACCATGACTCTGCTCGACGGCTCCTTTACTAACGGCGTCTTCCATGTCGGAGCCAATCAGAACGAGACCCTCAGCTTGGCAATCAACTCGATGGACGCGACATCTCTTGCCGTCAACAACTTGGTTGTGACAGTTCAGGCTAGCGCCGAGAGTGCCATTGCCTCCATCGATAATGCGATCGAGCTAGTGTCGACGGAACGCTCCAAGCTGGGCGCCGTCCAGAACCGGCTGGACCACAAGATCGCGAACCTCAACGTATCTGCTGAGAACCTCACGGCGGCTGAATCGCGCATCCGGGACGCGGATATGGCCAAGGAAATGATGGCCTTCGTTCGGGACCAGATTCTGTTGCAGTCTGGCACGGCAATGCTAGCCCAAGCCAATGCTGTTCCGCAGTCGGTGCTCCAACTGCTTGCCTGATGGGTAGGGTGCTTTCGAAGGGAGGGGCGGGTATCCGTCCCCTCCCCCCTTTTCGTCTCGGGAGGCACGATCATAGATACGCGACGAGGTGTGCCAATGATGGAAGACGTGTGCAGGATTTCGGCGTGCATCATCGCCCGGGACGAGGAGCCCTTCATTGGCAATTGCCTTCGGAGCCTGCAAGGTGCCGTGGACGAGGTCATCGTGGTCGATACAGGCTCTACAGACCGGACGCCGGAGATCGCGAACGCGCTGGGTGCCCGGGTCATTTATCGCCAGTGGCCGGACCATTTCGCGGCGGCCAGAAACTGGGCGCTGGAAGTCGCCACTGGACAGTGGGTGTTCATCATCGACGCCGATGAGGAACTGGTGGAGGGCTCGGCGGAGGTTCTTGTTGCGACGGCCATGTCCGGGCGAGCAGACGGTTACCTGGTGAACATCCACCATTTCCCGGAGGATGAGGATGCTCATCTGGTCTCGCAGAGGCTATCCTTGTTTCGCAATGACCCCCGCTACCGCTTCGAAGGGCGCATTCACGAGCAGATCAGTGGCCCCCTTCGTGAAAAGGAATTCGGGGTGCTCCCTTCGCGAATTGAGGTGGTACACCGGGGCTATGAGCCTTGGCTCGTGGCGGGAAAGCAAAAGCACAACCGAAACCTCGAGCTGCTCCGCCAAGAGCTGCAAGCTGCACCGCTAGAGCCGCGCTGGCACTATTATCTTGGACAGGAATATCAGGCATTGGGGAGATTTGAGGAAGCGGCGCAGTACTACGAACGGACATTGGAACTCCTGGAGCGGGAGTCGCGCCACACGCTCATCGTGCCAGCAGCGCTTCGTCTCATTCTTGTGTACGCGAGGCTAGGCCGTTGGGAAGAGTTCTTCCGCACCAGCGATCGCTACCGGGCCGCATACCCCGCCTGCACCGATCTATACTTCGTTGACGCACAGGCGTCCATGGACCTTGGGGATTTTCGACGTGCTTTGTTAATGCTCCTGGATGCAGTGAGCAAGGGAGATCCGGCTCCTGGAACGTTCCAAATAATGCTATCTGGAACCGGTTCGTACAGGGCTTGGTTTCAGCTTGGCCGGGTGTTGCAGTCGATGGGGCAGCGTAAGGAAGCGGTGGGCGCCTACCTCCAAGCATTGCACTCACGGCCCTCCTTCCGAAGTGCCGCAAGAGCTCTCGCCACGCTCTTACTCAGCAGTGACCCTGTGGACGACGTGGTTTCGTTCGTGCTGGATCACGTCGCAAACCGTCATCCAGCAATGCTGGTGGCCATCTCCGAAGTCCTACTGCAGGCAGGAGCTTATTCCAAGGCCCTGGACGTACTCGATCAGATCGACGATAAAGCTCGGCTCGAGCGTGCCTTGCGAAAAGGTATCGTTTTGGCCGCGCTCGGGGAGGTAGACAAGGCCCGGGCCAATCTCACAGAGGCTCTCAAGGGTGAAGTCGTCCGAGACCGGATCGCACTGGACGGGGCGATCGCGGCTGTTAGTCTCGGAGACCACAGACTCGCGGGCCAGTTGGTTGCGCGGATGCACCCCGCCAGGTTTGCCGCAGGTATCCAAGTACTCCAAGGCATCGGTTGCGGCGGACGCGAGCAAGTGGTGGACAGCATGCTGGGTGCGCAATTGACTGCAGATGTGGCGGAGCGCGTTGCTGCAGCCTGGCAACTGGTCGATCGGTCCTTGGCACTGGCACAGTTCAGGGCCACGGACCGGCTCGTGGAGTATATCTTGCGTCAGGGCGTATCTCGATTCGAGGCAGGACTGACGCTGGGCAAGCTCCTGTTTGCTTACGGGAACAAGCCCGCGGCAGTGGAGCTGCTGCTCGACGCGGCGAAACACGGCAATGTGGATGCTAAGAGCGCCGCCATCCTCGCACAGGCGGCGCTCGAGCGAGAGGATTGGGACTCAGCCGAAGAGCTGCTCCGCTATGCGGCCGAGCTTGACAAGGCCGACCATGGGATAGCGGCAGCGCTGGCCTCGCTCCTTGCGGAGCGCGGTCGGGTACGGGAAGCCATCGACTTGTTGGACGAGCGCATCGCCCTTCTTCCCTGGGCTGCACGCCTTCGGGAGCAGAGAGACCGGCTCGCTGCGAGGCTTGCACCCATCGAGTCTGTTCACGGCGGCAACTAGAAGCTGGAACTAGAACCGGAGGGGGAACCCTCGATGGGCATGAATCCAATCAGCTTCTCGGGTGACCGGCTGCGCTTTTTCGGTTTCGCGTCCGGCCTCGACATCGACGAGATCGTGCAGAAGCTCATGACCGTCGAGCGGATCCCGGTCGACAGGCTGGAGCAGCGACGACAGCTACTGGTCTGGACGAAGCAGGATTACTGGGCGATCCGCCGGGGCCTGGACGAGTTACGCAACGCTGTCAGCCCCTTGAAGTACAGCTCGACGTTCGCTGCCAGGAAGGCCACCTCGACCAACGAAGCTGTCGCCGTCGCGTCGGTGAGTGCGGGAGCGCCCGAGGGCGTCTATACCGTGAAGGTGACGCAGCTGGCCCAGGGTATCCAGGTGGCGAGTTCGGGGGCCATTACGAGATCTCCCACAGGTGACCGGACGAGCCTGTGGACCCAGTTCGGCATTGATACCACTGCAAGCCCGACCATCGATCTGACGCTGACGGTGACGGACAGCCAGGGGGTCCAGCACACAAAGACGCTGTCGTTCAGCGCCGCGGCCGGCGACGACATCAACGACGTGGTTGCCGCCATCAACAACGCCGGCCTCGGGGTGACGGCGGCGTATGACGCGACCCTGGACCGGCTCTTCCTATCGAGCAAAGAGACCGGCTCGAAGGTGCAACTTACGGTCACGGACCAGGCGGTCACGCTCTCGGGCGGTGGCACGGCCAACGTGTGGGCTGACCTGTTCAAGCTGCCGACGACGGCGAGCGGACAGGACGCGGTCTTCGACCTCAACGGGGCGACGGGGCTCCAGGAACCCACCAACCAGTTCACCATCGCCGGCGTGACGTACGACCTGCGTGGGTTGGGCACGACCACCATTACGGTGTCGCAGGACACCGACGCTGTGGTGGCGAGCATCAAGGCGTGGGTCGACCAGTACAACGCGGCCCTCGGCCAGATCAACCTGGAGGTCTCCGAACGGCGCCTCTACGACTACCCGCCGCTGACCGACGCCCAGAAGAAAGAAATGACCCCCGACGAGATCAAGGCCTGGGAGGAGAAGGCCCGGCAGGGGTTGCTGCAGGGCGATGCGCTGCTGGTGCGCATTGGGTCGGAGATGCGCATGGCCGTGACGAGCGCAGTGAACGGGACGGGGTCGACGTATACGACCCTCGCCAGCATCGGCATCACGACCGGAGACTGGTTCGAGGACGGCCTGCTGCACGTCGACGAGGCGAAGCTGCGGCAGGCGCTCGAGGCCGATCCGGACGGTGTGGCGGCCCTCTTCGGAGCGTCCGGGGCGACCACCGACACGCAAGGTGTGGCGGTGCGGCTGGGCAAGGAGCTGGACGACGCCGTCGGCTTCATCCGGGACCGGGCCGGCCTCGAGGGCATCGAGGTCGACCAGAGCGGGCTCGGCCGCCAGATCGAGCTGCTCGACGACCAGATCCAGCGCTGGGAAGAGCGCCTGGCGACCATCGAGGAGCGCTACTACCGGCAGTTCACGGTCATGGAACAGGTGCTCGCCCAGCTCGGCAGCCAGGCGACATGGCTTGGGCAGCAGTTCGCCCAGACTGGTGGATGAACGTGACAGCGCAAGAAGGCCGGAGGGAGCGCCACCCAGACCCCGCCAGCCGGCCGGGGGAGCGAAGTGTCGCACCCGCAGAGCCCGAAACCCTGGAACCCATCCGCCAGATGGAATCGCTGCTGCGGGCGGCCGAGCAGATGGAGGCCGAACTCGCCGAGCCGCAGCCCGACCTTGACCTGCTGGAGCAGCTGATGGCGGAACGGAGCGAAGCACAGCGGAGGGTAGCGCACTGGTTCGAGCGGCGCAGGCAAGCCGGCACGGATGAGCGGCGTGCAGATGGCCGGGACGCGCTCGAGGAAGAGATGGCCGCACTTGCCCGAGCTGTGCTGGAGTGCGACCGCCGTACCGCCGAACGGGCTACGGCATTGCGGCGGCAGGCGCTGGAGGGCCTTCGGGAGGTCAAGGGGCGGCGGGGAGCTGCCGATGCCTATCGGCGGGCGGTGATCGAGCCTGCCCGGCAAGACGGGGCCTTCTTCGACGGGCAGATTTGAGCCGCACAGGCCACACGGGAGGCGGACGAGTTGGGCTACCAGCAGCAGGTGTTGGGGACGTACCGCAAACAGCAGGTCGAGACGGCCACGCCGGGGCAGCTCATCGTGATGCTGTACGACGCGGGCATCCGCAACTGCAAGGCGGCGCAGGAGGCCATCGAGCGCAAGGACCGAGACGCCTCGGCGCGCCACCTGCTCAAGGCCCAGGACATCGTGGCCGAGCTGATGTCGTCGCTCAACGTGGAGGCGGGCGGCGAGCTGGGAGCCAAGCTGTTGCGGCTCTACGAGTACATGTACCGGCGTCTCGTGCACGCCAACGTCCGCAAGGATGCCCAGGCTGCCAAGGAGGTCGAGAGCCTGCTGGCCGGCCTCCGGGACGCGTGGGCGCAGGCGGCCGCCGCCACGCCGGCCCCGGCGCAGCCAGCCGGGGCTGGCACGGGCCCGACTGCCTGAACCGTGCTCCGGGCGCGCGAAGAGGCGCCCGGGCGTGCAGGTTCGCATGCCGCGTCCGGCCAATCTCTCGCTCCCGAGGGGGAGAGGCCGGCTTGGCTCGCCGCACGATCCGGGCTACTACCGAGGATCTCTGCCGGGCGCTGCAGGGCCCCATCCACATCCGGGAGTTGGTGCGACGGGTGGTGGAGGCCCTCGGCCTCGAAGAGCGCAAGACCACAGAGGCGTCCGTACGGGAGGCCGTGGGCCGCCTGCGGTTCATGGTGCGAAGCGGGACGGGCACGTACGCACCGGCCCGCGTGGTACTGGAGGGCAAGGCTTTTCGCCTGAGACCGCCCCGCGGGGGTTGGGGCCGCATGTTGCCCCTCTGGCGGCTCGAGCCGTTCGGGACCGCCCTCGAAAATGCCGGTGTGGTCGACCCGCATGGGCGGCCGTTGCCGCGCACGCTGCCCCAGGCCGACGCCGACGCCCTCGAACGGCAGATCGATGCCGAGGTCCGCAGGCAGGCGGCGGAGATCATGGACTTCTTCCTGGCGTACGCCGCCCGGCGTGGCGACGGCAGCGAGCAAGACCAGGGCGACCGGGAGGGCGGGGCCGGCGGGTACGGCGAGGGCGAGCGGCATCCCGGCGAGGGAGGCCGACGTGCCCGTGTGCTCGCCCCTGCCGACCTGAGGCAGCTGCTCGAGCGCCTCCTCCGGGACGTCGGCGAAGAGCGGAGGGGGCTCCACCTCCAGACGACGGCGGCCATGGCGCCGTACCGGCTTCCCGGCGAATGGGACGAGCGGGCCGACCTCATCGTGCGCTACGAGGCGCGTGCGCACGTGCTGCGCGTCACTCCCGAAAGCCCTGAAGAACGGGACGAAGAGCGGATTCGCGCAGACGACCGGCGCCTGTGCGACTTCGTCGTGTCGCAGTTGCGCAGGGGTTGTAGCTCCCTGCTGGACGAACTCCTCCTGCAGGCCTACGCGCAGCTTCCGGGTTTCGGGACGTATCCGGGTTCGCCGGCTGACGAGGCCGTGGCCCGTGACCCGCGGATCCGGCTGATCGGCGGGGGTGGCGAGGGCGGTGACCTCTGGCGTGGCAGCTACCCCGGGGTCCTGCAGCGCCACCGGTCGGTCGCGCTGGCGGATGACGTGGCCTTGCTCGCCCGGGTCGACAGGATGATGGCCGAGTCGGCTTCGGCCGAGCGAGCGGCCGGGCGGTTGCGACGGCTGGAGCTGCGGCGCACGCTGGCGGCCCGCATTCAGCGGCACCTCCGGCAACTGGCCGTCGACCTCGAGGAGGCGCAGGACGCACTGGGCATGGACGAGACCTGGCGGGAGGCCGAGGCCGGCGCCTACGCGCGAGCGGGCGCCGGCACCTATGCCCGGGGCAAGGCGGGGCGGGTCTCCCACGAGGAGGGCCGGCTTGCCGCCGGCGGGCCCGGGCTCTCCTACGACGGTGCCCGGCCTTCTGACGAGGCGCTGCTCGCCCGGTGGGACCTGCACCTCCAGCAGCAGGGGCTCGGCGAACGGGTCCGCACGCGCAAGCTCCAACACATCGAGACGCTGCGCACGTACCTGGTTTCGGGACAGGACCTGCCGCCGGCCGGGCTGCTCGACGCGACCGGGGGCTATCTGGCGGCGTTCTTCTTCTGGACGTACGTGCGCCGCTATCCCTCGAGCCCGTCGGATGCGGAGACGTTCACCCTGGACGTGCGGGACTTCTACCGGTGGCTCGCGCAGGAGGGTCTGGTGACGGACGACCGGTGGGCCGAACTCCCGTACCGGCTACGGCACCACGTGGGCGAACGTATCCGCCTCTACACGGCCATCGACCCCGACGACCCGGAGGCGGACGAGCTCACCGAGATGCTCTTCCTGAGCGGTGCGCTGTAGGGGCGGGGCACGTGCCCCGGCCGCGGGCGGCGTCGGGCGCCGCCGTCAACCGAGCAGCCGCGGCTTGCCCAGCAGCGCCCGCAGGGTCATGAGCTTCCCGTGATGATAGCCCCGGTGGTAGAGCATGAAGACGAGGCCCTCGCCCACCGTGCGGTACGCGCCCGACGGCGAGACGGCCGGGCGGTCGAGGTCGCCCCCGGCCAGGCGCAGCAGCCGGTCGTGCGCCTCCTGGAAAAGCCGCAGCACGTCCTCTTTGGGCGGCAACTCCCCATCTCCCGTCGAACCCCTCGAGAACAAGGCCGCGTAACCCTCCGGCAACGCCACCGCCTCCCCCGCGCGGGCGGCCAGGTTGGCGTCGCTCAGCGCCACATGCCCGATCTGCCACAGGGCCGGCGCCAGGCCCTGGGGGCGGGCGCGGAGTTCGGCGTCGCTCAAGCCGGCGAGGGCCTCCCGGATCCGCTCCGCGGTCATGTCGAGCAAGGACGGAAGATACGCACGGGCCAGGGCCGCGTCCGGTCTGTTTTCATCCATGGGGATACCGTCCCTCCGCAACAGGAGTCGCCACGATGTCGCCGATGGGGTTCGCCTCGCAGGGCGGGCTCCCTTCGCAGGGAATGCATGGAAGACGTCGTATGGCCTCCGCAGCGCAACGAGCCGAGCAGCGAGCCGCGCAATGCAGAACCGGACAGGAGGTCTGGCAGTCCATGAACCGGTGGGTCAGGAGGCCTTCGGCCGCGCCGGCGCTGGCAGTGGCCGTGGCAACCGTCGTGGCGGCAGCCGCGTGGGGGCTGGCAGGAGTCGCGGGGGTGCCGTGGGCGACGCCGGGGGTGCCGGTGCTGGCGCCGGCGGCGCGGGCGGCCGAGGCAGGCGGCCAGGAGCGCTTCACTCCCAACGGCGTCGTCGCCCTGATGACCGACTACGGGGAGCGGGACTTCTACGTCGGCGCCATCAAGGGCGTGGCGCTCGCGACCTTCCCGGACGTGAAGCTCGTCGACATCACGCACCAGGTCCAACCGTACAACATCCACGAGGGCGCCGTGACGCTGTGGCTTGCGGCGAGGGAGTTCCCGGCGGGGACGGTCTTCGTGGGCGTGGTCGATCCGGGCGTGGGCACCGAGCGGCGGCCGATCGTCGTGGAAACTCGCAACGGGCACGTGTACGTGGGGCCGGACAACGGGCTGTTCACGCTGGTGATGCAGGAGTTCGGGGTCAAGAGCGTGCGGCACATCATCAACCGGAGCTACATGCGGCCGGGGCCGGTGTCGTACTCGTTCCACGGGCGGGACATCTTCACCCCGGTGGCGGCGCATCTGGCGGCGGGATGGCCCGTCGAGGCGGTGGGCCCGGAGATCGGCGACTACGTGCGGCTGGCGGTCGAACCGGCGCAACAGACGGAAGAGGCGCTGACCGGACAGATCATTTTCATCGACCAGTACGGCAACCTTCAGGCCAACATCACCGGCGAGATGGTGCGGCGGTGGGGGCTGCAGATAGGGGACCAGCTGGTCGTACAGGTGGGCAACACGGCCATCCCGTCGGTGTGGGTGCACACGTACGGGGACGTGCCCGAGGGCGAGGACCTGGTCTTCCTGGCGAGCACCGACCTGGTGGAGATTGCGGTCAACATGGGCAGCGCCAAGGAGCGGTTCGGGGCGAGCCTGGGGGCGAAGGTGACCATCAAGCGGCGGTCCGGGCCGTGACGCGCCCGCCGGGGGCCGTGAGCGGGCAGGGGTGGCGGGCATGACGTCGCCGGGCTCAGGGGAGGGGGCGCACGTCCACCCACGTGCTCTGGTAGGTGGCGCCCTCCCCCACGTCGGCCATCCGATCCGAGGTCAGCACGTTGAGGGGGCCGCCCGAAAGATAGGCCCGGGTGGCCCTCGTCCCTTCCACGACCACGAGCCCGGGCTGCGTGTCCCCGGTGACCCGGGCTCGCAGCCCGACATGGCCGCGCTCGTTGAAGATCATGACCGGCTGGCCGTCGGCGATGCCCCGGGCGCGGGCATCCTCGGGATGCAGCAGGCACACCGGAGCGCCGGCCCGCCGCCTGAGCGTGGCCACCGCCTCGAACCCGGTGTGGCTCATGACGGCCCCCGGCGCCGTGAGCAGCCGCAGGGGATAGGGAGCTTCGGCGGCGCCTGCGACGCGGCCGGGACGGTCGCCGGCCCCGCCGGCTCGGGCGCCCGCATCACCGGCGGGGCGGGTGGCCGTGCCGTTGCGCGGCTGGTCCGTGTCGGCCGTGAAGTTGGGAGGCGGTACGAAAGAGATCCTGCCCGAGGCGGTGCGCCAGCGGCCGGGGCCGCCCGTGGGCGGGACTTTGACCGGCTGGCCCGAGAGCACGCGCTCGACGAGCTCCTCGGGCTGGCCGGCCAGGAGCGCCCGCACGTGGCCGGCCACGTCTCGCCGGAAGACCTCGTCGTCGAGGCCGAAGCGGGCCGCGAGTTGCCGGACGACCCAGGCGTTGGAGCGTGACTCGCCGACCGGCGGGATGACCGGGCGGGCGTACTGGATGTAGAGGTGGCCGTAGCTGCGGTAGACGTCCTCGCTTTCCATGGAGGTCGTCGCCGGCAGCACGAGGTCGGCCAGCGCCGCCGTGTCGGTCATGAAGCTGTCGTGCACGACCACGAAGAGATCCTCCCGCTCGAGCCCCCGGCGCACCCGGCCGGCGTCGGGGCAGGTGACGGCCGGGTTGTTGGCCATGATGAGCAGGGCCTTGACGGGAGGGTCGTCCCACTCGGTGAGCGCCCGCCCGAGCTGGGTGTGGCTGACCCGGCGGACGGGCCGTCGCAGCAGGTCGGGCCGGCGCAGCGCCTCGTAATCCAGTGCGAACGCGTACGAGCTCTCGAGGTAAGCGCCGGCAACGGGGTGGCCGTCCGAGCCGGTGCGGGCCCAGGCGCCCAGCACGGCCGGCAAAACGGCGACGGCCCGCACGGCGGCGCCCCCGTACAGCGTGCGCCCCAGCGCCGCCCCGATCCGGATGAAAGGCGCCCGCGCCCCGGCCAGCAGGCGGGCGAACCGTTGGACGTCGGGGGCGGGGACGCCGGTGAGTTGGGCGACCCGCTCGGGCGGGTAGTGGGGGAGCACGTCCTCGGCCCAGCGCCGCCACCCCTCGGCTTCCCGTTCCAGGAAGGCGACGTCGGCCCGCCCCTCCCGAAAGAGCACGTTGGCCACGCCCAGCGCCAGCGCGCCGTCGGTCGCCACCCGCACCGGGATCCACCAGTCGGCCCGCTGCGCCGTGCGGTTGCGGTAGGGGGCGATGACGACGAGCCGGGCGCCCCGGGAGCGTGCCCGTTCGATGAAGGGCCACAGGTGCACGTTGGACGTGAGCGGATCGGCGCCCCACGCCACGATGAGGTCGGCGCCGGCGGCCCGTTCCGGGTCGAGGGGGGAGACGGGCCCGTGGGTGGCTTCCCAGGCGGCTTCGGCGGTGGTGTCGCAGACCGTGCCGACGTGGACCTGGCTCGTGCCGAGGGCGTGAAACAGGGCCCGGGGCAGGTTGCGGCTCACCAGGCCCATGTTGCCGCTGTAGGCGTACGCGAGGATGGCCTCGGGGCCCCAGCGGGCGCGGACGGCCTGCCAGCGCTCGGCGATGTCGTCGAGGGCCTGCGGCCACGAGACGGGCTCCCAGCGGCCGCTCCCCTTGGGGCCGGCGCGGCGCAGGGGGGTGGGGATGCGCTCGGGGGAATGGACCCGCTCGGGGTAGCGGTTGACCTTAGCGCACAAGAAGCCACCCGTGAACGGGTGCGCCGGGTCGCCGGCCACCTTGACGAGCCGCCCGTCGTGCACGGTCGCCAGGATCGAACACTGGTCGGGGCAGTCGTGCGGGCACACGGTGCGCACGACGGCGCCGGCGGCGGGTGGCGAGCCGGCGGTGGCGGCCGAGGTGGCGACAGAGGCCGGAGCTGAAGGAGACGCTCCCGGTACGCCTGGCATTAGCACTTCCTCCTGTGGCGGATGGGCTTCGCCGCGGGGGTGGGGGTTCCTTGCGGGGCGCGACCTCCTGGCGGGGCGGGGTGGGGCGGGGCAGGGCGGCCTTCCGTCACTGCCGTCAGGGAAGCGGCTTCCAGAAGGTCGCCATGCGGCGGGCCGCGGGAGCGCCGTCGGCGCTGCGCGAGCCGGGCGGGGCCGGCGCACCGGCGTGGCCGGCCGGCTCGCCGTACGCCGGCTCCCCGTACTTGGTGAACGGGCGGCTGTCGTACAGCTTCCAGCCGAGCCGCTCGAAGAGGGCGGCCGACCGCCGGCTCTCGCCGATGGCGATTTGCCCGTACATCCCCCGGATCCGCCCGAGGCGGGCCACCTCGAGCGCCCTGGCCTCCATCGCCCGCACCAGGGCAAGCCCCGCCCCGGCGGCACGCCAGGCCGGCAAGATGTTGAAATGGAAGTGGCCACAACCGGGCGGTGCCTGGGGCACTTCCCGCCAGGAGCGCCCGACGAGCCATCCGAGGAACCGCAGCTGCCGGGCGCCCGGGGCGGGGGCGGGAACGCCGCGGAGGCGCTCGCCCAAGGTGTGCACCAGCACGCGGACGAGGATCGCGAGCAGCCGCACCGCCATGCCGGGGGCCGTGCGCAGGCGGTGGCGGCGAAAGCGGGCCGGGTCGAGGCAGGCCGTGAGGTAGCCGACGACGCGGGGCCGCTCCCGGTCCGAAGCGGGCTCCATCGCCTCGACGACCCAGGTGGAGGCGGGTTCGGCGTCCGTATAGTAGGCGGTGAGAAAGTCGGCGAAGAGCTCGGGGTCGGGGAAGCGCTCTGCCACGCTGCTCCCCGCCCACGCGGTCTGGATGCAGATGGCCCGGACGGCGGCCCGGTCGGAGGGGAGGTAGGGGCGCACGCGCCAGGCCGGCCTCCCCTCGAGCCGTCCCGATCGTTGGGCGACCTCCGCCGTCAACGCAGGGCCGGGCGGCGCCTCGCCGCCAGCACGTCCGCGTAGAGGGCCATCAGGCGGCGAAAGGTGCGTTCCCACGAAAAGCGTCCCTCCACGAAGGCCCGGGCCGAGCGCCCCCTGGCCGCCAGTTCCGACGGTTGCCGTGCCAGCGCCGTCACGGCGGCCGCCAGAGCGGCAGGCGCGGCCGACGGCACGAGCCGCCCCGACCGGGGATCGACCACCTCGGGCAGCGCCCCGCTCGCCGGCGCCACCACCGGGAGCCCGCTCGCCTGCGCCTCCAGGGGCGCCAGCCCGAACGTCTCGCTCTCGGAAGCGGTCACGAACAAGTCGGCGCTCGCGTAAGCCGTGCGCAGGGCCGGGCCCTCCAGGTGCCCGAGGAACCCCACGTTGGGCGGCGCCGCACGCTGAAGCTGCGCCCGCAGCGGCCCGTCGCCCACGATCCAGACGACGAACCTCCCGGGTTGCGCCCGTTCCAGCTCGGCGGCGAGTTCGACGAGCCGGGCGGCTCCTTTCTCGGGCGAGAGGCGCCCCACGTACAGGACGACGACCCGGCCGGCACCGTTCGCCGGCGCGCCCGCCACCAGGTGCGCCGCCCGCCACTCGGCGGACCGGTGACGGGGGTGGAAGTCCTCGGTGTCGACGCCGAGCGGGATGACCGTGCAGCCGGCCGGTGGGACGGCCCCATGCCGGGAAAGCTCGGTCGCCATCGCGGCCGAAGGGGCCGCCAGGCGGTCGAGCGGGCGGTAGACCCGGCGCAGGTAGTGCCAGGCGGCCTCGCTCGCTGCCCGGTCGACCGTGCCCCCGCGGGCGAGCCCCAGCATCCCGATGAGCGGCTCGAGGTGGGCCTGGGGCACGTGCGCGTGGTAGAACCCCACCACGGGCGCCCCCAACTGGTGGCCTGCCGCGGTGGCCACGCTGGGCAACAGGTAGGGGCTGCCGAGTTCGATGACGGACGGGCGCAGCCGCCGCAGCAGGGCCAGCACCGCCCGGGTGCGCACGAGCACCCGGTAGGGGGCGGCCCCCGGCACCACCGGCGACCAGAGGGTCACGAGCAGCGAACGCTCCAGGCGCCGGATGCCGTCCCGGGATCCGGGAGCGATGATGGCGTGCCGCCACCCCGCCGCTTCGAGGTGGCGCCCCTTGTAGCGCAGGTAGGTGCGCACCCCACCGCTTCGGGCGTGCAGGAAGTGGGTGAGGTCAACGACCAAGGGCACCGGAGGTCACCGCCGCGACCGCCCCGAGGCGGCGCGCTCCCGGCTCCGTCGCGGCAGCGGCGCGCACCCCTGCCGGCGCCGTCCCGTTGCCTGCACCCGGAGCCGCCCCGGCGCCCGCCGCCGCGGGCGCCCCGTGGACGGCGACGGCCCTGTCGGATCTCGCCGTCCCGGCAGGAACGGCCCCATGCTCGGCAGGAGCGGAACGCCGCGCCCGTTCGGCCGGCAGCCGGGCTGCCTGCGCGATGGACCGCCACATCTCTTCGAGGCCCGCGTCCACCGGGCGCCGCTCGGCTTCCGCCCTGGCCCGGGCACCCATGGCCTGCAGCAGTTCCGGCCGCCCCAGGAGCATCTCCAGGCATCCCAGCGCCTCCGTGACCCATCGCTCCGCCGGCAGCACCCACCCGCTCTGCCCGTCCACGACCTGCTCCTGGGGCCCGCCCCGGTCGGTCACGAGGCACGGCAGCCCCGACGCCATCGCCTCCAGCACCACGTTGCCGAAGGTGTCGGTCACGCTCGGGAACGCAAACACGGCCGCCGACGCGTACGCCGCCGCCAGCTGCGCCCCCGTCAGCGGCCCGGTGAAGCGCACGTTGGGCGGCGCCCGCCGCTCCAGCTCCTCCCGGTACGGCCCCTCGCCGACCAGCACTACCACGGGAAAGACGCCGAGCGCCCGCAGCGACGCGCTGGCCCCGAGGCCCGCCGCCAGGCTCAGCAAGGCGTCAAGGTTCTTCTCTCTGGAGATGCGGCCCACGTACAGGACGACGGGATGGGCCGGCCCTTCGGGCACTCCCCGCCTGGCCCAAAACCCCGGGACCCGGTGGCGCGGGTGGAAGGCCTCCGTGTCCACCCCCCGGCGAAATACCACGAGCCGCTGCCCGCCGGTCTCGGCGTCGATCCCGTGGGCCAGCAGGTGCTCCGCCACGGCCCTGGACGGCACCAGGATGCGGTCCGCCTCTCCGTAGAACCACCGCATGGCCCGCCAGGCGAGCTGCGCCAGCTCGGGGCTCCCGGTCAGGGCCTCGGCGTACTCGGGCAGGTGCGTGTGATACGCCGCCGTGAACGGGCGCCCCAGCATGCGGGCGGCTGCCAGGGCGGCCAGTCCCACGGGCCCGGGCGTGGCGGCGTGGATCACGTCGAACGAGGAGGCCAGCTGCAGCACCTGGGTCATCGAGGGCACGTGCAGGATGAGCGCCGGATAGCCGGGCAGCGGCATGCGGGCGATGGTGCGAAGCGGCCGCACCCGGGAGGCGGCTCGTTGCGTGAGGCGGCGGCGGTCGACGTCGGCGCCGAGCACGGTGAGGTCGTGCCCCGTGCGGGCGGCCCACCCCGCGAGCCGAAGCGAGGTGAGGCTCACGCCGTTGATCTCGTCCAGGGTGTCCACGAAGTAGCCGACGGACGAGCCGCCTGTCAGCAGCGGGCCCAGTTCCTGCGAGGCCCCAGGGTCTGCCTCCGTGACGGCGGCGGCCAGGTGGGCCGCTGCCCGCTCGTCCTTGCGCTGCTGGGCGATGGTCATCCAGAGGGGGAGCATCATCCCGTGCGCCGTGAGCGCCGCCCTCAGAATGGCCGCATCCTGGAGAACGGCCTGGACGCCGCCCCGGGCGAGCCGCTTCGCCGCCAGGGCGACGGTCCGGGAGAACCACCAATCGGCGGCCCGCAGGACCGCCGCCGAGACGACCGGATGGCCGGCGTGGCGGCCCGGAGAGCCCGTGCGCCCCGACCGGCTCAGCCGTGCCCAAACGCCCGCCGGCCGGGCGGCGGGTGTGGCCGGGGTGGAGCCGGGCGGCGTCAGCCAGCCGTCTAACACCACACCCAGCCGCCCGAGACCGCCGGGAAGCATGCCACGCTCTTTGAGCACCTGGTAGCCGACGCTGTAGACCGCCCGGGGAAGGGCCACGTCGTCACCCTTCATCCCGCCCGGGCGCACCCGTCCCTGGCGCAGCGCCTCGAGAAACTCGTCGACCGTACGCGCTCCGTCCGCCTCGGTGTACGAGAGGCCGATGGTCAGCCCGCTGTGGTCGTCGGACCCGCCGGTCAGGCAGATGGAAGGCGCGGGCGGCACGGGAAGGTCGTGGCGCTCGGCCAGCATGGCGAGGTGATCGCCCTCGTTGGCCCACCGTACGAGCCACTCCGTGGCGGCGTGCAGGCGCGGGGTGTGGGCGGCGTCGGCGGCCGCCCAGGCGTGGAAGAGGAGCAAGAGGCGTTCGACGTGCCACGCCGAGAGCTGGGGGCCCACGGGGGCCAGGGGGTGGGCGAGGTAGTGGGCGATGCGGCGTTCCCGGAGGAGGGCGACCAGCTCGTACAGGTCGTGTCGGGCTCGTTGGATGCGTTCGTGATCGTGCGGGGTCAGGCCCAGGGCCACGACGTGCACCGGGCACCCGTCCTCGGGAAACCGGGCGGTGACCTCCTCGCCTACCACGAAGCCGGGCAGGTGGGCCAGGGTCAGCGCGCCGTCGATGGTGTCATGGTCGGTGATGGTGACGCCGTGCATGCCGCGGGCCCTGGCGACCCGGTAGACCCGTTCGGGGGGCGTGGGGCACTCCGGCATGCGCAGCGCCTGCATCAGCCAGTGAGACGGGACCGAGGAGGCGGTCGAATGGCAGTGGGTGTCCATCCGGAAAGGCCCTCGGGAGACGGGCACCCGAGCGGCCGGCTCGGCATCACCGGGGGCGGGCCTCTCAGGGGTCACCTGCCCTCGAGCACGGTCCGGAAGAAGCGCATAGCGATACACCGCGGCCGCCACCCTCTCGGCGGAGGCCCGCCCGGTGGCCGGTTTGCCGTCGCTCCACGCGAAGGCCCACCATGGCGAGCTTCCACGGGGCATCGTGCGCCCGCGGTGTAACGAGCCTGGTGCCAGGCCGTATCGAACGGGTAAAGCTCCTGCAACGCCTGCCCATGGACGGCCGCCCTTGGGTGCCGGAGCGCCCACGCCCGGCCTGCGCCGGCCGTCTACTTCACCAGCACGGCCAGTGCCACGGCGAGCGCGGCCACGCCGGTGGCGATCCAGAGCCGGGTGTCGAGCGAGCGCACCTGCGCCTGCAGGCGGGCAGCCTCGGCCTCTTTCTCCTCCAGCGAGCGTGCCAGGGTCGCGAGCTGCTGCTCGATCGCCGCCATCCTGGACTGGCTCGACTCCAAGGAGATCCGGAAGTCGCCGGCCATCCGGGTGATGCGGGCGTCGAGCGAGCCGAGCGGCCCCTCGAGCTTGGCCGGCAAGACCTGATCCAGCCGGGCGTCGAGCCGCGAGTCGATGCGGCTGTCGATGAACTGGGCGAACAGCTGCCCGATCCGATCCCACGTCTCCTGCGAGGCGGCGTTGCCGCCCGGCGGGGCGTTGTCCGAAGAGACGGACGGAGCCGTCGTGGCGCCGGGTCGAGGCGCCGCAGACGGCTCCTGCGCGCCGGCCGCGCCCCCTGCGAGCGCCAGGGCGAGCGGCAACCAGGCCAGGGCGCGCCACCACCGGGATGGAGACCAGGGCCGGGACCGGGCTCGACGCCGGCAACGAGCCGGGACGACCTCCATGCCGCTTGCCTCCTCGAAAGGGAAGGAGCTGGGAGCCACCCCGGATGCTTCGCCGGCAGTCGCCGCTGCCCCTGCGGGCTCAGCTTGCCCACACGAAGCTCAGCACGAAGAGGGCCGCCACGGCCCAAAGCGCCGGGTGCACCTCCCGGGGGCGCCCGGTGAGGAGCTTGATGACGACGTACGTGATGAAGCCGTAGCCGATCCCCCTGGCGATGCTGTAGGTGAGCGGGATGGTCAACAACGTGATGAAGGCCGGGAAGGCCTCGTCGTACCGCTCGAAGTGGATCTCCCGTACCACGGTCCCGAGCATCAAGAACCCTACGACCACCAGCGCCGCCGCGGTCGCCTGCGGGGGCACGACCACCAGCACCGGGGCGAAGAAGATGGCCAGGAAGAAGAGGACCGCGGTCACCACCGACGAGAGGCCCGTTCTGCCGCCCTCGGCCACGCCGGCGGCGCTCTCCACGTAGGTCGTCACCGAGCTGGCGCCGGCCAGCCCGCCCGTCACCGCCGCCAGCGAGTCGACCAGCAGCACCCGGCGGATGCCCGGCAACCGCCCCTCCCGGTCGAGCAGCCCTCCCTCGCCGGCCACGGCCACCACCGTGCCCATGGTGTCGAAGAAGTCCGTCATCATGAAGGCGAAGATCGCGCTCAACAGCCCGAGCTGCAGCGCCCCGGCGACGTCCAGCTGGAAGAACGTCGAAAACGACCCGGCGTGCGGCAGCCGCACCCACTGCTGCGGCCACTGCGTGATGCCGAGCGGCACCCCTGCCAGCGCCGTGAGCAGGATGCCGATCAGGATGGCGCCCCGCACCCGCAACGACAGGAGCGTCGCCGTCACCAGCAGCCCGCCGAAGGTGAGCAGCACCTTCGGATCCGTGAACGAACCGAACGTGACCAGCGTCGCCTCGCTGCGCACCACGATCCCCGACTGCGTCAGCCCGATGAACGCGATGAAAAGCCCGATGCCCGCGCCGATGGCCCGCTTGAGGGCCAGGGGGATGGCGTCCATGACCGCCTCCCGCACGTTGGTCAGCACGAGCAGCGTCACGAGGGCCCCTTCCACGAAGATGACCCCCATGGCCGTCTGCCACGGTACGTGCTGGCCCAGCACGAGCCCGTAGGCGAGCGCAGCGTTGAGGCCCATGCCCGGAGCCAGCGCGAAGGGGTAGTTGGTGTACAGCCCCATGGCGAGCGTCGTGAGCCCGGCGGCCACCGCGGTCGCCACCGCCACCGCCTCGGCCGGCATCCCGGCCGCCCCCAGGATGGAGGGGTTGACGAAGAGGATGTACGCCATGGTCATGAAGGTCGTGACGCCGGCCACCGCCTCGGCCCCCGCGGTCGTGGAGCGTTCTCGCAGGCGGAAGCGGCGTTCGAGGGGGCCGGGCTCGCCGAAGGCCTGCTCCGAGACATGGGTCGATTCTGAGGTAGCCATACGCTCGTTCCTTTCTGTCGCTAGTATTGCGGCTTGCCTCCGTCCGGCTTGCGCCAGACGTAGACGCGCTCGAAGAACTCTCCGCTGCGCAACCCCGTGCGGCGATTGACGTGGCGGGTCAGGACCGACTCCACTTCCCACCCGAGCTCCCCGGCGAGCCGGACGTAGGCGTCGTCCCGATCGTGCACCACGATGATCACGTGCCCTCCCGGCCGCACGGAGCCGGCCACGTTGGCGAAAACGTCGGCGATCCCTCGGTAATACTCGGCGAGCAGGCGCCGCCGCCCGCCGGCACCGTTGGGCCGGCCGATCTCCCGCTCCTGGAGCCCGGGCAGCCCCAGGAGCTCGTAAGCGTAGCGGTGCTGCTCGTGATAGTCGATGAGCCCCGGGTACGGCGGCGACGTGACGACGGTGTCGCACGGCGGGAACCGCACGTCCCGGGCGTCCCCCCACACCACCTCCACGGGCGCCTGCGTGCGCACGGCGGCGAACGCCTCGATGCGGCGCAGCGTATCCGCCGTGTAGCGGCGCAAAAAGGCAAGCGCCTGCGTCGTCGGGCTGCAGATCCGGTGATGCTTGCGGCAGTAGTAGGGCGTCGTCTGCGGCTCAGCCGGGAAGTCGAGCTCGAAGTGGGTGGTCAGGCGCGCGGAGCGGGCAGCCCGGGACAGCACGAGCTTGAGCACGTCCTGGTAGTGGTACTGGGGAATGAAGGAACGGTACGTGAGCAGCTCCGCCAGCGCCTGCGGCGCATACCATCGCCGCAGGTACGCCGAACCCCGCGCCGGCACCTCCGGCGTCCCGTCGCCGGCCCCGTCGAGGCCGCCGACCGCTGCGCTCTTCTTGAAGAGCTCGAACTCCGTGCGGGCCAGGACGTCGTGCATCTCCCGGCGGAGCAGGGCGAGGTCGTAGCGGGCGGTCTTGACCCTGGCCAGCAGGCAGTTGAACGCCGACACGTCGCACCCCATGGCACGAAAACCGAGCCGGTTGGCCTCCACCAGGGTCGTGCCGGAGCCGGCGAACGGGTCGACCACCGACTCCCGGGCGTACTTGCGCAAGAAGATCTCCACCAGCTGCGGGATGAACTTGCCCAGGTACGGGTGCAGGCCGTGCACGTGGCGGGTACGCTCGTGCTGGGGGAGGTCCTGCTCCCGCCAGTTGAGGTCGAGCTGGGACAGGTCGGTGTCCGGCCCCACCGTGTCGAACGCGGTGAAGGGTGCGTGCTCTCCGTAGAGTTCCTGCTGCTTGCGCAATGGGCGGCCTCCTGCGCGTGCCCGGTCGCCGGCGCGTTCCTCGCTGCCGGCGGCGATCCCTCGTGCATGAGGATCCCACAGTCCACCATGGGTTGCAAGACCACCATGGGTTGCAAGGCGGCACCCTCCTGCACCGGAGACGCGCTTCTGCACCACGCTTCGAGCAGGAACCCAGAGCGTGGCGCCGAATGCTGAAATGCTATGTAAAGGGTTACATAGTCTTTCATATCGGGGCGCCCGGGGAGGGGCGCCCGGCATGCGAGCGACAAGGCGGGGAGGGGCGTACAGGAGCCCGTGGCGACGCTCCAGGACATAGCGCGGCGGGCCAACGTGTCGGTGGCCACCGTTTCACGGGCGCTCAACCAGTCCGGGTACGTGCGGGCCGAGGTGCGGGAGCGGGTACTGCAGATCGCCCGGGAGCTCTCCTACGTCCCCAACCATCTGGCGCGGGGGCTGGCCCGCCGGCGCACGGACCTGGTGCTCCTGCTCGTGCCCGACGTGACCAATCCCTTCTTCGCGGCAGTTGCCCGGGGCGTCGAGGACGTCCTGGCGGGGCACGGCCTGCAGCTCGTGGTCGGTAACACCGACGACAACCACTACAAGGAGCGGACCTACCTCCAGCGCGCGCTCGGCCGCGGGGTGGACGGCGTCATCGCCGTGGCGGCAAGCAGCGATTCGCCTGACACGGCCCATTTCCGCCAGCTACAGGTGCCGCTCGTGCTCGTCGACCGGGCCTGCGAAGAGGTCGAGGCGGACCTGGTGGTGGCCAACAACGAGAGCGGCGCCTACCACGCGACCCGCCACCTGCTCTCCCTGGGACACCAGCGCGTGGCGACCATCACGGGCCCCCTCCGCCTCAAGACCGCCCGAGACAGGCTGGCCGGCTTTCAGCGAGCGGTGAGGGAGTGGCGGCTGGCGGGCGGCCAGGTGGCGGTGGTCGAGGGCGACTTCCGCGAGGACGGAGGGTACCAGGCCGCACGCAAGCTGCTCGACGGTCCCGTGCGCCCCAGCGCGGTCTTCGCCGCCAACGACCTGATGGCCCTCGGCGCGATGGCTGCCTTTGAAGAAGTGGGAGTGGCGGTGCCGTCCGGCATCGCGGTCGCCGGTTACGACGACATCCCGTACGCGGTGAGGGTGCGCCCCAAACTCACCACCGTGGCCCAGCCCAAGTACGAAATGGGGGCGGCGGCCGCCGAGCTCTTGCTGCGGCGCCTGGCGGACCCGTTGCTTCCCCCGCAGCGCGTCTGGCTCGAGCCCCGGCTGGTCGTCCGGGAGTCTTCCGTCGTGCGCTCGATCACGGGCCAGGTGGTCCCGCCGCCCGAGATCCCGGCGCCCGGACCGGTCGGCGCCCCAGACGGCGAACCTCGCGGGCGAGGACGGCAGGTGCCATGAAGGAGGTCACACGGCGGGAGGCCGCCGGAGCGCCGCTCATCGAGATGCAGCGGGTCAGCAAAGCCTTCCCCGGCGTGCAAGCGCTCGACGAGGTGGACTTCGCCGTCCGGGCAGGGGAAGTCCATGCCCTGGTCGGCGAGAACGGGGCCGGCAAGAGCACCCTGGTCAAGATCTTGACCGGGGTCTACCCGATGGATGCGGGCCGCATCCTGGTCCGCGGCCGGCGTGCCGAGATCAGGAGCCCCCTCGACGCCCAGCGGCTCGGCGTACGGGTGATTCACCAGGAGTTTACCCTCGTCAACGATCTGAGCGTGGCCGAGAACATCTTCCTCGACGTGCTCGCGGTGGGGGTGCTCGGCCGGGCTCCCCGGCGCTGGATGGAGCAGCAAGCCCGCGCCGTGCTCTCACGGCTCGGTCTCGACCTCGACCCCTCCACGCCGGTCGGCGAGCTCACCGTCGCGGAGGGCAGCAGCTATAGTCCCTGGTAGTGGTGTAAATTCCTCCGGATCGATCGGGCACGCGTGATCAACAGGAGGATCGCGCGAGGCTTCCCGAGGCGGAGGCCGTAGGCCGGAGCCTCGGGAAGGGGTCGGGCGGAGGGCTGGAGGACCTTGACAAAAACGGTCACCAGCGGGTTCCCTACGAGGTGACAGACAGCACCGTCACAACGAAGGGAGCATCGCCGCCGGTGACCGATCTCAGCATCGCACTCTTGGACCTGCTGCGCAAGTACCAGGACGACCCCCAGCTCGACGCCCTGCGGGAGGGGGTCCGCCTGCTGGCCCAGGCCCTTATGGAGCTGGAGGTGAGCCAGCAGGTGGGGGCGGGGCGCTACGAACGCTCGCCCCAGCGCAAGACCCAGCGGAACGGCTACCGGGACCGCGAGTGGGACACCCGGGTCGGGACGATCCCCCTGCGCATCCCCAAGCTGCGGGAAGGCAGCTACTTCCCGTCGCTTCTGGAGCCCCGCCGGCGGGCCGAAAAGGCGCTGCTTTCGGTGGTCCAGGAGGCCTACGTCGAAGGGGTGAGCACCCAGAAAGTGGACGAGCTGGTCAAAGCCCTGGGGATGGAGGGGATCAGCCGAAGCCAGGTCTCCCGGCTGTGCCAGGAACTCGATGACCACCTCACCCGTTTCCGGGAGCGGGAGCTGACCGGCGAGTACCCGTACGTCTGGCTGGACGCCAAGGCCGTCAAGGTCCGCCAGGACGGCCGGGTGGTCAACATGGCTGCGGTGGTGGCCATCGGGGTGCGGGAGACGGGGGAGCGGGAGGTCCTGGGGTATGCCATCGGCCAGGCCGAAAGCTACGAGTTTTGGAGCGAGTTTTTGCGGCACCTGGTGCACCGGGGCCTCAAGGGGGTGCAGCTGGTCATCTCGGATGCCCACGAAGGCCTGAAGCGGGCCATTGCGGAGATCCTGGCCGGGGCCAGCTGGCAACGGTGCCGGGTGCACTTTATGCGCAACCTCCTGGCCCAGGTGCCCAAGCAGGCCCAGGCCATGGTGGCGGCGTTGGTGCGCACCATCTTCGTGCAGCCCGATGCGGCGCTGGCCCGGGAACAGCTGGAAAAGGTGGCCGAGAGCCTGAGGCGGCGCTTTCCCCAAGCGGCCGAGCGGCTGCTGGAGGCGGCCGAGGACGTACTGACCTACATGGCCTTTCCGCCCGAGCATTGGCGGCAGATTTACTCGACCAATCCCTTGGAGCGCCTGAACCGGGAGATCGGGCGGCGCACGGACGTCGTGGGCATCTTCCCCAACCCGGAGGCTGCGCTGCGCTTGATCGGGGCGGTGCTGCAGGAGCAGCACGAAGAGTGGATGGCGTCCCGGCGCTACTTCAGCCAGGAGTCCATGGCCAAGCTCTATGCTGCCCGGCAAAGAACGACAGGGGGTGAAAGCGAGGGAATGCCGCAGCTGCCTGACATCGCGGCGTAACGGGTGACGTTCAAGTGGGAACCCAATTTACACCACTTGCGGGGACGCTATCCATCCCACGTAGCCTGGACGGCTTGATTAGTTTCCACGAGGAGATGCGCCAGAGGGGACACTCCCTGGCTACGGAACTGTTGTACGCGGGCATGGTGAGCGCTACCAGGCATGTGGCTACGGCGCTCGGCGTTGCGACGGGTGACTTGGTAGTACGCATCACTCGCAGGCGTTTTGTCGACGGTGAGCCCATCGCCCTGCAAACCAGTTACTTGCGCCCAGAGATGGCTGCGCTGATGGATGACCCCGGCGTTGCTAGCGGATCGCTGTATGAAGCTATGGAACGCTGTTTTGGTCGACGACCGACGGAGGGAAGAGAGGAATATACGGCGGTGGTCGTCGCCGGCGACGACGCTAACCTCCTCGGGCTCCCGAACGGGAGTGCGTGCCTTGCGGTGCGACGTTTTGCGCGGTCGCGAGATGGGTACCTTGTCGAATACGCCGAATCACTCCTGCGCGGCGACCGGTATACGCTTTACGTGGACCTTGGAAATACCGCCGGTGAGGCACGACAAGCTAAGGTCTCGGGGGACTCGTCCAAGGGCCTGCGACGGTAATGGGCGGGCGAGCCTCCTATCCAGTGCAACGAAAGTGGGTATGGCTCCGGCCCAGAAATGCCTGGCTTCCTTCTCTGCTTTGAGTGTCTCGGCTGAGGGACCGCGGTCGCTGGCTTGTCTGACTTGCCTCACCCGAGAGCAGGCAGGCCAACTGGTTCGAACCGGTACGGGTTCGGTGGCTCCCAGACCAGCACCTCCACCTGCAGTGGCTCGGCTACCCCGCTGGTTATCTCCTCCAAGGGGCTTCGTCGGGGGAGGCGGGGCGCTGGGAGGAGTAGCAAACGGGTGAAGCTGAGGACGCCCCGGGCCCCGATGGCCGCCCGGCTGATCGGGTGGTCGAGGAGATCAGAGCCCCCGGCTCTCCTTACATGGCAGTCTGGTTCCTCTGCCGTCGGCCTCGTCATCGTGCTGTCGAATCCCCTTGCGGTTCTGAGTGCGGCTTGTGGCGGACCGTTCGCGCCCGGGACCGCCCCGAGATCCCGAAGTTAGGGGCCAGCGGTGTCGAGGAAGAGGCGGCTGTGACTGCTGCTCTGACTGCCTTCTCCGAGAAGGTGTTGGCCGGCAGGGTCGGTTCGGCGTCATGGAGCCCGCCGGGGCAGCGCGGCGGTGTCGAGACGCCTTTCGAGGCGCACGATCTCGCATTCGCCGGCAGGGAGGCGGCGGTGCACGGTTCCGATGGGCTGGAAACCCCGCCGCTGCCACCACGCGAGGGCGGCTGTGTTCGAGGCGATGACGCCGATGCGAACCGTCGTCCACCCCCGATCCCGGCGGAAGTGGTCGAGAAGCGCCTGGAGCGCCTCGGTGCCGTAGCCCTGGCCCTGCAGGTCGCCCCGGATGATGAGCAGGCCGATCCACGGGACGTGATCCGAGGGGTTCTCGTCCAGGAAGTCGACCATCCCCACAGCCGCACCGTCGGGCTTACGGCAGATCGCCCACATGTGGCGGCCGGGGGTCGTTGCGGCCACCTCCCAGTCGCGCTGCAGCTTGGGCAGGTCGTACCCGTCGGGGCCCTCAGTCAGGCTCACATAGAAGGGATTGCTGGCGAAGACCTGGAGAAGCTCCGGCAGCAATTCCGGTGTTGCCTCCATCAGGACAAGGCGCGAGGTTTTCAGCAGAGGCCTGTGGCATCGTGAGGAGATCATCTGCGTTCGGCCTTTCGAAGGGCGAGCACCCCGGGGATCGGCTTCGGCCCACTAGCCGCCCACCTCCTGCAGCGACGCGAGGATCGCGTCGGTCACGTGGCGGGTGGTGGCGGAGCCCCCCAGGTCGGGCGTCTTGACTCCTCGTTCGGCCAGGGCGTGTTCAACGGCCGCGAGGATGCGCCGAGCCGCCCTCTCGTGGCCCAGGTGCTCCAGCATCAGCGCTCCCGACCAGATCTGGCCGACGGGGTTGGCGATGCCTTTGCCGGCGATGTCCGGCGCCGACCCATGGATGGGCTCGAACATGGAGGGGTACTCCCGCTCGGGGTTGAGGTTGGCCGAGGGCGCCATGCCGATGCTGCCCGCGATGGCGGCGCCCAGGTCGGTGAGGATGTCGCCGAAGAGGTTGGAGGCCACCACCACCCCGAAGCGGTGAGGGTGCGTGACGAAGCGGGCCGCCAGGGCGTCGACGTGGTACTGGTCGGTGGCCACCTCCGGGTACTCGGCGGCCATCGCCCGGAAGACCTCGTCCCAGAACGGCATGGTGTAGTTGATGGCGTTCGACTTGGTGGCCGAGGTGAGGCGGCGCAAGGGGATCTCGACCTTCTCCGGCAGCCACGGCAAGCTCTTCGCTTGATGGCGGCTGACCTTGCGGACCTTCCCCTCGGGCGTCACCACATGGTATGCTGGCATCGGCGGCTCCTCCCATCCGTTGGGTTTTGCTCGCCCCCTGTTTTACCACAGGGGTTCGGGGAGCCGCCATCTCAATTTCTACGGACTACGGGACAACCTCGCTGGCGGTGGGACGCCACCGTGTTTATCGGACCAGCCGCCTCACTGACGAGCAACGCCGGTTACTGCAGGCGCTCGGCGTCCCGCTCCCCCCGGCTCTTCGGGTCGCGTAGTGGCAACCCGTCTCCTGGAGCCCCGTCATGACGGCCCCGGCCAGTTTGACTGTCTAAGTTGGGATAGCGGGGATGTGATAGGTTGGGTTTGACAGAGCTAACGCATTAGAGCGGGGGTGAGACCTTGGGGCGGACCAGGCGTTATCGAGAGCGGATTCGTTTCGAAATGCACTCGGTTCAGGCCAAGAGCCTCCCGGGGCTTTTGGCTCGCGAGTTGCGGGAGGGCTTTGGGCGCAGCCAGCTGGAGGCGCAAGTCCTGGCGGCTCGCAGCGTCCAGTGGCTGAGAGGGTTGGGCGCTTCGGCGCTGCCCGGACAGGTGCAGCTTTCGGTGCCGGCCACCCCGTCCCGCCGGTATAGCCGCCGCTACCGCAGGCCGTGCATGGTCAGCGCCGTGGACGTGAGCGCCGACACGGAGGCCTGGGAGGCCTTTGGCCTGGCGGCCATGCAGCGGGGTCGGCTGGTGCGGTGGCTGCACGAGACCTACCGCCAGGGAGGTTGGGCCAGCCTGGCGGAGCTGGCCGCGTGGGCCAATTTGACCCCTACGGCCTTGCAGGCACGTCTGGCGCCGTTGCGGCGGGAGGGCATCTGGCTGCCCCATGTGGGTACGAAGGATCCGGGTGCCGGCGGGTGGATGTGGGAGCCTTACTTGGTCGCTCGCTACCTGGCAGAGGGGCAGGCAGAGCACCTGCGGCGCCACTGGGGAGTCCCCCTGGCCGCCTGGGAGGCGATCCTGCGGCGCTTTGCGGCCACGGTCAAAGCCATGGAGGCAGGACACGACATGGACACCGTCGCCGCCTGGCAGGGGCTCAGCCTGCAGGAGGTGAGCCAGTTCGGGCAACTGGCCCGACGCCACCGGCGCCGGCCGCGGCTGGGGGAGCTGCTCGATGCTTATGGTCGCGCCCTGCCGCACGAGGCAACCGCGGGGCCGGCCATCGAAGAGGAGCTTACACGGGATTACGGATTTTCGCCGGTGGCGGCCCGGCTTTACCGGGCGCGCCTTGAGGAGCTGGCGGCTTCCTTCCGCCGACCGCCTCGGGACGGGGAGCTTTGCATGCTGGCCATCAGCGCCGACGAGGGGGCTCGGGCGCGGCTGGAAGAGGCCCGTCACGTACCGGTACGCCTGAGCTGGCTGACGGCGTCGGATCTGGCGCTCGGCCCGCAAAGCGAGCATCCCACCCGGGTGGCCGAACTCAAGTTTGCCCGCCTCGTACGCTACGCCACCGAGGCCCGGGCCCAAGGGGCGCTCTTGAGTCTGCCGGACCTGGCGGTGCTGATGGGGATCCACGTCGACGCCATCCGCCGCCAGCTGCAGGCCCATCCAGAGGTGGTGGTGCCGACCCGGGGCCGGGTGAAAGACATCGGTCGGGGCGTCACCCACCGGACCCGCATCGTCGAGCTCTACTTGCAGATGCACACCGAAAGCGAGATCGTCGACCGCACCGGCCACAGCTACGAAAGCGTCGAGGCGTATTTGAAGGAGTTTGCCCGGGTGATGATGCTGGCCGACCGGGGGCTCAACACCGTCATGATCCGCCGGGTCACCGGGCGCTCGATGCGGCTGGTGGAGGCGTATCTGGAGCTTTACCGTCGCTACGACCAGCCGGCTTACTTGTTCCGGCTGGCGCAGCTTCGCCAGGTCTTCGCCCGGGAGCCGGTGCTCCGGGCGAAAAAGGGGGCTTTGCCTTCCCGTATCGGGGAGGGCAGGCGATGATGGGGCGGGAGGAGGTGCTGGGGCCCTTACGGGAGCGCACCCTGGAAAACGCCCAGGTCCGGCTGCTGGTGGAGCGCTACGACCTCTCCCGGGACAGCCGGCTGGCGCGGGCCATCGTGCAGCAGGTCAACCGGGAGCTGGACGCCGAAGAGCGCCGGCGCGGCGTGCAGCGGGTGCGGCCGGGGGAGTTGCTGATCCGCACCGGTCAGGGTCCCTTGGTGCTGCCGCGTCGCACAGAGGAAGACCTCGATCGCGCCCTGGCCGGAGAGCGCTGGGACGTCATCCGACGGGATATCGTCGCCCGCTGCGAAGCGCGCTACCGGGTGCTTTTTCCCGATGCACCGCGCTGGCAGGTGGAGGCCTTCTTGCGGCGTCTCTGGCCAGGAACCGGGCACCGGGTTTCGGGGCCCAAGCCCAGCCCCGTTTACGGCCCACGGCGGGAGCGGCCATGGGGATCCACCCGGCTGACGGGGGAACCATTGGCGGCCCTGGACGCCCAGCGGGCCCGGCGGTGGGTGGAGCGGGACCCGCCGCGGCCGGCTCACCGCCCGGAAACGCTGGCCAAGCTTCAGGCCTTTCTACGCAACGAAGCCGGCATGGCACCGGCTGTCCAGGAGCCCATGCTGCTCGATCTCATGGGCCTGCGGGCGCGCTTTTGCCCGCGGGTCTCCGTGCTGGCGACCGGTCAGATGCCGCTGGCGGCCATGCATGTCGACAGCGGGCGTAGCCTCTGGCAGCCGACGCGCTATCAACCGCTGGCGCCCGTCATCATCACCTGGATCACCGGCGAGGAGAGCCGCCGGCTTCGCCGCAACCCGCCCCGCACGTACGAGGACCTGATGGAGCGCTACGGCCGGCGCATGGGGCGAGCGATGGTGGAGGCCTATACGCAGGACGGATTGCTGTCGCACATGGAGCTGCAGTGGATCTTCCTAACGTCGATTGCTACGGTCTCCCGGGCGCTGGACTGGTACCAGCGCCAGCACCAGGTGATCCTGCCCTGTCCCGGCACGGTACTGGACATGGGCCGGACGCTGACCCACAAGGACCTCATCGTGCGCCTCCACCTTCAGGGGATGTCGGTGCTGGAGATCGCCCGGCACACCTACCACCACCCCCGCTCGGTGGACGCCTACTTGAAGGCGTTTGACAGCGTCCTTATCCTCCACCTCTACGGGCTTCCGCCCTCCCTCATCGCCCGGGCGTTGGGACGGGGCGAGACGCTGGTGGATGAGTACCTGGACCTCATCGACCGCCACCTCAAGGACGTGGAGACGATGCGGGATTACCTGCGTGGGCGGGGGGTGAGGCTCCCTGGTGCGCTTCCTCACCATGCGTGACGTCGCGCCGGACCGCCCGAGCCAGCCGGAGCAGCCGGGCCCAGGACCCCGCCCTGTGGAGATGCCGTTCCTGTGGACAACGCGGGGCGTTGCCCACAGGAACTTGGATAACTCTCCGCTGCGCTCCGAGTTATCCACATCCCCACAGGGCCTGCTACGAGGTCGTGGTCTCGGAACAGGGAAATCAACTCTAAAACGCCATATAGCGGTTGACAGAGTCAGATCTAGACCGGCCTTCACAGCCAAAAGCGTATGGTTGAGAGCATGAGGGGGCCGTCACGACGAAAGAGGCATCGGCCCGAAGGCTCGGCCGATTCCCGACGAGAACGGCCCCCTGCGCTCAGCGTACCTGGGCAGACGGCCTCGTGCAGTGCCTGGATTCCGGCGGCGGTGCAAAACGCTTCGACACGGACTCTCGCGTGCAGAACAACACCGTGACGGACCCCCTTCGAGCAGTGACCGGGCATGCAGGTGTTTCGTAGCGTTCGTGGGGCTCTTTCGTGGTCACTTACACGGATTTCACCGTGGCCACCGACGGCCCATAGCCGCTTGGGCGGGCCCCAAGCGCGCCTTTGGTCCGCGTGCATTTCTGCACACTCAAGGAGCCGCTGTAACCTGGTCAGCAGCTGGAACTCCTTCAGGCAGCAATACAGGTATCCGTTTGCCCATTGGGGCGCCTAAGGCTAAAGGGCGGACCAGCCCCCGTCTATAGATATGACGCTCCCGCTCGTGAAACTGGACTCATCGCTTGCCAAGTACAGCGCCAAGTAAGCGACCTCGCGCGGGGTACCCTGGCGGCCCATAGGCGTCCAACGTAGAATCTCCTGCATGCCTTCGGGATTCGATACAAAGGGCCGAACCATGGGTGTGTCAATGGACCCCGGGCATATGACGTTCGCTCGGATTCCTTCCTTGGCATACGCGACCGCGATGCACTTAGTGAGAGCAACGACACCAGCCTTCGCTGCTGAATAGGCATGGAAGAGCGAGGCGCGCAGGGCCGCAATAGATGCCACGTTGATAATGGATCCACCGCCCGACTGACGCATGTACGGGATCCCATACCGACAGCAGAGGTAGACACCTCTCAGGTTCACGTCCAGCACCTTGTCCCAAACAGACTCTGTGACCTTTGTCACTGGCCCGTCCTCAGTAAGTAGCATGAGCCCAGCGTTGTTGTATAACACATTGACCGCACCAAATCGCCTGAACACAGAGTCCATCATTCGAGAAACACTCTGGGGATCCGTTATATCAACCTCGAAGAGTGCATGGTCACCTGACGGGAGTTCCGCGAAGACCTCCCTCAGCCCCTCCCCGTTTACGTCAACGAGAGCCACTTTCGCGCCTTCCACTGCAAAGAGAATAGCGGCCTCCCGGCCTTGGCCGCTTGCTGCGCCGGTGATGACGGCTACCTTGTTGTCTAACCGGCCCATTCGATTCACTTCCCTTCGGCAACGATGTTGCTTCGAGTTACAGTCACTGCTTGACGGCGCCCGCGGTCAGACCTTTTACCAACCCCCTTTGCACTGACAGGAATATCACGACCAAAGGCATACTGAACAACACCGTCGATGCAATCATCATTCGGTAATCCGTTTGGAATTGACCAATGAATCCTGCGATGTAGACAGTGGTTACCTGCCTTGCGGGTGTAACCAGAAAAAGGTACCCGAATAGAAACTCGTTCCAAGCAAGTACAAACGCATAGACACTGATTGCAACCAGGCCGGGCAGCGCACTCGGCGCGACCACGGAGACAAGGGTTCGAAATTTTGACGCTCCATCCACGAAGGCGGCCTCGTCCAGTTCCCTAGGAATGGTATCGAGGTAGTTGAATAGTGTCCAAACCGTAAAGGGCAAAATCCCCGAGACGTTCGCAAGTACAACGGCCCAGGGAGTGTCATACAATCCAAGGCTAGTGAACACGGCGAAGTAGGATATGGCGAGGAGGATGGGGGGAAACATCTTCGGGGCAAGCATCCCTCCGAGAAGAGCACGGGTAGCGCGCGATCGGAAACGGGACAGTCCATAGGCCGCTAGCAGCCCAGCGATGACCGCGATCACAGTCACGCATGACGCGACCAAGAGACTGTTCAAGACGCCCGCCCTGAACGCGCTGCTCCTAAGCACCTTACCATACGCGCTAAGATCGATGGCCGGAGGTATTAGAGATGGCTCGAACAGAGCATACGCCGGGCGAACTGAGACGCTCAACAGCCATAGTGCCGGCATAGCGTACAGGATGGCAATCCCGAAAAGAGCCACGTTACGACATGCACGGATCACCTAGTCTCACCGTCCATACGAGCCTCCGCCCCGGGTGTCACTCGTACCTCGACAGCGCAAGGATAACACTCACCACAAGGGACATTAGCAAGAACGCTAAGATCGCGAGCGCACTCGCGTACGGAAAGTCAAATCGCTGGAAAGCCACTTTGTAGATCAGTGTCGCGAGAACCTCCGTACTGTCGACGGGACCGCCTTGCGTCATCAACCATACGAGGTCATAGAAGACGAATGCCATTACAAAGTCAAAAACGAACAGGGTCAAACCCACGGGGGCCAACATCGGGACTGTTACATGGCGGACTGTACCAGCAGCAGTCGCCCCATCGACGCGCGCCGCTTCGTAGAGTTCCACGGGGATTGCTTGCAGCGCCGCGAGGATAACCAGCATGAAGAAAGGGGTTGAAAACCAGACATTCACCGCAATGACGGCGGCTAAGGCTGTCGAAGTATCGCCCAACAGGTTCCAAGACGTATGAATGCCGAGATGGGAAAGAAGCGGCGGTACAGGGCTTAGTTCGGGGCTGTAGAACAGCCGCCATAGGACTGCCACAGCGACTGGGGACATCGCCCATGGGAACATCAGTAGTGTTCGCGCGAGGGCCACGAACGACGGCCGTAGTCGTTGGTTAAGCAGCAGGGCGAACACGAACCCCAGCAGGATGTGGAGGGCCGCGCTCGCAACAGCGAACACAAGGGTATTTCGTAGCGCGTTAGACACGGAGGGGTCCGCTAATGCCGTCGTGTAGTTACGAATCGTTACCGTACCCGATGGACTCTGTAGGCTCAGCCCCAAGACAGAAAGAAGCGGGTAGACTGCTGTCGCTAGGACGAGGACAAGCGCCGGCAAGACAAACCAGTAGACAGGGCTTATGCGCAGTCCTCCATGGGCGGTAGGCCGGCGCGGACTAAGGCCGATCTGGTCTAGCACCATACTGGGGCACCTTTCCGATTCCCGAGCCAATATCTGAGGAAAGTGCGGCGCCCCGCCTAGGAGCGCCGCACCGGCGGTCACTTGTACTTCGCCAGGGTCGCATTCCATTCCTTGGCAGCCCGGTCAAGAGCGTCCTTTGCAGAGCTTTGTCCGAGCAACGCCCGCTGGAGCTCGGCCTGGAGTACATCGAGGAGATAATCGATTTCGGGATTGGTGCCTAGCATGACCGTATTCGGCAGGTTAAGCTGCGTCGTGAACGCCGCAAGCAAACCACTGGTGTACTCGGGTCGCGCGAGTAGAGCCTTGGTCGTTGGCATAAACGACCCGAGCTGTGCCCATTTCCCGAGTACCTCGTCTGACGTCATGTACTTCACGAACTCCCAAGCCGCTTCCTTGTACCGGCTCTTAGGGGATATCCCTAGAAGTGTTCCCCCGGCCGGACTACCAGTCGTTACCTTTTGGGGAAGTGGAACTGTCGCGATGTGAGCGTTGGGGTAGTTCGCGAATTGTGCGATGAACCAGGGGCCGTTATGCCACATGGCAACCTTGCCCCGTCCCATAAGGTCAACGATGTCCTTCTCGTAGAGGGACGGTGTCCCAGGCGGTACAAGCTGTTTGCTGCGATAGAGGTCAACCCAGAACTGGAGAGCCTCTACTCCCGCCGGTGTATTGAAGGATGCTTCGTGGCCCGTGATCATGCGACCACCATTTTGGAACAGGAAGGCGAACCACTCCCACGATGTCCCGCGCGAATCTTTTGCTCCAGTAAAGGCATATCCGTACTCACCCTTGGTTCGGTTAACGAGCTTGCTCGCGTACCTCTCAAGGTCGTCCCAAGTCCATGGAACCTTTGGAAGGGCCAGCCCAGCCGCATCCAGCATGTCTTTATTCACGTACATGGCAGACGGACCAATTCGCCAAGGAAGGCCATAGGCGTGTCCACGCCAGACCCCCATCTCCCACGCGGCCGCGGTGAATCGATCCTGGACCGCTTTATCCGAGGCGAGAAGGTCGTCGATGGGCGCGATCACTCCTGCATTGACGAACGTTACAAGCCACTCGGGGATGAACTCGAATACATCGGGGCCCACACCGGCTCGGGTTGCACTAATGATGCGTTCCCGAAGCGGGAAATGAGGCCCAGTGACCAACTCGATCTTGATGTTGGGATGAGCGGTCTCGAAGGATCTTATCAACTCCTCCTCCCCAGGGATCTCCAACGCAGTCCAGTTCCAGTACTTGAGAGTAATTTGCTCAGCGAGCCCCACTGACGCAGCAAGCAACACCACCAAGAAACTAACTCCCATCATGATGCACCTTTGACGGAAGCCCTGACGCATGCTCTACCCCTCCTTTGAGTGGGTTACTGGGCGGTATACCCGCCGTCTACACTTAGCACCGTGCCTGTGACGAACGAGGCGTCTTCAGACGCAAGAAACATGATTGCGGCGGCCACTTCTTCTGGTCGTGCAAGACGACCGAGCGGGTGTGCTTGCTCCGTGGCCTTCCGGGCCGCGATAGGATCGGGCGCTGTCTGCAGTATCCGATCATTGAACGGGGTATCCACCACCCCGGGGGCGACAGCGTTTACGCGAATGCCTTCCCTCGCGTGGTCCAGCGCCATTGCACGCGTTAACAGAACCACTGCACCCTTCGAGGCACAGTAACCGACCGAATTCGGCGTTCCGATCAACCCGGCTCCTGACGCTACGTTAACAATGGCAGCCCCTTTGCGCCCCTTCATTAGAGGTACAGCGTACTTTGAGCAAAGGAAGTAGGAGGTCACGTTCACTCGCATCTGAATATCCCAGTCCGCCTCCGAGAGGGTCTCCACGGTTCCGAAGCGTCCTATACCAGCGTTGTTGACGAGGACATCCACACCACCAAACTCCTGTACCGCTCTCTGAATTAGTTCTCGGGCACCCGCTGGCACGGAGACATCTGCCTTAACGCCGACTCCCTTCCCTCCGGTATTGGCGATCTCCCGGAGCACCGCATCCAACCCCTCGGAGCTAATGTCTGCGATGCACACGGAGGCTCCCTCGGACGCGAACCTTAAGGCCGTTGCTCGCCCTATCCCGGAAGCACCACCCGTAATGACTACTACTTTACCAGCCCAGTCTCGAGCTTGCTTGGCCGTAGCTCATTCCCCCCTCGCGTGTGCCTACGCAAGGCCATCACAACCCAAGCTTGCTTTTACAATTATCCCCTGCTGCTACTGATTACCTCGTCTCCTCACCTCCTGCCGCGTGCGTACGGGCTGTGATGCTGAAAAGGCTCTTGATAGCTGTGAAAAGCCCGCTCCGTTTGCTCCTGCGCAGCCAAAGCCAATCGCCACACCGCCGGCCGGCGCGTCCGTGTCGATGGCGAGATCGCCTACCTCTTGAAGGCGGTTGCCAGCGAAATAGGGGATGGCCCGACATGGCATGGGCGATGGAGGTAACGACCACAGTCCGCAGCCCTCACTGCCACCCCAATGGCCAGGGCGTTGACCGCGGAGCAGGGGGAAGGTTAGAAGCCCACCCTCGGGGCGCAACTCATGGGCCTGGAGGATCGCCTGCGCGGCGGAGATGGGATCGACTTGCGAGGACAATAGCTGCTCAGCATGTTGCTTCACCGATTTGAGGTACATGGTAGCCAGCACGCGCCTTCTCCTTTCGGCGTCCAGGCTTCTGTGTCCACGTTCCTTACCGGGCCAGCGTTCGGATCCAAGCTTCGTACTCCTCAAAGACCCTCTCGTTATTGCCGGGCTCGACGTCTTTCACGTTAGGTGAGACGAAGACCCGCTTGCGGATGCCCGAGAAGGCCAAGTGCTGTGCTGTCGCAGCCACTAGCGCCTGGGCAATAGCCACGAACGCCACCGTGGAGGCAGCAGCGACCGGGTGTTGCCATCCTTGGATGGTGACCTGGGCGTCCTCCGGCGACGTGCAGTTGTCGATGGCCACGTCTGCCACGTCCGCCAGCCGCTTACCTGACGAATGGGTGGGCGCGTGGGTCCGCGCGTTGGTCATGGACGTCACGGCCACCACGGCGCTCCCACGCTCCTTTGCGGCCAGCGCCGTCTCCACGGGGGCTGCGTTGAGGCCGCCGTGGGAGAACACCAGCGTCACGTCGCCCGCGCCGAGCGGATGGCTCTTGAGAAAGTTGGCGATATACCCTTCTTCGCGCTCGAGCCACAGCAACTCCCGCGCCCCTCCCGGACCGACAGGCGTGAACCACATGAGGCGTGGGTCCGTCAGAGGATAGAACCCAACGAAACTACCATAACGCGGGAAAACGTCCAGTACAGGAATCGCAGAATGCCCGCTCCCGAAGACGAACACCGCCCGTCCCTTCGCGATGGCGCCGGCCATCATCTCGCCGGCCCGGTCGATGGCCGGCGCCTGAGTCTCCCGGATGCGGGCCAGAATGGATTCGACTTTCTCCAGGTATGCCTCGACTGGCGCTAAGGTCTTGGACACTCCTTACTCCTCCTCTATGTGGTCATTGTTGTCGGGCACTCACGTGCCGAAGCGCGGCCATTGCCGCCCCGATAAGACCGGAATCCCCTCCGAGCCCGACGGCTCCCACACGGACCTGCTCGGAGGACCACGAGGGGGAATACCGGCGGATAGCACTTTCGAGTTGCCGCGAGTACACGGCCATCCGCAGCCCCACGCTCCCGCCCAGTAGCACAAGTTCCGGATTGATAAGAGCGACGACGTTAGCCAAGCCCCACGCCAAGTGCTGCAAAACCTCTCGTACGATGGCCTGACAGGCCTGGTCGCCCGCCTCGGCGTGGTCGAAGACCTCCTTACATGACAATCTCTCTTGCAGAGACTCAGCCGCGATCCGCTCGATACCGGGTCCGGCAACAAGTGCTTCCAAGACCCCCACCTTAATGAGGGTTGGCTCGTCAAGCTTGCGAGATGTCGGGATACCCATCCAGCCGGCCACTCCGGCCAGATTGGTATACCCTCGGAGCAAACGGCCGTCTGCGATGATACCGCCTCCGAATCCTGTTCCGATGACGAGGCACACAAAATTGTCCACGCCCCGTCCCGCGCCTAGCCACTGCTCGCCCAAAGCAGCAGCATGACCGTCATACTCCAGGACTACGGGCAACCCGAGTTCCTGAGCCAGTTGGTCAGACAGCATCGAGCCGTCCCATCCTGGGAGGTGGGGCGCCCGCAAAACCCGTCCCGACACGCGGTCGATGACGGCGGGCAGGCTTACCCCAACGGCAGATGGGGATATGGCAACGGTCTCAGATTGCACGTCAGCTCTAGATTGACCGTGCGATATCCGTGCTAGCGCGGACACTAGCTCGACTACTTGTCGAGTCAGGGCGTTGCCGTCGTCCGGGGATACAACCGGTTGTTCAAGGCGCTCCAGTATCTGTCCCTGAGCGGTCACGCACGCGCCTCGCAGGCGGGTACCCCCGATGTCCACAGCGATAACACTCGTAGCATCCGTTGCCAAGGTCACGACTCCGCCACCGCCCCGCTTTCATCAAGAGGCCTGGGCACCAAAGTCAGCATGTTGATGTAACAATGCGATGCTTCGACAAAATGTCGAAGGATCCTTCTGGTCGCGCGCAGAAAAAGTGGAAAAAGGGAAGTAGCGGGCAAGAGAGGTGGATCGTAATGCGTAGAGCGGCGGAGCACCCTCCTATAGGAGGAGGCGCTGGTGAGGGCGTGCCTGGTGACAATCGCGTCCCTTTGTACCACCGCCTCCATGACAAGCTCCGGGATGACATCGAGTCGGGGGTGTTGCGCCCTGGTGATCGCATTGCTACCGAGGCTGAGCTGAGCACGCACTTCGGAGTTAGTCGCACCACCGTCAAGCAGGCGATCCAGCGGCTTGTGAATGAGGGGTTAGTGTACCGAGTGCGAGGAAAGGGCACGTTTGTAAGCCAACCGCGCATCCCACGGCTATAGTCCCTGGTAGTGGTGTAAATTCCTCCGGATCGATCGGGCACGCGTGATCAACAGGAGGATCGCGCGAGGCTTCCCGAGGCGGAGGCCGTAGGCCGGAGCCTCGGGAAGGGGTCGGGCGGAGGGCTGGAGGACCTTGACAAAAACGGTCACCAGCGGGTTCCCTACGAGGTGACAGACAGCACCGTCACAACGAAGGGAGCATCGCCGCCGGTGACCGATCTCAGCATCGCACTCTTGGACCTGCTGCGCAAGTACCAGGACGACCCCCAGCTCGACGCCCTGCGGGAGGGGGTCCGCCTGCTGGCCCAGGCCCTTATGGAGCTGGAGGTGAGCCAGCAGGTGGGGGCGGGGCGCTACGAACGCTCGCCCCAGCGCAAGACCCAGCGGAACGGCTACCGGGACCGCGAGTGGGACACCCGGGTCGGGACGATCCCCCTGCGCATCCCCAAGCTGCGGGAAGGCAGCTACTTCCCGTCGCTTCTGGAGCCCCGCCGGCGGGCCGAAAAGGCGCTGCTTTCGGTGGTCCAGGAGGCCTACGTCGAAGGGGTGAGCACCCAGAAAGTGGACGAGCTGGTCAAAGCCCTGGGGATGGAGGGGATCAGCCGAAGCCAGGTCTCCCGGCTGTGCCAGGAACTCGATGACCACCTCACCCGTTTCCGGGAGCGGGAGCTGACCGGCGAGTACCCGTACGTCTGGCTGGACGCCAAGGCCGTCAAGGTCCGCCAGGACGGCCGGGTGGTCAACATGGCTGCGGTGGTGGCCATCGGGGTGCGGGAGACGGGGGAGCGGGAGGTCCTGGGGTATGCCATCGGCCAGGCCGAAAGCTACGAGTTTTGGAGCGAGTTTTTGCGGCACCTGGTGCACCGGGGCCTCAAGGGGGTGCAGCTGGTCATCTCGGATGCCCACGAAGGCCTGAAGCGGGCCATTGCGGAGATCCTGGCCGGGGCCAGCTGGCAACGGTGCCGGGTGCACTTTATGCGCAACCTCCTGGCCCAGGTGCCCAAGCAGGCCCAGGCCATGGTGGCGGCGTTGGTGCGCACCATCTTCGTGCAGCCCGATGCGGCGCTGGCCCGGGAACAGCTGGAAAAGGTGGCCGAGAGCCTGAGGCGGCGCTTTCCCCAAGCGGCCGAGCGGCTGCTGGAGGCGGCCGAGGACGTACTGACCTACATGGCCTTTCCGCCCGAGCATTGGCGGCAGATTTACTCGACCAATCCCTTGGAGCGCCTGAACCGGGAGATCGGGCGGCGCACGGACGTCGTGGGCATCTTCCCCAACCCGGAGGCTGCGCTGCGCTTGATCGGGGCGGTGCTGCAGGAGCAGCACGAAGAGTGGATGGCGTCCCGGCGCTACTTCAGCCAGGAGTCCATGGCCAAGCTCTATGCTGCCCGGCAAAGAACGACAGGGGGTGAAAGCGAGGGAATGCCGCAGCTGCCTGACATCGCGGCGTAACGGGTGACGTTCAAGTGGGAACCCAATTTACACCACTTGCGGGGACGCTATCGAGCAGCAGGTCATCGAAATCGCCCGGGCCGTTTCCCGGGAGGCCGCCGTCATCGTCATGGACGAGCCGACCGCGGCGCTCACCGAGTCCGAAGTGGAGCGGCTGTTGGGTATCATCCGGGGCCTGCGGAGCCAGGGCGTGGCCATCGTGTACATTTCGCACAAGCTCGACGAGGTGCTGGCCGTTGCCGACCGGGTCACCGTGCTTCGCGACGGCCGGTTGGTGGGGGTGCGCGACGCGGGTGGGCTCACCCGGGCCGAGCTCGTTCGCATGATGGTGGGCCGGCCCGTCGAGCAGATGTTCGCACGCCGGCACCGCCCGTCCGGCGACGTCGTCTTCGAAGCCCAGGGCATCACGGTCCCCGGCCGCGTCTACGATGCGTCGTTCACGGTGCGCCGGGGCGAGGTCGTCGGTATCACCGGGCTCATGGGAGCCGGGCAGGGGTGGCTCGTGCGGGCCGTGTTCGGGGCCGTCCCGGTGACGGCGGGCCAGCTGCGGCTCGGCGGCCGGCCGGTGGCCATCCGTTCCCCGGTGGACGCCGTGAAGGCCGGCATCGGCCTGCTCACCGAGAACCGGAAGGAAGAAGGCCTGGTACTGAGCCAGCCCGTGGTCGCCAACGTCAGCCTCGCTTCGCTCGACGGGCTTTCCCGGCTCGGGTGGCTCGACCAGCGCCGGGAACGGCGGATCGCCGCCGAGTACGTTCGCCGGCTGACCATCCGCACGCCCTCCCTCTCGCAGGAGGTGGCCTACCTGAGCGGCGGTAACCAGCAGAAGGTCGTCCTGGCGAAATGGCTCGCCACGGAGCCGGAAGTGGTGGTGATGGCCGAACCCACCCGGGGCATCGACGTGGGCGCCAAGGCCGAGATCTACCGCCTCATCGACGAGCTCGCCTGCCAGGGCAAGGCCGTGGTGCTGGTCTCGAGCGAACTCCCCGAAATCCTCAACCTGACCGACCGGGTCTACGTCATGTACGCGGGCCGCATCCAGGCCGAGCTCCCCACCGCGTCGGCCACGGCCGAGCTCATCACCCACTACGCGACGGGAGGTGGAGCACCTGGCACGACGAGAAGGCCTTGATAGCCGGGCCTTGATGCACTGGATTCGCCGGTTCGGTATGGTACTGGTCCTCGCCGCGCTGGCCGTGGCGCTGGCGCTCATGAGCGACCGGTTCCTGACGCCGGCCAACCTGCTCAACGTGACACGCCAGGTGACGGTCAACGCCATCCTCGCCGCCGGCATGACCCTGGTCATCCTCTCGGGAGGCATCGATCTGTCCGTGGGTGCCGTGGCCGCCATCGCCGGGGCGGTCGGGGCCGGGCTCATGGCCGCCGGCTGGGGATGGCCGGCGGGCGTACTCGTGGCCCTTGCCGTGGGGGCCTGCTTCGGGGTGCTCAACGGGGTCTTCGTGGCGTTCGCCGGCCTGCCGCCGTTCATCGTGACGCTGGCGTCCATGGCCCTGGCGCGGGGCCTCACCATGGTGTACACGGGCGGGCGGCCCATCGGCGTGCAGGATGCGGGGTTTGTCTGGTTCGGCCATGGATACGTGGGACCCATCCCGGCCCCGGTCATGCTGATGATCGGGGTCTACGTGCTGGGTTACCTGATGCTCACCCGGATGAAGCTGGGCCGCCTCGTCTACGCCGTGGGAGGCAACGAGACGGCCTGCCGCATGGCCGGCATCCGGGTGGAACAGGTGAAGGTCGCGGTCTACGCGCTGAGCGGCATGACGTCGGGGCTGGCGGCGGTGATCCTGACCGCGCGGCTCGTCTCCGCACAACCCACGGCCGGCTTCGGGTACGAACTCGACGCCATCGCGGCGGTGATCCTGGGCGGCACCAGCCTGGCGGGCGGGAGGGGCAGCATCGGGGGAACCGTCATCGGGGCCTTCATCATCGGCATCCTGGGCAACGGGCTCAACCTGCTCAACGTCTCTCCGTTCTACCAGGACGTCGCCAAGGGCGTCGTGATCTTGCTCGCGGTGCTCCTCGACCGGGTGCTCCACGCCGGCGGTAGGACGGTGAGGACGGGACCGGCCGGACGGTTGTCGGCGGCAGTGCCTGCCGCTGCCCGAACGGCGCCCGGCACGAAGGGATGAGGGAGGTGACGGATCGCGCAGCGAGCGGGGAGGGCTCGGGAGGGACAGGACGTGAGGGTACTCAAAGGCACGACGGGATGCGAGGATGGGTTGCGGGGCCTGGGAACGGGTTTAGGGAATGCCCACCGGAAGGAGTGACGGCGGGATGCGCAGGCGCTGGACGATCGGGCTGTTACTGGTGGCGCTGGTCGTGATGGCATCGACCGGAGTGTCGGCCAGGACGTACACGTTGGGACTTTCCATCTCGACGCTCAACAACCCGTTCTTCGTGGACCTGAAGGAGGGCGCCGAGTCCAAGGCGGCGGCCTTGGGGGTGCGCCTCGTCGTGCTGGACGCGCAAAACGACCCGAGCCGGCAGCTGTCCGGCATCGAGGATCTGATCGCGCAGAAGGTCGACGCGCTCCTGATCAACCCGACGGACTCGTCGGCCATCGTGCCCGCGGTCCTTGCTGCCAACCGTGCCGGGATCCCGGTGCTGACCGTGGACCGCGGCGCTGACGGCGGGAAGGTCGTCTCCCACATCGCTTCGGACAACGTCGCGGGCGGCCGGATGGCAGGCGAACTCATCGTGAAGATCCTCGGCGGTCGCGGCAAGGTCGTGGAGCTGGTCGGCATTCCGGGCACGTCGGCGGCCCGGGATCGGGGCGCCGGGTTCAACGAGGTCGTCAAGAAGTATCCGGGGATCGAAGTGGTGGCGCAGCAGGAGGCAGGGTTCGACAGGGCCCGGGGCCTGACCGTCATGGAGAACATTCTGCAGGCCCAGCCGCGCATCGATGCCGTTTTCGCCCACAACGACGAGATGGCGCTGGGAGCCATCACGGCCATCGAGGCGGCGGGCCGGGCGAAGGAGATCAAGGTCGTGGGGTTCGACGCCACGGCCGACGCCGTCAAGGCCGTGCAGGACGGGCGGATGCTGGCGACCATCGCCCAAAAGCCCCGCTTGATGGGCGAACTGGCCGTCGAGACGGCCACGCGGCTGCTCGGGGGCGAGAAGGTCGAGGCGTACATCCCCGTCCCGTTGGAACTGGTCACGAAGCGCTAGGCGCGGCCCCGCACCCGTAAAGGCCCTTGCCTTTTCTGGGGGGCAGGGAGTCGCCGGCCGGCCGGACCGGAGCGCAGGGCTTCGTCCGGCCGGCTCGTTTCGGGAAGGGGAGGCGCGGGGCGTGCGGCGAATGCCCTGGCGGAGGGCATCGAGACCCTGAGCGACGAGAAGGATCGGAGTGGTCGAGAGCGATGCCGCAGCGCCCGCTGATATTGGCCCACCGGGGGTTTTCCGCCCGCGCCCCCGAGAATACCCTGGTCGCCTTTCGGATGGCTCTCGAGGCCGGGGCGGACGGCATCGAGCTGGACGTCCAGCTGTCCCGGGACGGGGTGCCGGTGGTCATTCACGACGAGCGCGTCGACCGCACGACCGACGGCAAGGGTTGGGTCAAGGACTTCACGCTGGAGGAGCTTCGGGCCTTCGATGCCGGACGGTGGTTCGGGGAGGCTTTCGCGGGCGAGCGCATCCCCACCCTCGACGAGGTGCTGGAGGTGGCCGGTCCGGGCAGCCGGCTGATCAACGTGGAGTTGAAGAGCGGGCTGGTGCAGTACCCGGGTCTCGAGCACAAGGTGATCGCGGCCCTGGAGCGGGCGGGCGCGCTGGAAAAGAGCGTGCTCTCCTCGTTCAACCACTTCTCGCTGCGAACGGTCAAGGCGCTGCGGCCACGGGCGCGTACCGGCGTGCTCTACATGGAGGGGCTGGTCGACCCGTGGGCGTACGCCCGGCTGGTGCCCGCGGACGCCATCCACCCGCCCCGCTACGCGGTGCTGCCGGAGCTGGTGGAAGGCGCCCACCGGGCCGGGGTGGCCGTGCACGTGTGGACGGTGGACGAGCGGGCCGAGCTTCGCCGCATGGCGGACTGGGGCGTCGACGCCATCATCACCAACCGGCCGGACGAGGCGGTGGCGGTCGTCGGCGCGATCTGAGCAGCGGGAGGCGACCTGGCGAGCGCGCCTCGACCGGCGCGAGGAGACCTGGCAACGGCGAAACGAGGTGCGGCTTTGAGGCTCGACTACGGCAAGACCTTCATCCTGGGGCTCGGCTTCTTCGTCATCACGCTGGCCTGGTCCGTCTACAACTCCTACGTCCCCATCTTCCTCGGCGACCTGTTCGCGACGGTGCCGTACCGGACGACCCTCGTGGGTATCCTGATGACCCTCGACAACGTGGCGGCGGTGACGCTGCAACCCTATTTCGGCGCTCTCAGCGACCGTACCTGGACCCGGTTGGGCCGGCGGATGCCGTTCCTGGTCGCAGGGGTGCCGGTGGCCGCGGTTTTCTTCGCGCTGATTCCCGAGGCGCGTCATGCGGTGCTTCCCATGGTCGCGGCGCTGATCGTCATGAATCTGGCCATGGCCGCCTTCCGGGCGCCGACCGTGGCGCTGATGCCCGACGTCACGCCGCCGCCGCTTCGCAGCCAGGCCAACGGGGTCATCAACTTCATGGGCGGGGCCGGCGGCATCGTGGCCTACTTCGGCCTGTCGCACCTCTACCGGGTGAGCCCGGGCCTGCCCTTCCAGGCCACGTCCGTGCTCATGCTGCTGGCGCTCATGGCGCTGCTGCTCTGGGTGCGCGAGCCGAGGCCGGGCGAGGGGCCCTCGGGCGGGCGGGCGAGCCAGGGCGTGCCCGTTGCCCGGGACCGGGCGCCCGTACCGCGGGGAGGAGTGCTGGCCGCGGCGGCCGAGATCGGGAGGGATCCGGATCGCAGCGCGCTGCGGCTGCTGCTGGCCATCTTCTTCTGGTTCGTCGGGTGGAGCGGGGTGGAGGCGCTTTTTACCCTCTACGCGGTGGGGCGGTGGGGGATGGACCCCGCCAGGGCTTCGTTCGTGCTCGGCTTTTTCGCCGTGGCGTTCGTGATCTTCGCCATCCCGAGCGGGTACCTGGGCGGGGTACTGGGGCGCCGGCGCACCATTTCGGTAGGGCTTGGGGGCCTCGCCCTGGCGCTTCTTTCGCTGGGCATCGCCGCGCCGGGGGCCGGGGTGATGGCGGCGCTCGCGGCCGGCGGCATGTGCTGGGCCCTGGTCAACATCCACTCCTATCCGATGGTCGTCGACATGGCAGCCGGCGACAGGGTCGGGGCGTACACGGGCCTCTACTACTTCTTCTCCACGGCCGCCGCCATCGTGGCGCCGCCGGCCTTCGGGCTCCTCATGGACGTGCTGGGGCGGGACGCCCTCTTCCCGTCGGCCGTCGCCAGCCTGGCCGTGGCGCTGGCGCTCATGCAAGGGGTGCACAGGGGCGACGTGCCCGGGCCGGCGGGGGCCGCTGCACGGCAGGCGAGGCAGGCAGCCTGACGGCCGGTCGTCCAGGCAGAGCCAGACGGTATGGAGGAAGAGGCAGGCGAGCCGGCTTGCCTTCCCAGGTTCTTCCCGGTGGCAGCGTTCCCTGCCTTGACAGGCGCGCGATACCATCATTAGAATGGTGCCAACCTACCTGACCCTCTCGTCACGGCTCCGGAGAGGGGGCACCACAGCATGTGGGTATGCGCCGGGCGTCCTTGTAGCCGCCGGGAGCTGCTCGAGGCGGTGGCCGCGGGGGCCACCCTCCTCGTGGCCGGCCCCGCCGGAGCGCAGTCGGGAGCGCGGCCAGTACCGGGCGACCTCCTCGTTGCCGCAAGCACCGAAGGAGGCGACCATTTGAAAGCGCTTACCATCGAGGATCTCTCTGTGGATCAGGCTGTCTTGGCGTATCCCATGGATCCAGGATCCGGTACGGTGAAGAAGGATCGGGCCGCCCTGATCGTGCTGGTGCGCCTGCCACCGGACGCCATCGACCCCGCCATCCGCCCCCGGGCCGCCGGTGGAATCCTGGGTTACTCGGCCCTGTGCACCCACATGGCCTGCATCGTCGACCAGTACACCGCGTTCGGCTCCGGGCAAAAAGAGCTGCGGTGTCGCTGTCATGGGAGCGTGTACGACCCCCGTCGAGGGGCGGTCGTACTGGACGGTCCGGCCCCCCGCCCGCTACCTGCCATCCCGCTTGCCGTGCGTGCCGGCAAACTCGTCGTTGCAGGAGACTTCACGGGCAAGGTGGGCCCGTAGCGGGCCAGACGCGGCCGGACAGAAGAGAAAGGGGGACGGCGGGGGCGGGCACAGGGAGTTGGAGCGTGTGAAAGCGATTTTACATGGCGATCGCGCATGGGTGCTGTTGGAGGCACCCGGCGCGTGGGCCGGGTAAGCCGCCGCAGCCGCCACGCAGAACGGGGGTAGCAGCGGGATGAAAGGCTCGACGAAAGCGATGAGGCTCTGGGCGTTCATGGCCGCCTGTCTCGTTGTCGCCTTGGCCTCTGTCGTCCAGGCGGGGCCGGCGTACACGCCGGTGACGGATCAGATGCTCGTGAAGCCCCCTGCCGGCGACTGGCTCATGTTCCGGGGCTCGTACAACGGCTGGGGCTACAGCCCGCTCCAGCAGATCGACACGAGCAACGTCAAGGAGTTGGTGCCCGTCTGGACCTTCTCCACGGGGGTGACCGAAGGGCATGAAGCGCCTCCGATCGTCCACGACGGGATCATGTTCGTCACCACGCCGTACAACCGCCTGTATGCCCTCGACGCCAAGACCGGGGACCTGCTCTGGAAGTACGAGCGCCAGCTGCCGGAGGACGTCTTCCCGCTCGTCTGTTGCGACGTGGTCAACCGGGGTGTGGCGCTTTACGGCGACAAGGTGTACATGGGCACCCTCGACAGCCATCTGATCGCGTTCGACGCCCGTACGGGCAAGACCGTCTGGGACCGGACCGTCGGAGACTACAAGGTGGGCGAAATCATCACGTCCCCGCCGCTGGTGGTGAAAGGCAAGGTCATCACCGGCGTCCACGGCGGGGAGTTCGGGGTGCGGGGATTCCTGCAAGCCTTCGACGCCGAGACCGGCCGCAGTCTCTGGAAGACGTACACCACCCCGGGGCCCGGTGAGCCGGGCCACGACACCTGGAGCGGTGACGCGTGGATGCATGGGGGCGCAGCACCGTGGTACGTCGGCACCTACGATCCCGAGCTCGACGTGGTGTACTGGGGGACGAGCAATGCCAGCCCCTGGTTGGGTGAGGCCCGTCCCGGGGACAACCTGTATACCGCATCGGCGCTGGCGCTGGATCCCGACACGGGGAAGATCCGCTACCACTTCCAGTACACCCCTCATGACGTGTGGGACTACGACGGCGTGAACGAGCTCGTCCTGGCAGATCTCACCGTGGATGGCCGCAAGGTTCGCGCCGCCCTCCACGCCAACCGCAACGGCTACTACTACATCCTCGATCGGACGGACCTGGCATTCGTCAAGGCGACGCCCTTCGTGCACGTCAGTGCCGTTCGCAGCGTGGACCCCAAGACCGGCCGGCCCCAGTACGACCCCCAGGCCACCCCGGCCCTCGGCAAGCAGGTATCGGCCTGCCCCGGGTTCCTGGGTGGCAAGAACTGGAGCCCCATGGCCTACAATCCCCAGACCGGCTTGCTGTACATCCCCAGCAACGAGTGGTGCATGGACATCAAGGGGATCCAGGTCAGCTACCTGGCCGGTCAACCGTACGTCGGCGCCGAATTCGAGATGAAGCCGGTGCCCCAGCTCGACCACATCGGCAAGCTGCAGGCCGTCGATCCGGCCACGGGCCGCCAGGTCTGGTCGCAGCGCTTCCAGATCCCCATCTGGGGCGGCGTGCTCACCACCGCGGGCGGGCTGACCTTCTACGGCACGCCGGACCGCTACTTCCGGGCGTACGACGCCAAGACCGGGAAGGTCCTGTGGCAGTTTCGGACCAACTCCGGCGTCGCAGGCGTCCCGTCCACGTTTGAAGTGGACGGTGTGCAATACGTGGCGGTGCAGTCAGGATGGGGCGGCGCCGTCCCGCTGTGGGGAGGTCCGATCGTCCAGCGGGTGCGCGACGTCCCCAAGGGCGGCGTGATCTGGGTCTTTGCGCTGAGAGACAAGGTCCGGTGAGTCCCTGCCGGGGCGAGCAAGGCCGGTCGGCTCCGAGTCCGGGTCGACCCGGCCTGCTCGCCCGTACGAGGAGGCAACCCATGCGTCGAGCCCCTTGGGCCTCACGGTGGCGGCCCGTTGCAGCCGGAGCACTGGCAGTCTGGCTGCTCATGGGCGCACTGCCGGCCGTATCCGCGGCGACCCCGGCGCCGCCTTATCCCCAAGGCTGGACCAGGGTGGAGGGCAACCGGCTCACCTTCTGCATCTCGGCCCAACAACCACTCTTCGACCTCGAGGAGAGCATCGCCCGGGCCATCGCCCTCGCCATGGGCGCCAACCCGGATATCTACGTCTACCACGCAAGCGCCCGGCAAGGCCCCGCGATGGTCATCCAGCGGCAGGAGTACGTCATCCTCTTGACCGACTACTGTGACGTGTTCATGGGGCTGCCGCGAAGCGTCAACGCCACGTTCGACTACCCGGCGGACGAGCAGCAGCTCTCCACGCGCCCGTACTACACGACCCAGTTCGTGCTGGTGTCCCGCCATCCCCACGTCTCTCGCCTGTCGGATCTCCCTGCCCGGGAGCCGGTGGGTCTGGAGACGGCCAGCTTACCCTCCTTGTTCTTGAGCGTGATGCGCCCTGCACTGCCGCAAAGGCAGTACCCCGGCATGGTGGGGAGCGAGGCCCTTCTGGACGCGCTGGAGCGTGGCGAAGTGAAGACCGCCGTCGTCTGGGCGCCGGCGCTCTTCCAGCGCTGGCCAAGCCCGGAGTCCGTGGGGCTTCACGTGCATCCGATTCAAGAGCTTCCCAACATGGAGTGGTTGGTGGTGGGAGGGATCCGGCGCGACCGGACCGGCCTTCGTACCCAGATCGACGCGGCCATCCTGCGCCTGCTGCAGTCCGGCACGATCAAGGCAATCCTCGAGCAGCACGGCCTGCCACCGGCCTTCTTCCGCCCTGCGCCCCTTCGCTACACCCCCGTCGAGGGAGACGCGGCCGAGCATGGGAGTTGAGCGAGCGGCGGTAGAGGCGCACGAGCTCCGCTACCGTTACGAGGGCGGCGTGGAGGCCCTTCGCGGCGTCAGCCTCCGGGTGCCGGCGGGGCAGTTGTTTGCCCTGCTCGGTCCCAACGGCGCCGGGAAGACCACCCTCGTGCACATTCTCTGCACCCTCATCCCGCCCGTTGGCGGCGACGCCCGCGTCGCCGGGTACAGCGTGACCGAGGAGCCGGGCCGGGTGCGACGGCAGCTGGGCCTGGTCTTTCAGGAACCCAGCCTGGACGAGCGGCTGACCGTCTGGGAGAACCTGGACTTCCACGCCCGCATCTACGGTGTGCCCCGCCGGGAAGCGGCCCGCCGCATCAACGAACTCCTGGAACTGGTGGAACTCTCCACGTGGCGCCACGCGCCGGCGCGGCAGCTGTCCCGGGGGATGAAGCGCCGGCTCGAGGTGGCCCGCGCCATGGTCCACAGGCCGTCGATCCTGGTCCTGGATGAACCCACGGTGGGGCTGGACGTGCCCACCCGGACCCGGCTGTGGCAATACCTTGACCGGCTGCGCCGGCACGAGGGCGTCACGCTCTTTCTCACCACCCATTCCATGGAAGAGGCCGAGGCGGCGGAGCAGGTGGTGATCCTCGACGAAGGCAGGGCCGTGGCGGAGGGAGCCCCGGACGAACTCCGCCACCTCGCCGGAGGCGATACGGTGATGCTCCGGGTGGACGAGGAGGGAGAGGCGGAGATCAAGGCCAGGTGGAGCGCCCACCTGGTCTCCGATGGCGAGTGGCTGACCTTGAAGGTGGATCGGGCCGAGCGCTTCTTCGAGAGCTTCATGCCGCAGTACGGCGGGCGGGTCAAGTGGGTGGAAGTCCGGCGCCCCAGCCTGGAATCCGTCTTCATGACGCTCACCGGCAAGCGCCTGCGAGACGGCCCGGTCGACCCGAGGGAGGTACTCCTCGCCTTCGGCCGGCGGGGCGGGGAGCATACGCGATGACGGACCTCGGCACGGTCTACGCCATCTGGCTGCGGGAGCTCAAGCACAGCCTGCGCGACACGGGGCAGCTCACCGGAGCGTTCTTGCGGCCCATCTTGTGGGTGATGATCTTCGGGATCGGGCTCACGCCCTATTTTCGCGGGGGGTTCACCGAGGCCACGTTCGTGGTGCCCTTTACTTACGCGCAGTTCATCTTCCCCGCCGTGGCCGTTCTCAACGTCATGTACGCCTCGGTGCAGTCGGGGGTCTCCATGATCTGGGACAGGGAGTTCGGCTTTTTCCGGGAGATCCTGGCCTCGCCGGCGCCGCGCCCCGCGGTCTTCGCCGGCAAGCTCCTGGGAGGCGCGACCGTCGCCACGCTACAGGGCAGTCTCATCCTGATCCTCGCCCCTGCTGCCGACGTGCCGCTGTCGTGGCACCAGACCCTGGCGGCGCTGGGCCTTCTGGCCGTGGTGGCGCTGGCGTTCACGAGCCTGGCCATGGCGATCGCGTCCCGCATGGTGAGCTTCCAGGGCTTCGGGGTGTTTGCCAATGCCCTCATCTTGCCCGCCTACTTCCTCGCCAGCTCCATCTTTCCGCTGGATCCCTCCCTCTCCGTCGAGCAGCAGATCCTCGTGTTCCCTCCCTGGATGGTGTTCGCCGTGCGGGTCAACCCTGTCACGTACCTCATCGACGCGCTCCGCATGGTGAGCATCCGCTACACGCAATTCGACCCGCGCCTGGATCTGGCAGTAGCCGGGATCCTGCCCGCGGTGCTCATGCTCGTCGCTTACCGGGAGTTCAACCGGCGATGAAGCCGAGGGCAAGCAGCCACCTGGCCGTCTGGGCCGTGGGCCTGGCGGCGCTGTTCGGCCTGCGCTACCTGCCGCCCGACACGTCGCTCGACCGGGTCCAGCGGAGCGGCACCCTGACGGTGTGCCATCCCGCGTCGCTGCCCCCGTACGTCACGTACCATCCCGACGAGGCCCGGGCCGACGGCCTGGAGGCGGAGCGGGTCATGGGCATCGCGAGGGCGCTCGGCGTGAGGGTCCAGTGGAACCCCCAGGTCAACTGGTACGTCACGAGAGACCCGACCGCGTGGGGGGTCCGCAAAGGCTCTTGTGACGTCTTGGCCGGCGGGATTGCCGCCACCGACGCCTCCCGTGGGCTCCTGGTGCTTTCCAAGCCGTACCTGCGAGTCTCGTGGGCCATGATCGCTCGGCGAGCGCCCCGCGAAGGGGACCGCGTCGCCCTGTGGGTGCCCTACCTGGGGCTCGACCGCGTCCGGATGCGGGCCACCGAGCTGCTCACGGCCCGTGGCTTTCAACCCTATTTCCCGGGGTCGGCCGAGCAAGCCGCACGAGCGCTGGCCGGGCACGAGGTGGTCGCGCTCCTCACCGACGAGCCGACGGCTCGGTGGGTAGCGCAGCAGCTGGCCGGTCACGTCCCGCTGTTCGTCGCGCCGGAGCCGGCGCTAGGGACCTTTCAACTGGCCCTGGGATTCTGGAAGGGCGACGTGACCCTCGAGCGGGCGGTCAACCGGGCGCTGGAGTCGGCCCTCGGCCAGGCGGGAGAGGAGACGCCCGGCGATGCCGGCGGCCAATTCGGCAGCGCCCCCCAATGACCCGAGCAGCACCAGGTAGGCGAGCAGGTGGGGCAGGCTCCAAAAGAGGAAGAAGAACCGTACTTGGGCCGCCAGTCCCGAAGCCCGGCCCATTCCCTCGGCCAAGAACGCGGCCAGCGTTGCCAGGCGCAGCCCGCGCCGTACGCCCGCTCCGGCGGCATGAGCCGGCGCCAGAGGGCGCATCGCCCAAGCGATGTGGGGTGCGGCGACCAGCGCACCGGCCCAGATTGCGGCAGTCCCGGTCAATCCGGCCAGCAGGTTGAGCAGCAGGAGCACGGCAAACCACGGTGCCGCCAGGGCCGCCAGGAGCCACGGGGTGAGCCATCCTTCGGCCCGCCGGTTGACCCTCATGAGCGCGCCCGCGCCGGCTCCCAGGGCCAGGGCCAGCGCCGCCGTTTCACCGAGTCGCAGCGCGCTGGCCTCGAAGTGAGTGGCCAGGATGGGCCCCTCCGCGGCCACCCAGGCGCCGGCGGTCCCCAGTGCCTGCAAATGCTGTAAACCTGCGGCAACGGCCAGCACCATACCGGCGACAACCGGTATGGTGGCCCGGGAGAGTCTCCTCGGGTGTCTGGGCAAGCCGGTCCGAGCCATTCCACTCCCCTCCTCACGGATGGCTCCCGCCTTGCTCGGGGCGCAGGCCCCGGTAGGCGTGCGGCTACGCCACGAGCGGGCCCGGTCCTTCACGGGCGGCGGCCGGCCCGTGGGCCGGAGTGCTTGATCGGGGTTCCCGCTCCCCGTACAATGGGTCTCAACCGCTCACGGTAATCGGTACCACATTTAGCGCTCGTGCGGTAGAGCGGGGGTCCGACGCTGGAAGGCAGGGAGGCGGGCTCATGGCACGATGGCGCGGGGCACGGGACGAGGACGGCAGCCGGCGCAGGGTTGCGCGGTGGGTGCACGCCGGCGTGGCGCTGCTGGGCTTCGCGTGGCTGCTGGGTGCGGGTGTGTCCCCAAGACCGCAGGCGCAGGCAGCGGGAGCTCCCGTGGTGCTCAAGCTGGGGCACGTGGTGCCCACGGGCCACCCGTATCACTTCGGAGCGACGCAGTTTGCCCGCCTCGTCGGCGAGCGAACCGGCGGTCGGGTACGTATCGACGTCTACCCGGCCGGGCAGCTCGGGCCGGGCGAGCGCGAAGAGGTCGAAGCGCTGCAGCTCGGCGGCATCGATCTGGTGGTGACGGGGACGGCCGTCCTCTCCAACTTCCTCCCCGACTTCGGGGTGATGGACCTGCCGTTTCTTTTCCGGGACTACCGCCACGTCGACGCCGTCCTGGACGGCCCGGTCGGTCGCCGGCTCCTCGACCGGCTCAACGGTGCCGACCTCCACATCACCGGGCTTGCGCTCTGGGAGCAAGGCTTCCGTTACCTCACCAACAGCCGGCGCCCCATCCTGTCGCCGGCCGACGTGCGGGGCCTCAAGATCCGGGTTCAGGAGAACCCCATCCACGTGGACAGCTTCAACGCGCTGGGCGCGAACGCCACCCCCATGGCGTGGGGGGAAGTATACACGGCGCTGCAGCAGCACGTCATCGACGGGCAGGAAAACCCCATCCCCGTCCTCACCAGCGCCCGGCTGTACGAAGTGCAGAAATACCTGGCGATGACCGGCCATTTCTACGCGCCGGCCATCCTCCTCATCAACACGGAGCGGTTTCGCTCGCTCCCGGCCGACGTGCAGCAGATCCTGGTCGACACCGCGAGGGAAGTGTCCAGGTCCGAACGGCAGGAGGCCCGCCGCATGGAGGCCCAGCAGGTCGAAGAGCTCAAGCAACTCGGGATGCAGGTGACCACCCCCGACAAAGAAGCGTTTCGCAAGGCGATGCAGGGGGTCTACGACAAGTACCGGGCCCGCTTCGGCAGCTTGATCGACGAGATCCAGAAGGCGGGCGCCGGGTCATGAGCGCGCAGCCCGGCATGGGCGAGGCGCCGGCCGTTGCGACGGCCTCGTCCGCCCGTCTGGCCGGCGCAGTGCTCACCGCCGTCGCCCGGGGCGTGGAGGTCGCGAGCCGGTGGCTGGACCTGGGCTCCGTGGTAGTGGCGGCGGGCCTCACGGCCGTGATGGCCGGGGCGCTCATCCTGCAGGTGGCGTTCCGTTTCGCGATCCAAAGCCCGCTGTCGTGGTCGGAGGAGCTCGCGCGCTACTGCTTCGTCTGGGTGGGTTCGCTGGGGGCGGCTGCCGGGGTGCGCCGCGAGCTCCACCCGGGTCTCGACCTCGTCGTGGGAAGGCTGCCGGGCCGGGCCAGGGCGGCGACGGGCGCCGCCGCCCTCGCGCTGGTCGCACTGTTTGCCGCCACCGTTGCGGTGGCGGGATGGAGGCTGGCCGTGTTCAACATGCGCCAGCGCTCGCCGGCCATCGGGTTGCCGATGGGCTATCCGTACGCGGCCGTGCCCGCCGGAGCCGGGCTCATGGCGCTCCACGCCGCGGCGCTGCTGGCCGCTCGGATGACACGGAGCGAGGACACCGGCCGGGCCGGGCAGGTCGAGGCGCCGGCCGCCGGGAGTCCGGAGGCTGTGTCGTGAGCGGAGCCAGGCCATGAGCGGGACGGCAGGGGTCGTCGCCCTCGTCCTGCTGCTCGCCGGGCTCCCGATCCCGTTCGTCATCGGGCTGGCGGCACTGGCGGGGCTGCAAGCGGGAGGGCTTCCGCTGGCGCTCGCCGTGCAGCGTATGTTCGCGGCCCAGGACTCGTTTCAGTTGATGGCCATCCCCCTCTTCATCCTGGCAGGCGCGCTCATGAACGCCGGGGGTTTGAGCGAGCGGCTCGTGGCGCTCGCCGAAGCGCTGGTGGGCCGGCTGCGGGGAGGGCTCAACCACGTCAACATCCTCTCCAACGTCTTCTTCTCGGGCATCTCGGGGTCGGCCGCCGCGGACGCATCCGCCGTCGGCTCGATCCTCATCCCCGCCATGGAGCGGGCAGGTTACCGCCGGGAGCTGGCTGCCGCGGTGACGGCGGCGGCTTCGCTCATCGGTCCCATCGTCCCGCCCAGCATCCCGATGATCCTCTACGGCGTGCAGGCCGAGGTCTCCATCGCCCGGCTCTTCCTGGCCGGGGCGGTGCCGGGGCTGCTGCTGGCGGCCGCCCAGATGGCGACGGCCGCGTGGGTGGCCCGCCGGGAAGGGCTCGTGGCCGGGCGCAAGGGCAACCTTTCCGAGATCCTGCGGGCGCTTCGGGGGGCGATCTGGGCCGCTTTCATGCCCGTCTTGATTCTCGGCGGCATCCTCGGGGGGGTGTTCACGCCGACAGAGGCGGCGGCTGCAGCGGTGGCCTGGGCGCTGCTGGTCGGGGCCTTCGTCCACCGGGAGCTGACCCTGGCCCGGATCGGGCAGGCGCTGGCGGAAGCCGCGCTTACGACCGGCATCGTCATGCTGATGCTGGCCACGACTGAGATCCTGGCGTGGATCCTGGCCCGGGACCAGATCCCGCAGAGGCTGGCCATGGCGGTCGCGGGCATGGACGTGCCCCCGTGGGTGGTGCTGCTGCTCGTCAACGTGGCGCTCCTGCTCGTCGGCATCCCCCTGGAGCCGGCGCCGGCGCTGGTGCTGCTCGTGCCCGTGCTCATGCCGCTCGTGCAACGGATCGGGGTGGATCCGGTGCATTTCGGGGTCATCATGGTGCTCAACCTGGTCATCGGCCTCGTCACGCCGCCCGTGGGAGCGTCCATCTTCGTCGTGTCGGCCATCAGCCGGGTGCCGCTCGGGTCGATGGCGAAGGCCATGGTACCGTTCCTGGTGGCGTCGCTGGTGGTGCTCCTGCTCGTGACGTACGTGCCGGCGCTGTCGCTGTGGCTGCCGTCGCTCGCCCGAGGGGGCTGAAAGGAGAGAGGGGGCCCGTGGCGACCTATCGCCGCAGTGGTGGACGCCTGGACAGCAAGGTGGCGCTCATCACGGGGGCGGCCTCGGGGATGGGAGAAGCCGCCGCCCGGCTGTTCGCCGGGGAAGGGGCGGCCGTCGTCGCCTGCGACGTGCAGCCGGGCGGGGAGAGCGTAGCCGAGGCGATCCGCGGTGCCGGTGGCAAGGCGCTTTTCGTGCGGGTCGACGTGATGCAGCCGGAGGCGGTGGAGGACGCCGTTCACCGGGCGTTGGAGCAGTGGGGCACTCTGGACGCGGTGGTGCACTTCGCCGGGACAGCCATGCCCGGCACCCCGCTCGAGTCCATCAGCGACGAGACGTGGCGGCGCGTCATCGACGTCAACCTCACGGGCACCTTCTACGTGTGCCGGGCGGTGGTGCCCGTCATGAAAGCCCGGCGCCGCGGGAGCATCGTCAACGTCGCCTCCATCGCCGGGGTGCGTGCGAGGCCGGGGCTGAGCGCGTACTGCGCCGCCAAGGGCGGGGTGATCATGCTCACGCGGTCGCTGGCCCTGGAGCTCGCCCCGTTCGGCGTGCGGGTCAACGCCTTGCTGCCGGGGCCCACCGACACGCCCATGCTGCCGCGGTTCGTACCGGGGCTCTCTCCAGAGGAAGGGCGCCAGCGGTTCGTCGAGAGCGTGCCGCTCGGGCGGCTGGCCCAGCCGGACGAGATCGCCCGGGCCGCGCTGTTTCTGGCGAGCGACGACGCCTCCTTCGTCACGGGCGAATGCCTCGGCGTCGACGGGGGCCGGGGGATCTGACCAGCGCCACCGAACCCCTCTGCGGCACGCGCCGTATCGGTGGGAGCCCGCCTCACCCCATCCGGCGGGCCTGCTCCAGCGCCTGCGGGGTGTTGACGTTGAAGAAGAGGCGCTCTGGGTCACCAAAGGCCCGGATGTCTGCTTCCGCAACCGTCACGACCTGCAGGCCCTCCAGGAGCGCCCGCAGGCTGGCGCCGCGGCCGGACAGGAGGAGCTGCTCTGCCCGTGCGGCGACCGGACCGGCGTAGGCGGCGTGCAGCACCTCGAGGCGCCCGGCCCACCCGGGCACCGCGGCGTCGGCCTTCGACGCGGCGGCGCGCTCCACCAGGAAGCGGGCGAAAGCCGCCTCCACGAACGGCTGGTCGCAGGAGACGACGAAGTGGTAGCCCCGCCCTGCGGCGGCGAGCCCGGCATGGAGCCCGCTCAACGGCCCCTGCCCCTCGTGGACGTCGGCCACGAGCTCGACGCCCGGGATGCCCTGCAGCGCCTCGGCCAGCGGTCGGAAACGAGCGGCCGGTGCCACGGCCAGGAGCCGGCCCGAGACCGGCGCCAGGCGCGCGGCGATTCGCCGGACGAGGGGCTCTCCGTGAAAGTCGACGAGCGCCTTGTCGGTGCCCATCCGGCGGCTCTGCCCGCCGGCCAGCACGATGACAGCAGGTGCCATGACGCCATTGTACATCCGAAGATCGAGGCGCTGGATGCCGGCTGGCGCGCGCTGCGGGCGATGCTCTGCCTGACACGGCGGGCCTCGTATGCCCGTGCCTTGCCGCCCCGGCGCTCGGCCGGTAAACTGGCGGCGGGAAGGCCCGGCCACGGCCGGCGACCCCCACGGATGACGAGCGCAGCGGCCGCAAATCCTGGGAAGGGTGACGCCACGATGGCGGAGGCGAGACCGCCCCGGGTCGCGTACCTTTGCATGGAGTACGGGCTGGACGAGCGCCTGCCCCTGTATGCGGGCGGGCTCGGCATCCTCGCCGGCGACCTCTTGAAAGCGGCCCACGACGTGGGCTTCCCGATGGTCGGCGTCGGCATCCTGTGGAGGCAGGGGTACGTCGAGCAGCAGATCGACGCCGGGGGCCGGGTGGTGGACGCCTACCCGCGCCACGACGCCATCAAGGAGTACCTCGAGGAGGCCGGGGTCGAAGTGACGGTCGCCATCCGCGGACGGCCCGTCCGCGTCAAGGTGTGGCGCCTTCCCGAAGACCAGCCTGCGGGCAGCCCTCCCCACGCACCCCTGCTGCTGCTCGACACCAACGTACCGGCCAACGCGGACCGCTGGATCACGGGGCAGCTGTACGGGTGGTTCGCCGAGGAGCGCGTCGCCCAGGAGATGGTGCTGGGCATCGGCGGGGTGCGGGCGCTGCAGGCCCTGGGGCTCGAGCCCGAGATCTACCACTTCAACGAGGGCCACGCGGTACTCGCCGGGATCGAGCTCATCCGCCAGGGCATGGAGACGGGCATGACCTTCGAGCAGGCGTGGCAGGCGGCCCGCCGGCGCATCGTCTTCACCACCCACACGCCTGTCAAGGAGGGCAACGAGGAACACCCGCTGGCCCTGCTCGAGTACATGGGGGCGTTCAACGGGCTCAACCGGCGGCAGATGATCCGCATCGGGGGCGACCCGTTCCACATGACGGTGGCCGCGCTGCGGCTGTCCCGGGCGGCTAACGGCGTCTCGGAGCTCCACGGGCGCACGGCCCGCCAGATGTGGGCCGACGTGACGGGGGCGCCGCCCATCCAGGCCATCACCAACGGGGTACACGTGCCGACGTGGCAGGACCCCCGCATCGCCCGGGCGTATGCGGCCGGCGACGACCTCTGGCCCGTCCACCAGGCGCTCAAACGGGAGCTCCTCGCGTGGGTGAAGTGCCGCACCGGCGTGCAGCTCGCGGAGGATCACCTGCTGCTGGGCTTCACCCGGCGGGCGGCTCCGTACAAGCGGGCCACCTTGATTTTCCAGGAACCGGAGCGAATCGGGCCGTACCTCGAATCCGGGCGCATCCAGATCCTCTTCTCGGGCAAGGCCCACCCCCTCGACGATCGGGGCAAGGAGATCGTGGAAACCCTGGTGGGCATGGCGCGGCGGTTCCCGAAGAGCGTGGTCTTCGTGCCCGATTACGACATGGAGGTGGCCCGCATGGTCACCCGGGGCGCCGACGTGTGGCTCAACAACCCCCGCCGCCCCCTCGAGGCGTGCGGCACCTCCGGCATGAAGGCCGCCATCAACGGCGTGCTCAACTTCAGCGTGCTCGACGGCTGGTGGCCCGAGGCTTTCCGCGAGGGCGAGAACGGCTGGCAGATCGGCGACGGCTACGAGGGCCCCGGCGCCGACGCACACGACGCGGGGTCGCTGTACGAGACCTTGCTCGGCGACATCCTTCCCGCTTACGAACAAGACCGCTCCCGCTGGACGCAGATGATGCGCCAGAGCATCGCCGACGTCATGGAACGCTTCTCGGCCGAGCGAGTGCTCGACCGCTACGATCAGGAGATGTACGGAGCGGCTCGAGGGTGAGGTGGTGGGGCAGGCGTGGCCCGGGCCATTGTCGGCGCCAGCCGGCGGACGGACATCCCGGCCTTTTACGCCCGGTGGTGGATGGAGCGGGTGCGGGCCGGGTGGGTGGAGTGGGTGCACCCGTTCGGCGGGGGAGTGCGACGGGCGTCGCTCCGGCCCGAGGACGTGCTGGCCATCGTCTTCTGGACCCGGCACCCCGGGCCGCTGATACCGTACCTGCACGAGCTCGAGGGGCGGGGCTACCGCTTCTATTTCCACGTCACCGTCAACGGCTATCCCCGGGCCATCGAGCCGCACAGCCCGCCGGCCGGCGCCGCGGTGCGTGCCTTTCGCGCCCTCGCCGATCGCATCGGGCCGGAGCGGGTGCTGTGGCGCTACGACCCCATCGTGGTCGGGAAGCTCGGCGGGGACAGCCTCGACGCCGGCTATCACCTGAGGCAGTTCGAGGCTCTGGCCCGGCAGCTCGCCGGGGCCACCCGGCGGTGCACCGTTTCCTTCGTGAGCCTGTACGCCAAGACCGCGAGGCGCCTCGGGCAGGTCATGCCGGGCTTGAGTCCCGGCTGGCCGGCACAACGCAGGCGAGAGCTGGCGGCCGACCTGGCCGCGATCGCGTGGGCGTACGGGATGAGCCTTCAGGCGTGCTGCGACGATGCCCTGGTGGGAGCGGGGAGGGGCGAGGCCAGGGTCGCGAAGGCCCGCTGCGTCGACCCGGAGCTCGTCGCGGCGCTTCGTCCGGGCGAAGAGCTGCACCTCGAGCCGGGGCCCAGCCGGGCGCAGTGCGGGTGCGCGCGGTCGGTGGACGTCGGCGCCTACGACACGTGCCTGTTTGGATGCGCGTACTGCTACGCCACGCGAAGCCAGGCCGCGGCGCTCGCCCGCTTCCGCGCGCACCGGCCGGCGGATACCATGCTGGCGAGGCCCGCCGCAAGCCGCGGGGCCGCGTAGCCGGCCGGCCCGGAGCGGGAGCGGGCTGTCCAACAGGAGGGGGCGCGCTTTGCGCATCGAGTTTTTGTACTGGGAAGAGTGCCCCTCGCACGACGAGGCGCTGCGACGCCTCCGGGAAGTGCTCGCCGAGGAGGGAGTGCGCGACCCGGTGGAGATCATCCGGGTCGACACCGACGAGCAAGCGGAGGCCCTCCGCTTCCCAGGGTCGCCGACCATCCGCTTCGACGGGGTCGACATCCAGCCGGAAGGGGCGGAGCGTGCGGGCAGCGCGCTCACCTGCCGCGCCTACCGCGTGGACGGCCGCATCTCGCCCCTGCCCACCAAAGGCATGATCCGCGAGGCGCTGCGCCGGGCATGGCAAGAGCCCCGAGCCTGAGCGCGCAGCGGCAACAGGCGAGGAAAGGCAGACGGAGCGACAGCAGGAAGGAGCCTGATCGATCGTGGCAACCCTGAAGCTCGGCGAAAGCCTCATCCCCTTCGAACTGCAGGGCGTCGACGGGCGCAAGCACTCCACGGCCTCGTACCGGGACAAGCCGGTGCTCGCGGTCATCTTCTGGTGCAACCATTGCCCGTACGTGCAGGCGTGGGAAGATCGGGTGCTGCAGCTGCAGCGGCGGTACGCGGGGCAGGGCGTGCAGTTGCTGCTCGTGAGCGCCAACGACCCCAAGCAGTATCCGGACGACGACTTCCCGGCCATGCAGCGGCGCGCGCAGGAAAAGCAGTACCCGGCGCCCTACCTGTGGGACGAGACCCAGCAGGTGGCCAGGGCGTACGGGGCGAGCCGCACGCCGGAGGTCTTCCTCTTCGATCGGGAGCGGCGGCTGCGCTACCACGGGCGCCCCGACGACAACTACGAGGACCCGGCGGCGGTGCGCCACCACTACCTGCGAGACGCCATCGAGGCGCTGCTCGCCGGGCGGGAGCCGGCGGTGGGCGAGACCGAGCCGCAAGGCTGCACCATCAAGTGGCGCCGGTGACCAGCACTTCCTGAAACCGGTCGACGCAAGCAGGAGTTGGATGGTGCGGGGTCGAAGTCGGGCTGTGCAAACGATGGCTCAAGAAATCGCTCCGGCGGGCTATCCTGGTGGGGAGGTTGCACCGGGAGTCCGCCCGAGCCAGATGCCCTGCCCACCGTGAGCGCGTACAGGCGCTCTGGCACGGGATGCCGGCAGGCAGGCGCAGAGCGCCCGGCGAGGCCCGGACTGTTAGGCCCGGCGCCCGGTAGAGGGCGGCCCCGTGCGCGCGGACCGTCCCGGGAGGGAGTAAGGGCGCTTAGGGCAAGCGTTTGCGCTAACCCCGGCACGTACGGGACAGGGCGCGTCAACGAGGGAAAGGAACGGGGTGCGTCCGGGAGAAGCGCCTGGCGGTCGTCCCCATGGTTTACGGACGCTGAAGCGGGGCGGAGCGTGACGCAACGGCGATGGCAAGCGTGAACGGCGGCGGGCGCAGGGTCACCCTGCGGGAGGTGGCGAGGGCCGCCCGGGTGTCACCCTCGACGGTGTCCCGGGCGCTGGCGGGCAACCCCCGCATCAGCGCCGCGACCCGGGCCCGGGTGCAGGAGGCCATGGAGCGCCTGGGTTACCATCCCAACGCCATCGCCCGCAGCCTGGTGACCCGCTCGTCACGCACGCTCGGTGTCGTGCTGTACCGTCCGGCCGACCAGGCCTTCTCGCATCCCTTCTTTGCCGAGGCGCTGCGAGGGGTGGCCCGGGTCGCGCAGGCCGAGGGCTACAGCCTGCTCGTCACCACCGCCGACACGTACGAGGCGGAGGCCGAGCAGTGCCTCGCCATGCTGCGGGAACGCCGTGCGGACGGGGCGGTCTTGCTCGCATCCCGCAACCCCGATCCCCTCATCGACGAACTGGTGCGCCAGCGGTTCCCGTTCGTGGTGCTGGGCCGCGTCGACGCCAACCTGGCCGTGTACTGGGTCAACAACGACAACGTCCAGGCCGCCGCTCTGGCCGTTGGGTACCTGGCGGAGCTCGGTCACCGCCGCATCGGCCTCATCGGCGGGCGGCGGGAACTGACCGTTACCCAGGACCGGCTCGAGGGGTTCCGTCTGACGCTCCAGGAACTGGGACTCGAGGTACGGGCGGAGTGGATGCAGTTCGGGGAGTTCAGCTGGGAGGAGGGGTATCGGAGCGGCCGCACGCTCCTGCAATCGCACGATCGCCCTACGGCCATCGTGGCCATGGACGACGTCCTGGCTGCGGGAGCCATGCGAGCTGCCAGGGAGCTGGATTTGCGCGTCCCGGAGGACGTGTCCGTCATCGGCTTCAATGACGATCCGATGGCCCAATTGTTGAGCCCGCCGCTCACCACCGTGCGGATCCCGGCCCGGGAGCTGGGCGAGGCGGCTGCGCGCCAGCTCATCGAACGCCTCAGCGGGAGGCTGCCGCCCGTGCGTCACGTCATCCTGCCGGTGCAGCTGGTGGTGCGGGGTTCGACGGGTCCGGCGGGCCCATGAACGCAAGGCGTCGGAAGAAGGAAGAAGGCCGGGAACGGGAGAGCGCAGGCTCGACGATGGAAGGAGATGGAGTGGCCCGATGCGACGCGTAATCGGCGGGTTGGTGCTGGCTACCGTGGTGGCGGTGGCCGTGGTGACGGCGGCCGCCGCAGGAGCGCTGGCGGCCACAGACAAGCTCGTGATCTGGGCGAGCGAGGCGCAGGTACCCGCCCTGCTCCCCATGGCCCAGCAGTTCGAGAAGGAGTACGGGATCAAGGTCGAAGTGACCGAGATGGGCTTCGGCGACATCCGATCCAACTTCAGCGTGTCGGCGCCGACGGGCGAGGGTCCGGACCTCATCGTGGGCGCGCACGACTGGGTGGGGGAGTTCGCTCGAAACGGCCTGGTGGAGCCCATCGAGATGAGCGCCGCACAACGAGACGCCTTCACGCCGGTGGGGCTGCAGGGTTTCACGTACGGTGGTAAGCTGTACGGCGTGCCGTACGCCATCGAGGCGGTCGCGCTCATCTACAACAAGGCGCTGGTCCCGACGCCTCCCAAGACGTTCGACGAGCTCCTGACCGTTGCCCGCAAGCTCACCGACCGCAACAAGAAACGCTACGGGTTCCTGTACCCCAACAACGACGCGTACCACAGCTTCCCGCTGCTGTCGGCCAACGGTGGGTACATCTTCAAGTTCACCGGGCAGGGCTTCGACCCGAAGGACATCGGGCTCGACAACGAAGGCGCCATCGCGGGCGCGCGGCTCATCCAGAGGCTGGCCGTCGAGGGGCTCGTCCCGAAGGGGACGGACTACCAGACCATGGAGGGGCTGTTCCTCCAGGGCCAGGTCGGCATGATCATGACCGGCCCGTGGGAGATCGACAACGTCAAGAAGGCCGGCATCAAGTACGGCGTGGCCAAGATCCCGACCTTCAACGGGCGCGTGGCCCGGCCGTTCGTGGGAGCCCAGGGGTTCATGGTCAACAAGTTCAGCCCCAACAAGATCCTGGCGATGGAGTTCCTGCAGAAGTTCATCATGACCAAGGAAGGCCAGCTGGCCATCTGGAAGGTGGATCCTCGCATCCCGGCGCTCAAGGCGGCGTTCCAGGAGGTCGCTTCCAACGCTGACGTCGCCGCTTTCGGCGCCAGCGCCGCAGACGGCATCCCGATGCCCAACATTCCCGAGATGGCAGCCGTGTGGGGCGCCTTGCAGGACAAGCTGACCTTGATCGTCAACGGCGAACAGGACCCGGCTTCGGCGATGAAGGACGCGGCCCGGCAAATCCGTGACACCATCGCACAGGCCAAGTGACGTGCGTTGAGGTAAGCCATCCGGAGCGGGGAAGAGCCGCCGGCCGCCCGGGCAGCCCCGGGCCCGGCGGCCCCGGGTCCGCGATCCGACGGGGATGAGGGGCTTGAGAACAGGAGCGATGACGCCGGCCGCGCCGGCACCACGGGGCGGGCCGGCCCTTGCGGGCGTGCTATGGCTGAAGGTGCTCGCCCTGGGCACCCTGGATGCCCTGGGGGCATGGGCGGCGGCGCGCCTTTGGGCCGATGGGCGGGTGTGGCCGGCGGTCGCCATGGTGGCAGGGCTCGTGGCGACCACGTGGATCTTCACCAGCCCAAGGGCCTACCCGATGCGCTACATCTGGCCGGGCTTCGTCTTCTTCGCGCTGCTGGTGATCTACCCCATCGGCTACACGGTGGCGGTGGCCTTCACCGACTACGGTACCGGCCACATGCTGAGCAAGGAACAGGTCATCCGGCAGTTCGAGACCATGACCTACGAGCCGGAAGACGCCTCCCGCTTCCGGTTCGCCGCCTTCCAGGCACCGGGAGGCACGCTGACGCTCGTGATGGAGGAGAGCCCGGGCCGGTGGGCTGTCCTGGAGGGGGGCAAGGTACGGCCGGCTGACCCGGCGGCCGACGGCCTGGTCGACGAGGACGGAGACGGGCTGCCCGACCGCATGGGGTCCCGGCAGGCGCTGGCGGTGGCCCAGCTCGCCCGGAGGTTGGCCGAGCTCCGGCAGATGCGGTGGGAGTGGGGAGACCGGATCCTGCGGATGATGAGCCTGCGGGAGCTCGGCGAGGCGCGCCACGCTTACCGGTACGACCCGGCCTCGGATACGCTGACCGATACGCGGACGGGCACCACCTACCGGCCCGTCGAGGGGTACTTCACCGGCGAGGACGGCCAGAGGCTGGAGCCGGGGTTCGTTACCTACGTCGGGCTGGACAACTTCGTGCGGATGGTCACCGACCCGGCCATCTCCCGGCCGTTCCTGCGGGTGTTCGTCTGGACCTTCGCATGGGCGGCCCTCACGGTGCTCTTGCAGTTCAGCGCCGGGCTAGGGCTGGCCGTGCTGCTCAACGACCCCCGGCTCAAGTTGCGCAACTTGTACCGCAGCGTGTTGATCCTCCCCTACTCGGTCCCGGCCTTCATCTCGGCACTCATGTGGGTGGGACTGCTCAACACCGAAGTCGGCGTGATCAACGACTTCGTCCGGGCGCTGGGGGCAGGGCCCATTCCGTGGCTCCAGAACCCCTTCTGGGCCCGGGTGGCGCTGTTCCTGGTCAACTTGTGGCTGGGGTACCCGTACATGATGATCATCACGCTGGGGGCGCTGCAAAGCATCCCGTCGGAGCTTTACGAGGCGGCCCTGGTGGACGGCGCCCGGCCGTGGGACGTCTTCCGGAGCGTGACCCTGCCGCTCTTGATGATCGCCGTCTCGCCGCTGCTCGTGGGCTCGTTTGCCTTCAACTTCAACAACTTCAACGTCATCTTCCTGGTGACGGGTGGGGGGCCGCCCATGGTGGGGGCCCAGACCCCGGCCGGGCACACGGACATCTTGATCTCTTACACTTACCGGCTGGCCTTCCAGGGCGGGCAGGGCACGCAGTTCGGGTTCGCCTCGGCAATCTCCATCGTGATTTTCCTCGTGGTGGCCATCTTGAGCGCCATCAACTTCCGGATGACGGGCGTGTTCGAGAAGATGAGCGAGAATGTATAGCCGCTACGGATGGGCGGGCCAGCTGTGGCGCCAGGCCCGCGTGTGGCTCGCGATCGGGTTCGCGCTCTTCCCGGTGGCGTGGATCGTCTCCGCCTCCTTGAACCCTGCCGACACCCTGGTCGGGCAGCGGCTCATTCCTCCCAACCCCACGCTGGAACACTACCGGGAGCTGTTCACTAACCCCGCGCACCCCTTCGGGTTGTGGCTGTGGAACAGCATCAAGGTCTCCGGGGTCTCCGCCGTCCTGACGGTGGCCATGGCGGCACTGGCGGCGTACGCGTTCTCCCGGTTCCGCTTCCGCGGGCGCCGGACGGGGCTTCTGGCACTGCTCATCGTGCAGATGTTCCCGCAGATGCTGGCCATGGTGGCCATCTACCTCATGCTGCTCGCCATCGGGCAATACGTGCCGTCGCTCGGGATCAACACCCACGGTGGCCTCATCCTGGTCTACCTGGGCGGGGCGCTCGGGTTCAACACCTATCTGATGAAAGGGTACTTCGACACCATCCCCCACTCGCTGGAGGAGTCGGCCATGATGGACGGCGCCTCCGCCTTCCAGGCGTTCTTGCACATCATCCTGCCCCTGGCGAGGCCGGTGCTGGCCGTCATCTTCCTGCTCGCCTTCATCGGCACGTACTCGGACTTCCTGCTGGCGAGCATCCTGCTCAAGGAGCGGACGGCGCTCACGTTTGCCGTGGGGCTGCGCATCTTCATCTCGGGGCAATACTCCACCCGGTGGGGCGTGTTCGCTGCGGCGTCGATCGTCGGGGCCCTGCCGATCTCCGTCATCTTCTACTTGCTGCGCAACCAGTTCGTATCGGGGTTGACCCAGGGCGCCGTCAAAGCGTGAAGGCCCGGCGCCGGGGCGGCGGTGAGGAGCCGTGAGCGTGGACGACCTCGTCTTTGACCACCGGGCCGAGTGGCCCATGGTGGCTTTCGTGGACGGCGGCGGGAAGCGCCTGCGCGTCGTGGCCCGCACCTCCCGGGGCGGCGCTCGGGAGGTGGGCGTGTGGTTCGCGGAGCGCTACCGCGGGGAGCCGCACGTACCTGCGGGCGAGCAGGCGGGGGAGGCGCAGGTGCTGTGCCGGCTCGCCGGGCAGGATCGGCAGTGGGACTACTGGGAGGCGGAGCTCTCCGTGCCGACGGGGCGCTACAAGTACCTCTTCTGGATCGTCCCCACCCGGCAAACCGGCCGCACCGGGCTCGTGTGGGCGGGCGATCACAGCGACCTGGGCGCTTGCCCGGGAGAGCTGTGGCCGTTCGAGGTGCCCCACCGCCTGGCCGTCGAAGCCCCGTCGGTGCCGGAATGGGCGCGGGGCGCGTTTTTCTACCAGATCTTCGTCGACCGTTTCCACAACGGCGATCCGGGCAACGACCCGCCCGGCACCCTCCCGTGGCCGGCACCGGGGGAAGCCCACCGCGCGGCGGTGCCCCGGGGATCGCACCCCTTCTACGGGGGCGACCTCGCGGGGGTGGCGGAGAAGCTGCCTTACCTGGCGTCGCTGGGCGTCGACGCGGTCTACCTCACACCCATCTTTCGCTCGCCGTCCAACCACAAGTACGACACGGAAGACTACCTGGCGGTCGATCCGGCTTTCGGCGACGCCGCAACGCTGCAGGAGATGGTGGACCGGGCCCACCGGCTCGGGATCCGGGTGGTGCTCGACCTCGTCTTCAACCACTCGGGCGACCGGTTCTTCGCCTTTCGCGACGTGGCCGAGAAGGGCGAGGCCTCGGCGTACCGGGAGTGGTTTTTCGTGAGGCGCTACCCCGTGACCGCCTCGCCGCCGTCGTACGAGACCTTCGCCACGGACGTCGCCAGCATGCCCAAGCTCAACACGGCCCACCCGGAGGTACGCCGTTACCTGATCGACGTCGCCCTGCACTGGATGCGCCACGCCGGGGTCGACGGCTTCCGGCTCGACGTGGCCAACGAGGTGTCGCCCCTCCTGTGGCGCGACCTGCGAGCCGCAGCGCGGGCAGAGCGGCCTGACGTCTTGCTCATCGGGGAAATCTTCCACCAGGCGACGCCGTGGCTCCGGGGCGACCAGTGGGACAGCGCGATGAACTACCCGTGGCGCAGGGCCGTCGTCGACTTCTTCGCCACGGGCCGGACGGCGCCGTCGCGACTCTGGGAACGCCTCGAGACCCTGCGCTTCGGCACGGCGCCGCCCGTCACCGAGGCCATGGTCAACCTCCTCGGAAGCCACGACACGCCGCGCTTTCGGCGCCTGGCGGGGGGCGAGACGTGGCGCCTGGAGCTTGCGACACTCTTTCAGTTCGCCTATCCCGGCGTGGCCCAGGTCTACTATGGCGACGAGGTAGCCATGGACGGAGGAGACGACCCGGACTGCCGGCGGCCCATGGAGTGGTCGCCGGGGCCGGAAGGTCTCAGGGTGCTGGAGCTGGTGCGGGCCCTGGGACAGTGGAGGCGGACGTACCCGTGCCTCAAGACCGGCGGAGTGCGGCTGGCCCTGCTGGACGACGCGGCCCAGGTCCTGGCGTTCTGGCGGGATGCGCCGGCGCCCGGTGCGGAGCGGCGGCAGGTCGGGGCGGCGCATCCTGAGTCGGCCAGGGCTTCCTGCCTGGTCGTGATCAACCGGGGGCGCTTCTCCTATGAGGTGCCCGCCGGATCCGTCCTGCCGCCCGGCCACCGCGTCGCGGCGAGCCTGGCCGCCGGCGGTGCCGCTGCGCCCTCGGCATCCGGCCCTGCCGCGGCCGGGGGCGAGAGGCTCCTCGTCGGCCCCCGCAGCGGGCTGCTCCTGGCGATCCTACCCGGCTGACCCGCTCACCGTGAGAGGCTTATACTGAGGCAGGGCTGCGACGGTGCCGCCCGCCGCACGAGCAGCCGGCGGTCGAGGCCGGGCCCGTCCCACGAAGGGAGCCGCTCTTGCACGATGGCCGATCCGCTGCAAGATACCTCCGTGGCGCACCGCCTGGCGGCCGTCCGCGCAAGTATCGAGACTGCCGCCCGAAGAGCCGGGCGAGACCCTGCTGCCGTCCGGC